>DXIQ01000091.1 GCA_019112785.1 Candidatus Blautia stercorigallinarum
AAGAGAAAGGGGAAGCACGGTGATTCATCGTTATAAAAATAATGGCTATAACATTGTGCTGGATGTAAACAGCGGTTCTGTACATGTGGTGGATGAGCTGGTATATGAGATCATCGGACTTTTAGATGAAGGAAAAGACCGGGAAGAGATCCATCAGGCTTTAGATGCAGGTTATGGCAGAGAAAATATAGATCAGGCTCTTGGGGAGATCCAGGAACTGAAAGAGCAGGGAATGCTTTTTACAGAGGATATTTACAGAAATGCCATTGAACATTTCAAAGAAAGGCAGACAGTAGTCAAGGCGCTCTGTCTTCATATCGCCCACGACTGTAATCTGGCCTGCAGGTACTGTTTTGCAGAAGAGGGAGAATACCATGGCAGAAGAGCCCTGATGTCCTATGAAGTGGGAAAGCAGGCTCTTGATTTTCTGATTGCCAATTCCGGAAACCGTACAAATCTGGAAGTGGATTTCTTCGGAGGGGAACCCCTCATGAACTGGGACGTGGTAAAACGTCTGGTAGAATACGGAAGAGAGCAGGAAAAGATTCATAATAAAAAATTCCGTTTTACCCTTACTACCAACGGCGTTCTTTTGAATGATGAGATCATGGAATTTGCCAATAAAGAGATGGCTAATGTGGTCCTCAGTATTGACGGCAGAAAAGAAGTCCATGATTATATGCGTCCTTTCCGGAAGGGAGCGGGAAGCTATGATCTGGTTGTCCCGAAATTCCAGAAGTTTGCGAAAAGCAGAGGGGAAAAGAGCTACTATGCCAGAGGCACCTTTACCCGTCATAACCTGGATTTCTCAAAGGATGTCCTTCATCTGGCAGACCTGGGCTTTGACCAGATTTCTGTGGAGCCGGTAGTAGCCGATGAAAAAGAGGAATATGCCATCAGAGAGGAAGATGTGCCGAAGATCTGTGAAGAATATGATAAACTGGCACAGGAGATGATCAAGAGAAAGAAAGAAGGAAAAGGCTTTAACTTTTTCCATTTTATGATAGACCTTACAGGAGGCCCCTGTGTGTATAAGCGTCTCTCCGGCTGCGGTTCAGGTACGGAGTATCTGGCTGTAACGCCCTGGGGCGACTTATATCCCTGCCATCAGTTCGTCGGAGAAGAAAAATTCCTGATGGGCAATGTATGGGATGGAGTAAAGCGTGACGACATCCGGGAGGAATTCAAGAACTGTAATGTTTACGCAAAGGAAAAATGCCAGAAGTGCTTTGCAAAGTTCTACTGCAGCGGCGGCTGTGCGGCAAATGCCTATAATTTCCACGGCTCTATCAACGATGCCTATGACATAGGCTGTGAGCTTCAGAGAAAAAGAGTGGAATGTGCCATTATGCTCAAGGCCGCAGAGGCGGAAGAGGCAGAAGAAAATAATCAGTAAAGAAGGGAAAAATCATGAAGAAAAGCAGAGGCGTACTGATCCTGGTGCTGACGGTTATCGTAACAGCGCTTTTGATCTTTACATCAGCAGTGGGCTGGGGTCCTACAGGAACAGGAGCCGCAAAAAACATTAATACAGGTCTGGACCTGGCAGGAGGCGTAAGTATCACTTATCAGGCCTCTGAAAAACATCCAAGTGCAGAAGATATGTCAGATACGATCTACAAGCTCCAGGAGAGGGTAGAACAGTACAGTACAGAATCACAGGTCTACCAGGAAGGTGACAACCGTATTGTTGTGGAAATCCCCGGTGTGACCGATGCCAACACCATTCTGGAAGAACTTGGAAAACCGGGATCCCTGTATTTTATTGCTCACAAAGACTCAGAGGGAAATGAAAATTATACTCTGAATACCCAGACAGGAGAGTATGAACTGACAAAATCCATTGAGGAAATCCAGGAAGACGGCGGGATCGTACTTACAGGTACAGACGTCAGCGATGCCAAGGCTATGGTAGGGCAGGACGATCTGGGAAATAATACTGAGAATGTGGTCAGCTTAACTCTTACGGATTCCGGAAAAGATAAATTTGCAGAAGCTACCAAAACAGCTTATGAAGATGGACAGGACAGCATTGGTATTTACTATGACGGTCAGTTTGTTAGTGTCCCAAGTGTAAGGGCAGAGATTACAGACGGCCAGGCCCAGATCGATGGAATGGCAGATGCCCAGGAAGCGGAAAATCTGGCTTCCACCATCCGTATCGGCGGTCTGAACCTGGAACTTTCCGAGCTGCGTTCCAGTGTGGTAGCCGCCCAGCTTGGTGAAGAAGCCATTTCTACCAGTGTGCTGGCAGCAGCTATCGGTCTGGCGCTGATCATCCTGTTTATGATCGTTGTTTACCGGGTTCCGGGTTTTGTTGCCGGCGTAGCTCTGGTGATCTATGTATGTCTGGATCTGATCGCTCTGAACGCTTTTGACCTGACCCTTACTTTACAGGGGATTGCAGGTATCATCCTTTCTATTGGTATGGCTGTGGATGCCAACGTTATCATCTACGCCCGTATCCAGGAGGAGATCGCGGCAGGAAGAAGCGTGAGGACAGCGCTGAAAAATGGTTTTGACAAAGCCTTTTCCGCTATCTTTGATGGAAATATCACTACTCTGATCGCAGCTTTCGTTCTGAACTGGCTGGGTACAGGTACCATCAAAGGTTTTGCCCAGACTCTTGCCCTTGGTATTGTGATCTCCATGTTTACTGCTCTGGTAATTTCCAGGCTCCTGATCAATGCCCTGTATGCGGTAGGAGTGAGAAATGAGAAGCTTTACGGCAAGCGCAAAGAAAGAGCGCCTATCCATTTCCTTCAGAAGAGGAAAATATTCTTTACCATATCCATCATCCTGATCCTTTCAGGTCCGGTAGGTATGATCGCTTACAATGCGGCAACAGGCAGTCCTTTAAATTACAGTCTGGAATTCCAGGGAGGAACTTCCACAAATGTTACCTTTAATGAGGAACTGTCCATGGATGAGATCGATGCCAAGGTTATCCCGGTGGTAGAAGAGATCACAGGAGATGCAAATGTGCAGGCTACAAAAGTAGTGGACAGCAGCCAGGTGATCATTAAGACTTCAACTCTGAATGTAGATCAGAGAGAAGCCCTTGAGCAGGCTATGGTAGATGATTTCGGAGTAGATGCAGATAAGATCACATCGGAGAGTATTTCTTCTACTGTCAGTGGTGAAATGAGAAGAGACGCAGTATTGTCTGTAGTCGTAGCTGCTATCATGATGCTCTTTTACATCTGGTTCCGGTTTAAGGATATCCGTTTTGCCAGCAGCGCGGTCCTTGCTCTGCTTCATGACGTGCTGATCGTATTTGCTTTCTATGTGCTGGCAAGGGTTTCCGTAGGAAATACCTTTATCGCCTGTATGCTGACGATCCTGGGATACTCTATTAATGCTACCATTGTTATCTTTGACCGTATCAGAGAGAACCTGAAGTCAACAAAGGTGAAAAACGATCAGGAGCTGGAGACACTGGTAAATGCCAGCATTACCCAGACTCTGACCAGAAGTATCTATACCTCATTGACCACTTTTATCAGTATCTTTATGCTGTTCCTGCTGGGAGTATCCTCCATCCGGGAATTTGCCCTGCCTCTTATGGTAGGTATTGTCTGCGGCGGATATTCTTCTGTCTGCCTGACAGGTGCTATGTGGTATGTGATGAAAACTAAATTTAAGAAAGCGAAAAAATAAAATGCGGGAGCTGTCGCATGGAACATACTTGAGAATATTTACACATTTTATCGCTCAGTCTGCGCTGCTTTGAGCCTATGGCCTCAAAGGGCGCCGGATAAATTCGTATAAAATGTATAAATATTCCTGATATGTGTTCCATGCGGCAGCTTCTTCTTATTCATAATACAAGGATAATAAATGACAGATAGAGGAGAGTTTGTTATGGAAAAGTGGGTAGTATCTGCTAAAAGGGCGGATTTTCAGGAAATCGGACGGAAGTTTGGCATTGATCCGGTGATCGCCAGATTGATCCGGAACCGGGATCAGATCACAGATGAGGAGATCGATACCTACCTTCATGGAAAGCTGTCCGGTCTTCATCCCTGGAAATTACTGAAAGGAATGGAGGAGCTGCTGGACAGACTGATGGAGAAGATCCGGGATAAAAAAAAGATCCGGATCATCGGAGATTACGATATTGACGGAGTATGTTCTACCTATATACTGCTGAAAGGTCTTTTGAGGGCAGGGGCCCTGGTGGATGCGGATATCCCCGACAGGATCAAGGATGGCTATGGGATCAGCCGGGAACTGATCGATCTGGCTGCAGAGGCAGGGATTGATACTATCATCACCTGCGATAACGGGATCAGCGCAGGGGAGCAGATCCGTTATGCAAAGGAATTGGGAATGACGGTGCTGGTGACAGATCATCATGAGGTGCCTTACGAAGAAGAGGAGGACGGAACAATCCGCAGTATCCTCCCTCCGGCAGATGCAGTTGTAAATCCCAAACAGCCCGGCTGTCCTTATCCCTTCAAAGGGATCTGCGGGGCCATGGTGGCTTTTAAGGTGATCCAGGGCCTTTACGAGAAGCTGGGAATACCGGGAAAAGAAACGGAGGAGCTGATCCCCTTTGCGGCTATCGCCACAGTAGGAGATGTGATGGACCTGAAAGATGAGAACCGTATTCTGGTAAAAGACGGGCTGAGAAGACTGCAGAATCCGGAAAACGAAGGATTAAAAGCGCTGATCCGTGTCAATAATCTGGAAAACAGGGAAATTTCAGCTTATCATATCGGCTTTGTTATCGGCCCCTGTATGAATGCCAGCGGAAGGCTGAGCACAGCCAAGAGAGCTTTAAGGCTTCTTCTGGCGGAAGATCCCAGTGGAGCAGCCACCCTGGCTCAGGACCTGAAGGATTTAAATGACAGCAGAAAGGATATGACAGCAAAAGGGGTGGAGGAAGCTGTAGAGATGGTGGAACATACAGATCTGAAAAATGACCGGGTGCTGGTCATCTATCTTCCGGATTGTCACGAAAGCCTGGCTGGGATCATCGCCGGCCGGGTGCGGGAACGGTATGTCCGGCCGGTGTTCGTGCTGACAAAAGGCGAGGAAGGGGTAAAAGGCTCCGGCCGTTCCATAGAGGCTTATCATATGTTCCAGGAACTGGTGAAATGTAAGGAGCTTCTTACGAAATTCGGGGGACATCCTATGGCGGCAGGACTTTCGCTCCCTGAGGAAAATGTGGAGGCTTTCCGGAGAAAACTGAATGAAAACTGCACGCTGACCCAGGATGACATGACAGAAAAGATCGTCATTGACGTGCCTATGCCTATGTCTTATGTGACGATCCCTCTGATCCGCCAGCTTTCCCTTCTGGAACCTTTCGGAAAAGGAAATACAAAGCCGGTATTTGCCCAGAAAGATATGAAGGTGCTGAATTTCCGGATTCTGGGGAAAAACCGGAACGTAGTGAAGATGAACCTGACAGATGATCACGGATTCCGGGCAGAAGGGATCTGGTTCGGGGATGGAGATGTATTCGCCAGCCGGCTTCAGGAAAAAGAAAAATGGGATATGATCTATTATCCTTCCATCAATTCTTATATGGGAAGGGACAGTATAGAAATGGTCATACAGAATATCCGATAAAAAATTTGCGTATAGGAAAAAAAGATGTTATACTAAAATCTACATATTAATTTGATAAAAGACATTATTCGATATAAAAAGGATGGAGATAAGATGGGCAGTTGTGAAAAGAAAAATATTGAAGATTATATCATCAGCATTCCCGACTTTCCGGAGAAGGGAATTATTTTCCGGGACGTGACCAGCGTTCTTCAGGATGAGGAGGGATTTAAACTGGCAGTGGATTCTCTTCAGAAACTTCTGGAGGGAGTGGATGTAGATGTGATCGCTGCAGCGGAATCCAGAGGATTTATTTTTGGAGCGCCTATCGCATACAATTTACATAAGCCCCTGGTATTGATCCGTAAAAAAGGCAAACTTCCAAGAGAGACCATTGAACAGAGCTATGATCTGGAATATGGAAGCGCGGTCCTGGAGATGCATAAGGACTCTGTGAAACCGGGACAGAAAGTAGTGATCATCGACGATCTGATCGCTACCGGCGGTACTGTGGAAGCAGCCGCGAAAATGATAGAAAAGCTTGGAGGAAAAGTCGTGAAGATGATTTTCCTCATGGAACTTGCAGGACTGAAAGGAAGGGATAGACTGGCAGGATATGACGTGGCATCTGTAATCCGTTATGAAGGCAAATAGAAATCAGGTGAGGATCATATGGAAGAAAAAAGAGAATCGACACTTCAGAAAGATGAAATAGAGAAGATTAAAAAGGCAGATGCCAGCGTGAAGGCAATGGAAGACTTTACAAGTCCGGAAGTTTTGTATGATGAGCTGATATCCAGCGTGAAAAAATATCATCCTTCCACGGATATCACCATGATCGAAAAAGCTTTCAATATCGCCAACAACGCCCATAAGGGCCAGGTGAGAAAATCAGGAGAACCCTATATCATACATCCCCTGTGTGTAGCCATTATCCTGGCGGATCTGGAACTGGATAAAGAGACTATTGTGGCCGGTCTTCTCCATGATGTGGTAGAAGATACAGTGATGACATCCGAGGAGATACGGCAGGAATTCGGGGATGAGGTGGAATTGCTGGTAGACGGGGTTACCAAGCTGGGACAGTTAAGCTATTCCGCCGATAAGGTAGAAGTCCAGGCAGAGAATCTAAGGAAGATGTTCCTGGCAATGGCCAAAGACATCCGGGTCATCCTTATCAAACTGGCGGACCGGCTCCACAATATGCGGACCCTGAAATATATGCCTCCTGCCAAGCAGAAGGAAAAGGCCAGAGAGACCATGGATATTTACGCTCCCATTGCTCAGAGATTGGGTATTTCCAAGGTAAAGATCGAGCTGGATGATCTTTCACTGAAATATCTGAAACCGGAAGTCTATTATGATCTGGTGGAAAAGATCAATCTGAAAAGAAGCGAACGTCAGGCTTTCATCGATCAGATCGTGGGAGAGGTCCGGCAGCATATCGACAACGCCGGGATCCATGCCCAGATCGACGGCAGGATCAAGCACTTCTTCAGCATTTACAAAAAAATGGTAAATCAGGATAAGACCCTGGACCAGATCTATGATCTGTTCGCGGTGCGGATCATTGTAGATACAGTGAAAGACTGTTATGCGGCCCTGGGGATCATACATGAGATGTATAAACCGATCCCGGGACGTTTCAAGGACTACATTGCTATGCCGAAGCCGAATATGTATCAGTCTCTGCACACCACACTGATCGGTCCAAACGGTCAGCCTTTTGAAATCCAGATCCGTACATTTGAAATGCACAGAACGGCTGAGTATGGTATCGCCGCTCACTGGAAGTATAAAGAAGTATCCAACAATAACGGAAAAACAACGGTCTCTCAGTCAGAGGAGGAAAAAATGAACTGGCTCCGCCAGATTCTGGAATGGCAGAGAGACATGTCCGATAATAAAGAATTTTTAAGTCTTTTAAAAAGCGATCTGGACCTGTTTTCAGAAAGCGTGTATTGTTTCACTCCTGCGGGAGATGTAAAAACTTTGCCAAACGGCTCTACCCCTATTGATTTTGCCTATAATGTACATAGTGCAGTAGGAAATAAGATGGTAGGAGCCAGAGTAAACGGAAAACTTGTACCTATCGAATATGTGATCAAAAACGGAGATCAGGTAGAGATCATTACTTCTCAGAACTCCAAAGGCCCCAGCCGTGACTGGCTGAAGGTGGTAAAGAGCACCCAGGCCAAAAACAAGATCAACCAGTGGTTCAAACAGGAATTAAAAGAGGACAATATCCTGAAGGGTAAGGATATGCTGGTCCAGTATGCAAAAGTAAAAGGAATTACCCTGGGCAATATCCTGAAGCCCAAATATCAGGAAGCAGTTATGAAAAAATATGGTTTCCGGGACTGGGATTCTGTTCTGGCGGCTCTGGGCCATGGAGGCCTGAAGGAAGGCCAGGTGATCAACAAGCTCCAGGAAGCTTATAACAAGGAACATAAGGCAGAGCTGACAGACGAGAAAGTGCTGGAAGCTGCTGCCGACAACAAAGAAAAGCTCCATATCGGTAAAGTCAAGGGAGGCATTGTAGTCAAGGGGATCCATGATGTGGCAGTACGGTTCTCCAAATGCTGCAACCCTATTCCCGGAGATGAGATCGTAGGATACGTTACCCGGGGAAGAGGAGTGACCATCCACCGGACAGACTGTATCAATGTGATTAATATGTCCGAGGAAGACCGTCACCGTCTCATTGACGCTGAGTGGCAGGCGCCGGAGAATACAGCGGGTGAGCGGTATATGGCAGAACTGAATGTATATGCCTACAACCGTACCGGCCTGATCGTAGATATTTCCAAGATCTTTACCGAGAGAAAGATTGATATCTCTGCCCTGAATACAAGAACCAGCAAGCAGGGAATGGCCACTATCAATATCTCCTTTGAAGTAGCCAGCAAGGAAGAATTAAATGGAATTATTGAAAAGATCCGCCAGATCGAAAGTGTCAAAGATATTGAGCGGAATGCAGGATGAGGGAGATAAAGAAAAATGAAAAATCTGATATTGCGGGGAATCGTAGTTGGTCCGGTACAGACCAACTGCTATTTTCTGAAAAATAAAGAAACGGCCGAGATCCTCATCGTAGATCCGGGAGCCCAGGAAGAACGGATCAAAGCTGCCCTTGCAAAACTGGAAGGCAGACCGGTGGGAATCCTTCTTACCCATGGACATTACGACCATATCTGCGCGGCTAATGAACTGAGGGAACATTATAAGATCCCTGTTTATGCCCCAAAGGCCGAGGAGAAACTTCTGGCGGATCCTATGTGGAATCTTTCCGGAGCATGGTCAGGAAAGCCCTATACCGTGAAAGCAGATCATTGGCTGGAAGACGGACAGGAAGAACTCCTGGCCGGTTTTTCTGTCACTGTACTCCATACTCCAGGCCATACATCCGGATCCTGCTGTTACTGGCTGAAAGATGAGAAAGTCTGTATGTCAGGGGATACGGTTTTCTGCTGTTCCTGCGGCAGGACGGATCTGCCTACGGGAAGCATGAGCCAGATGAGGGACAGCCTTCACCGGCTTTTTGAGCTTCTGCCCGGGGATACACAGATATATCCCGGACATGGAGAAGAGACCGACGCTGCCTTTGAGAAGGCTCAGAATCCATACTTATAAAAAGAAAATATGAGAAGAGACAGTAAGAAATGATAGGAATTTCTTTTAACAAAAAAGAGTTTGAATATGACGCTTATACACTGGTGAAAGCTTTTTATCCCAAAGAAGACATAGAGATGTATGGCACCTGGGAGGAGGAAGGACCGAAAGACTATGAAAAACTGGTCTCAATTTCTTATGGGGACCGGGTAGTGATCGGCGTCCATACCAGGGAACATACACTGGAAGATTCTGCCCCTTATGATGAGAAGGAAGACCGGAAAAAAAGAAAAAACACACTGAAACAGATTCTCTATAAATTGTTGGTACAGGAGATGGGACAGACTCTTCCCTGGGGGAATCTTACCGGGATCCGTCCGGTGAAGATCGCTATGGGGCTGATCGAAGAAGGTATGACCAACGCCCAGGCGGCAGACTTTATGCGTAAGACTTATTTCACCAGCAATGAAAAGACGGCTCTTGCCATAGCCATAGCCAACAGGGAGCGGGATATCCTGAAAGACATAGATTATAAGAGGGGATATAGTCTGTATGTGGGAATTCCCTTCTGCCCAAGTATCTGTTTATATTGTTCTTTCAGTTCCTCCCCTCTGGAAAAATGGAGGGACCGGGTAGAGGATTATCTCACCGCACTGTTAAAAGAGCTGGATTTCATCTCCCAGGCTATGAAGGACAGGCCGTTAAATACCATTTATATCGGAGGGGGAACCCCCACTACCCTGGAACCGGATCAGCTTCGGCGGCTCCTGGGACATATCCAGGAGAGATTTCCGGTAAAGGATATTTCAGAATATACCATTGAGGCAGGCAGACCGGACAGTATCACCAGAGAAAAACTTATGGCTATCCGGGAATTCCCTGTGACCAGGATCTCTGTCAATCCCCAGACTATGAACCAGAAGACTCTGGAGATCATTGGTAGAAGGCATACGGTGGAAGATACAGTCAGAGCCTTTGAGCTGGCCCGGGACTGTGGATTTGACAATATCAATATGGACCTGATCGTAGGTCTTCCCGGAGAACATAAGGCAGATGTGGAACATACTCTGGAAGAAGTGAAAAGGCTGGCTCCTGACAGCCTTACCGTCCATTCCCTTGCAGTAAAACGGGCGGCCAGACTGAACATTTTCCGTGACCAGTATCAGGAAATGACTTTTGAGAATAATCAGGAGATCATGGATATGGCTATGAAATATGCCTATGAGATGGGAATGGGGCCTTATTATCTCTACCGCCAGAAAAATATGTGCGGAAATCTGGAAAATACCGGCTTTGCAAAAGTTGACAAAGCGGGAATTTACAATATACTAATGATGGAGGAGAAACAATCTATCATGGCGGCGGGAGCCGGAGCCTCCACTAAATTTGTCTTCCAGAACGGAGAACGGATAGAAAGAGCGGAAAATGTAAAGGATGTGACCAATTACATAAACCGCATTGACGAGATGATTCAACGGAAAAAGGTCGGGATTGACACATGGCTGAAAGAAATTTGAAGATGATCGACTATGATCTGATATCGGTGATCAACCATGGCATTGCAGTGAGCAATCTGGCTTACCAGGTAGGCGAGGTCATGGGCCTGCCAAAGGATCAGTGCTATGAGCTGGCCCTGGCGGGAGTCCTTCACGATATCGGAAAACTGCGGCTTTCCAGATATGTGTCCGGCAAAGAGAACCCTCTGGTAGTAGAGGAGATCAAATATGTCCGCCGGCACCCTCAGCTGGGATGCGAAGCCCTTGTAAACCGGGGATATTCCAGTTTTGTGCTGGAGAGTATCTATTATCATCATGAAAATTATGATGGAAGCGGTTATCCCCAGAATCTTCAGGGAGATGAGATCCCTTTGGGAAGCCGGATCCTGAGAGTCTGCGACACTTATGCGGCTCTTACGGAGAAAAGACCCTACCGGGAAGCTTTTGATCCGGAGACAGCTATACGGCTGATGATAGATGAGATCAAAAATTTTGATATGCAGGTATTTCTTGCATTTATGAAAGTGGTCCATATGGGAGACCAGGAAAAAGAGAGGAGAACAGAACAATGCAGTTAAAGAAAAAACCAGTGACAGGTATGAAAGATATCCTGCCCAAGGAGATGGAGATCCGTGACTATGTGATCGGGCTGATCAAGGATACTTACAAACAGTTTGGATTTACTTCCATGGAAGCTCCCTGTGTGGAACACATCGAGAACCTGACCAGCAAACAGGGGGGAGACAACGAAAAGCTTATTTTCCGGATCCTGAAAAGAGGGGAAAAGTTAAAGATCGAAGAGGCAAAATCCCAGGATGATCTGGTGGACAGCGGACTCCGCTATGACCTTACCGTGCCTCTGTGCCGTTTCTATTCCAACAATGCCAATGAGCTGCCCCAGCCTTTTAAGGCCCTGCATATAGGAAATGTATTCCGTGCAGACCGTCCTCAGAGAGGCCGTTTCCGTCAGTTTATGCAGTGTGATATCGATATCCTGGGAGATCCTACTTTCCTGGCAGAGATCGATGTGATCCTGGCAACCTCTACACTGGTTGGAAAACTGGATTTTGACAGCTTTACCATCCGTATCAACGACAGAAGGATCCTGAAAGCTATGGCTGCTTACAGCGGATTTCCGGAAGACTCCTTTACCCAGGTATTTATCATTCTGGATAAGATGGACAAGATCGGCATGGAAGGCGTGGCAGCAGAGCTGGAAGAAGCCGGCTTTGCAAAAGAGAGTGTGGAGAAATATCTGGATCTCTTTAAGACCATGGGCTCCGGCATAGACGGAGTAAAATACTGCAAGGAAAAACTGGAAGGCTTCCTGGATCCCAAGGTGGCGGATGACCTGACCACTATTATCCAGTGTGTCATGGAGGCAAAAACCGCCAACTTTACCCTGGAATTTGATCCTACTTTAGTAAGAGGCATGTCCTATTATACAGGCCCTATTTTTGAGATTTCTATTGACGGATTTTCCGGAAGCGTAGGAGGCGGCGGCCGCTATGACGAGATGATCGGCAAATTTACAGGCACTCCTACACCTGCCACAGGATTTTCTATCGGTTTTGAGCGTATTGTCATGCTCCTTATGGAGAAAGGCTTTAAAGTTCCCGGAACAAAAGAAAAGAAGGCATATCTTCTGGATAAAAAGCTTTCCCAGGAGAAACTTCTGGAAGTTATGAAGAAAGCGGCCAAAGAGCGTCAGGAAGGACAGAGCGTTAATATCGTATACGCCAAGAAAAATAAAAAATTCCAGAAAGAGCAGCTTGCCAGCGAAGGCTACAGCGTGATCGAGGAAGTATATAACGACTAAAAGGAACAGAGAAGGAGATTTATGTCATGGCAGAATCAATGAAGGGGCTGAAAAGAAGCCACAGATGCGCGGAAGTGACAAAAGCAGATATTGGAAGCACTGTGACCCTTATGGGCTGGGTGCAGAAAAGCAGAAATAAGGGCGGGATCGTTTTTGTAGATTTGAGAGACCGTTCAGGTATCATGCAGGTGATCTTTGAAAACGGAGAGATCGACCAGGAAGTGTTTGAAAAGGCAGGAAAGCTGAGAAGCGAGTTTGTCATTGCCGTTGTAGGACGGGTAGAGGCCCGTTCCGGCGCGGTGAACCCAAATCTGGCTACCGGAGAGATCGAGGTACGGGCCAGAGAGCTGAGGATCCTGTCAGAAGCCCAGACTCCGCCTTTCCCTATTGAGGAAAACAGCAAGACAAGAGAAGAAGTAAGATTGAAATACCGTTATCTGGATCTGAGAAGACCGGATCTTCAGAGAAATATGATCCTTCGTTCCAGAGTGTCTACTCTGGTGCGTCAGTTCCTGGCAGAGGAAGGATTCCTGGAGATCGAGACTCCCACCCTTATCAAGAGCACTCCTGAAGGAGCCAGAGACTATCTGGTGCCCAGCCGTGTACATCCGGGAAGTTTTTATGCTCTTCCTCAGTCTCCCCAGATCTTTAAACAGCTGCTCATGTGCTCCGGCTATGACCGGTACTTCCAGCTGGCAAGATGTTACAGAGATGAGGACTTAAGAGCAGACCGCCAGCCGGAGTTTACACAGATCGATATGGAGATGTCTTTTGTAGACGTGGATGATGTGATCGATGTAAATGAAAGGATGCTGGCATTCCTCTTTAAGGAAGTTCTGGGTGTGGAGGTTTCCCTTCCGATCCAGAGAATGACCTGGCAGGAAGCTATGGACCGCTTTGGTTCCGACAAACCGGATATCCGCTTCGGCATGGAGCTTACTGATGTATCCGACGTAGTGAAAGACTGTGATTTTGCTGTGTTTAAAGGCGCTCTGGAAAATGGCGGAAGCGTCCGCGGTATTAATGCCAAGGGACAGGGAGCTATGCCAAGAAAGAAGATCGACAAGCTGGTAGAATTCGCAAAAGGATATGGTGCAAAAGGACTGGCTTATATTGCTATCGGCCAGGACGGCACAGTGAAATCTTCCTTTGCAAAATTCATGAAGGAAGAGGAAATGACCGCCCTTATCCAGGCTATGAATGGAGAAAACGGAGACCTTCTCCTCTTTGCGGCAGACAAGACCAAACTGGTCTGGGATGTGCTGGGAGCCCTTCGTCTGGAACTGGCAAAACAGATGGAACTTCTGGACAAGAACGAATTCAAGTTTGTATGGATCACAGAATTCCCTCTTCTGGAGTGGTCAGAAGAAGAAAACCGTTTTGTGGCTATGCATCATCCTTTCACCATGCCTATGGAGGAAGATTTACAGTATATTGATTCTGATCCGGGAAGAGTCCGGGCAAAAGCTTACGATATCGTCCTTAACGGAAATGAGATCGGCGGCGGTTCTGTCCGTATCTTCCAGGATGATATCCAGGAAAAAATGTTTGAGGTCCTCGGATTTACAAAAGAAGAGGCCTACAAACGTTTCGGATTCCTTCTGGACGCTTTCAAATACGGCGTGCCCCCTCATGCAGGACTGGCTTATGGTCTGGACCGTCTGGTCATGCTCATGGCAAAAGAGGATTCTATCCGGGATGTGATCGCTTTCCCGAAAGTGAAAGATGCCTCCTGTCTCATGTCAGAGGCTCCGGATGTGGTAGATCCAAAACAGCTTGAGGAGCTGGGAATCGCAGTAGTGGCGAAAGAAGAACCAAAAGAAACTGAAGAATAAGACCGGAAATAAAACAAAAAGACCAGAAATGCAGAGAGATTACATTTCTGGTCTTTTTTGTTTCTTCCACTCTTTTTATTCCCGCGAGAGTCAAATACCCCCATGCTTGCATTGCTGCTAGTTTGATGCCCCGTATGCTTGCATCGGAGTATTTGACTCTATATCCTGGGATACGGAGCCGATAGCCGAGGGGATATCCCCAAATACAGCCCCGGCAATATCGGAATCCATCTGGATCTTCCAGTTAATTCCGTCATTATAGAGATGAACAGTAATATCTTTGGAAACGGCAGCTTCGTTTTCTTCAATGCAGGAGAGCAGCAGGGATCTTTCTTTTTCACGTCTTCCCTGAGCCCCGTCGGAAAGGGATTCCGAGGTTTGCAGCCACTGGGTAAGCTTCTCCTGATAAGAAGACAGAATACTTTCAAAATCAGGACTTGTAATGGAAACCTGAACATCAGCCTGGCTGTCCTCCTGGTCTTCTCCTGTGATCTCATAGTCAAAGGATCTGCGGATCTGTTCACCGATGGCTGCTGCCAGGGAATGGTTATAGGAATCGTCTGTGTCCACAAGCTGGTCCAGTGAAAGGTAAGTGATCAGCTGTTCATCGCCGAAGCCTTTAATAGTACTAAAATGTGCGTCTACGATCTCTGATGGAGACAGAAGACGGGAATCAGACATATAAGAAGCAAAATTTCCGGTGAGCAGACTGTCCAGCTTTGAGGTATGGATTACCTTCCAGGAATCTCCTTCTTTTTTCAGGGAAATTTCTGCTTCAGAAGTTTCTGTGCCGTAATCATTTTCTTCCAGTAGTTTTTTCAGCAGAATACAGGAATCATTAAGTGAAAATTTCACTTCTTCCGGATCAGCTTCTGACTCCACCTGTTTTTCGAGCAGAGACAGAGAATAGTCTTTTGCCAGGTTACAGGCATCGATGGTGGTCAGGGTAGTAACTGCTTTGCCTGTGCCTTTATCTTCATCTACGGTTACTTTTTTAATTTTGAAAGAAAAATCTTTATAAAACAGAGAATAAATATCTCCGATTTCTTCTGCCGTTTCCTCTGTATACTGGGACGAGGAGAGAAGCTGCTGGGTGTCTATGGTATTCTGTATCGTCTGACTATCAGAACTTTGCAGTTTCTCCAGCTCCTGTACCACAGATTCTCTGGCAGAGCGTTCACTTTTGGAGGCACATCCGCCCAGAAGGAATATCCCGGACATAATGACCCCCAGGAGAACTTTCGTCTTTTTTAAATGCATATTTTTTCTCCTGATACAATTGCTAGAATCGGATGAGACCGTAAGCTCATAACCCTTTCCCATTTTAACAGAGTTGGAAAAAACATGCAACCGCCAGATACCGGCTCTTTATCCGCCCTGTATTTTCAGGTGAAAGGCCAGGATCGATATGAATTCTCCTGTAGTAGGCTTTCGGAGAAGCTGATATCCGGCGATGTGATTTAACAGTTCCCGGTTTCCTTCATTCCAGCAGATCGTAACGATGGTGCGGATAGACCGTTCTACATTGGATGCAGATGTGTGGAAGTGTTTCCCGATGTCAGGATAGAGCCGTTTGGTCATATAGAGGAGATACTCTTCATCACTGAGGACCAGTTCTACAGCATAGACAAGGTAATAGTAACCACGGTATACGGAGCAGATACCAAGACGGCGAATTAAGGATTCGGTTTTCTTCATAGAAACACTCCTTTCTCAGGCTGCATACAGCATACCAAAGAACCAACAAATTAACTCTATTTTCAACGAAAAAAATCCTATTTCGCCGTTTATAGACAAAGTTCTGTATTTTTCGACATATTTTATTATTTATATATATCCGAAAGAAATTCTTAAAAAATTACTTTAAAATTTAATAAATATTTCAGGACACAAGAAGAGTTTTCTGATATACTGAGAAAAAGTGGAAAGATAAAAGTTAGCGGTAGGATATTGCGCAGGAATATCAGGAACAATTCAGAAATTTTGGAAAAAGAAAAGAGGTTTATATGGACAAAAAGTATAAGATTATCGGCGGAGTCTGTGGAGCGATCTGTATAGGAGGACTGGCAGCCGGGATTTTCTTCATTCGGAGTTCCGGCGGAAAGCAGACAGAAGATCTGGCCTATGTAATGAGTGTGTCTTCTATGAATGATATGTCAGGAACCCAGCGCCTGGCAGGAGTCGTGGAGTCTCAGAAAACTTTGGAGATCCAGAAAGATTCAGACAGGGAGATCAAAGAGGTCCTGGTAAAGGCGGGAGATGACGTAGAGGTAGGAACCCCTCTTTTTACATACGATACCGCATCTCTGGAAATGGATATCCAGCAGGCAAAGCTGGAATTAGAGAGGGCGGCCGGTGAGATGACAAATCTCCAGGCTCAGATCCAGCAGCTGGAGAAGGAAAAAAAGGATGCCCCTGAGGAAGAGCAGTTTTCCTATACCACACAGATCCAGAGCGCCCAGATGGATCTGAAAAAAAGCGAATATGACAGAAAGGCCAAGGAAGTAGAGATCAATCGGATCCAGAGCCAGATTGATAATTCCACCGTTACCAGTGAGATGAAAGGCGTGGTGAAGTCTGTTCAGAATCAGGATCAGACAGGAGCGAATATGTACGGAGATTCTTCCAGCCAGGCCTTTATCACGATTCTGGCGACAGGAGAATACAGGGTCAAGGGCCGGGTCAACGAGCAGAATATCGGAGAGATCACAGAGGGAAGCCCGGCAGTGGTACGTTCCAGAGTAAATGAAGACCAGGTGTGGACAGGAACCTATACAGCGGTAGATACCAAGAACCCTCAAAATAATACCAGCAGCATGTATTATTCCATGGGGACAGAAGACAGCGGTCAGACTACGTCCACTTCTTATCCTTTTTATGTAGATCTGGAGTCTTCCCAGGGACTTTTGCTGGGACAGCATGTCTATATCGAGCATGACACGGGACTGTCTCAGAGAGAACCTGGCGTGTGGCTGAATGAAGCTTTTATCGCGGACCTGAACAAGAAACCTTATGTATGGGTGGAAAAGGATGGGGCCCTGGAAAAGAGGACAGTGGTACTTGGAACCTATGATCAGGAGATGATGCAGTATAAGATCGAGGATGGAGTAGAGAGCGGAGATTATGTGGCCTATCCTCAGGAATTTCTGGAGGAAGGGATGAAGACTACTCATGATCCTTCCCAGGCTTATGCAGGGGATATGGAGGAATCTTCCGGAGAGGAGACTCCCTTAGATGGAGATATACCGGAAGAAGCACTGCCGGAGGAGACCGGGGATATACCGGAAGGAACCCAGGATATAACGGAGGAAGAGATGCCTCAGGAGGAAATACCCCAGGAGTCTGCAGAAGGGGAAAACAGTTCGCCGGAATTATAGGGGGAAAGATATGAAAATAAAGAAAAAGACTATTGTGATCACAGCGGCCAGTATTGGAGTGCTGGGAATAGGAGCCTGGTATCTTGGACAAAATCTCAGAAGTTCCCAGGTAGATGTCTATCCGGTATCAGATCTTTCCCAGAGTATCTGGCAGAGCGGCGCCAGTCTGGATGGGACTATAGCTTCTCAGGTTTCACAGGAGGTTCATTTACAGGAAAAACAGATCGTATCCGCAGTGCATGTCCAGGAGGGGCAGGAGGTGAAGAAAGGGGATCCTCTGCTTTCTTATGATATGACCCTGGTAAATATTGATCTCGAGATGGAGAAACTGACCCGGCAGCAGCTGGAGGTAAAGAAAAAAGGACTGGAACAGGAACTGGAAAAACTGAAAAAAGATAAGGCCCAGGCAGTATCCCGGACAGAAGAGTACCAGGTGGAATTTTTAGGCAGTATACAGGATACCGATCCGACAGCAGCCCAGACGGCGGCAGAGCAGGGCCTGGAGCAGCCGGCCGGAGAAAGCGGGGAAGGAGAACTTCCCGCCGACCAGGAAAATCTCTTTCAGGAAGATGGGGCCGGAGAAACAGACGGCGTATCAGACCAGGAGGATCCTTCGGGATCCGGGGATATTACAGGATCAGGAGAGACTCCGGATTCAGAGGAACCGCCAGAACCGGAAAGCCCCGTAATCCCGTCAGAACCGGAAAGCCCCGTAATCCCGTCAGAACCGTTAAATCCGGAAACACCCACCGATCCGGAAGGAACTTTAGCCCCGGAGACATCCACCGATCCGGGAGAATCGTTAGATCCGGAAATACCTGCAGATCCGGGAGAATCGTTAGATCCGGAAACACCTGCAGATCCGGGAGAAGCATTAGGTCCAGAGAACCCTGCAGATCCGGAATCACCTCAGCAGCCAGGAGAAGAAACATCCGAGATTCCCAGACCATCCGGGGTCTATCAGCGGCTGTATAAAGATATTTCCCTTGATCAGGGAGAACACACAGAAGATCAGGGAGTTTTTGAAAACGCCGTTGCCTTTATGGGAACCGGAACCAGGGAGGATCCCTATCGATTCCTCTGCACAAAGAACGTATTGATACAGGGAGCATTTTTAAACTGGGCGGGAGGTTTTGATGATACAGGAGCCCGAAGCCAGACTCCGGTATATTGTCTGCTGGAAGTAAGAGCTGAGGATAAAGAGGATGGAGTTTCGCTGGCAGCTATGCTCCTGGACGGGAATACTATAGCAGAACCTGTACAGCCGGAGATATGGTACCGTACATATCTGGGATATGATCAGTGGGACATACTCCCTCCGCCGGAAGAGGAGATCCCCGAAGACGAAGAATGGATGGATATTCCGGAAGACTTTATAGAGTTTATCCCTGAAGAAGATATTATCCAGGGATACTCCAAGGAGGAACTGGAGAAAGCAATAAGCGAAAAACAAAAAGAAATTTCCGATGCGGAACTGGATATTAAAGAGGCAGATCTTAAGATCAAAAAGACGGAACAGCAGCTGGAGGGAGAAGTGGTAAAAAGTACTCTGGACGGCACTGTGAAAAAAGTAGGAGATCCTGCCAAAGGCGAAGTAGATGGAGAACCTTTTATTGAAGTGGAAAGTGCGGCAGGAGCTTATATTCAGGGAATGGTAGGGGAGTATCAGCTGGACAGTGTGAAGCCGGGCCAGATAGTGACAGGTATGGCTTATGAATCCCAGATGGGATTCCAGGCAGAGATCACAGAGGTTTCCCCTTATCCTCAGGAAGGTTATTCCAGCGGTATGCAGGAGCAGTCCTATTATCCGTTTACTGCGGTGATCCAGGATGGCGAAGGATTTAAGGCAAATGAGATGGTTTCTATGGATCTGCCGGCAGAAGGAGGGGAGATCACAGGCATCTTTATCAGCAGAGAATATATACGGACCCAGAACGGTGAGGAGTTTGTATACAAAGAAGGGGAAGATCAGCGACTGAAAAAGCAGAAAGTAACTACAGGAAGAACTTTTTACGGCTCTACAGTGGAGATCAAAGAAGGAATTACCCTTGAGGATAAACTGGCTTTTCCTTATGGCAAGAATGTCCGTGAAGGAGCCGGAGTCCGTGAGGCATCTATTGAAGAACTTTACAGCATGTATTAGGAGGAAGGAATATGATTGAGAATATAAGATTATCTTTCCAGGGGATCTGGGCTCATAAAATGCGTTCTTTTCTGACCATGCTGGGAATCATCATCGGTATCGCGGCGCTGATCTCTATTGTATCTACGATTGAGGGAACCAACGAGCAGATCAAGAAAAACCTTATCGGAGAAGGGGATAATGTTATCGATATCACTCTTTACGGAAATGGGGGAGAATATCAGATGGAATATGAAGGCCTCCCCCAGGGAGTCCCTGTGATCAGTCAGGAACAGAAAGAAGAGATCCTGGATCTTGAGGAGGTGGAGGGGGCAACCCTTTACCAGATGAGACAGTATGCGGACAGCATTTTCTACCAGGATAAAAGTCTGGATGGAGGAATGGTTCTGGGAATCGATGAGGATTATTTGGACACCTGCGGATACCAGCTTATACGGGGACGGGGTTTTTCTGAAAAAGACTATAAAACTTCAAAGAAGCTAGTTCTTTTGGATGAAACAGCAGCGGCGAATTTCTTTGAAAAGGGTCAGGAAATAGGGAAAACCATAGAAATAAAAGGAGAACCCTTTTCCGTAGTAGGCGTGATAAAGAAGACAGAAGAGTATCAGCCGGTGATCAACAGCCGGGAAGAATACTATACCTACTATAATACAGGAAGCGGCGGAATGGTGCTTATGCCCAGCGCAGTATGGCCGGTGGTATATCAGTATGATGAACCCCAGCAGGTGTCGGTAAAGGCAGTTTCTCCGGAAGCCATGAGTTCAGCAGGAAAGAAAACCGCGGAGATCCTGAACAGTAAGATTAATTCAACAAATGATACAATGGAATATAAGGCAAAAGATATGATGGAAAAGGCCAAAGGACTTCAGCAGATCAGTGAAAGCACCAACCGGCAGCTGTTATGGATCGCCAGTATTTCCCTTCTGGTAGGAGGAATCGGCGTAATGAACATTATGCTGGTATCCGTAACAGAGCGTACAGGAGAGATCGGTCTGAAAAAAGCCATCGGCGCCAATAAAAGAAGGATCCTGGGCCAGTTCCTTACAGAGGCCGCAGTCCTCACCAGCATAGGCGGCGTTCTGGGAGTCTTCGCAGGAATCCTCCTTGCAGCGGTCATCGCCAGGATGTCCTCCATGCCCATGGTGATCAGCATCCCGGCAGCCGCAGCCGCCGTAGCATTCTCCACCGTCATCGGCCTGGTATTCGGCCTGCTCCCCTCCATAAAAGCCGCCAACCTAAGCCCCATCGAAGCCCTGAGAAGGATGTGAGGCCCGTTCCCGCATGAGAAAGGAGCCCGAGAGGGCGGATTTCAAATGAGGGTAGGATTTTGGGAGCCCGCAGGGCGGATTAAAATCCGTATTCTTCTCCTACCAGTATCACGGTGATCCGTCCCGGTTTCATGGACCGGCGGGTGATCACAGTCTGGCAGCAGATACAGTCTTCGCTCTGGCAGTCAGCACAGAAACCGGTGACAGAGCAGGGAGTCTTAGACCCTACCCGGATACTGTTAGGGGGAGCGGCGATGTTCCGTACCCGGCGGATGCCGTCTTCCAGAGTGGGAACTACTTTATTCATGCCGGCGATGACCAGAACGTGTTCTGGTCCGTTTATAAGACAGGCTACCCGGTTGCCTACGCCGTCTACGTTGATCAGCTCCCCTTCTCTGGTGATGGCATTGGTGCTCATGAGAAAATAATCGGCAGTAACGATCCTGCCGTATAAGGCTCTGGACTCTTCCGGAGTCTTTGCTGACTTCCGGTCTATGTATTCGTAGTCGTCCCTGCGGATCAGATCCATGATTCCTGTTTCTACCAAGGTTTCGGAACCTCCGTTGGTGACAACAGCTCCTTTTGGAAGGATGGATCTTACCAGTTCCAGGGCTTTAGCTCCGGTCTCACAGTAATAGCCTTTCATATTTCGTTTTTCCAGATTTTTGATAATAGATTTTGCCTGATTTTCATAAGCCTGAGATTTGTAACCCATTGAAAAACCTCCTTAGATTTTGTTTTTTTTATCATAAATCTATTTTTGTAAAAAGAAAAGTAATTGTATTAAGGGGAATACTATGGTATTATAAAAAATAGTGACCTAAAACAGGAAAAGGAGCCGAAGATCATGGGAAAAAAGAGAATCGCTATTGTGACGGACAGCAACAGCGGAATCACTCAGGCACAGGGCAGGGAGATGGGAATTACTGTCATTGCCATGCCCTTTTATATTAATGAACAGCTGTTTTTGGAAGATATTACCCTTACCCAGGAAGAGTTTTACAAAAGACTGGAAGAAGGGGCGGACATATCCACATCTCAGCCTTCACCGGCAGATGTGATGGAGCTTTGGGAGACATTGCTTCAAAATTATGAGGAAGTGGTGCATATTCCTATGTCCAGCGGTCTGAGCAATTCCTGCCAGACGGCTATGGTCCTGTCCAGGGAATTTAAAGGCAGAGTCCAGGTGGTGGACAACCAGCGCATTTCCGTAACTCAGCGCCAGTCTGTGCTGGATGCGATGACTTTGGCACAAGCAGGGAAAAGCGCAGCGCAGATTAAGGAGAACCTGGAACGGGAAGCCCATGAGTCCAGTATTTATATCACTCTGGAAACACTGAAATATCTGAAAAAGGGCGGCAGGATCACCCCTGCGGCAGCAGCTTTGGGTACA
The DNA here is from genome assembly GCA_019112785.1 of Candidatus Blautia stercorigallinarum. GTDB lineage: Bacteria > Bacillota > Clostridia > Lachnospirales > Lachnospiraceae > Blautia > Blautia stercorigallinarum. Next base: position 22,503 of record DXIQ01000091.1, read on the forward strand.
GTACTGAACCTGAAGCCGGTGCTTCAGATCCAGGGAGAACGCCTGGATGCTTTTTCTAAAGCCAGAGGGAAAAAACAGGCAAAGAAGATCATGATAAAGGCTATGGAAAAAGATCTGAAAACCAGATTTAAGGAGTATACAGACAAAGGCCTGATGTGTCTGGAGGCAGCTTATGCCGGAAACGAGGAAGAAGCCCAGGAGTGGAAAAAAGAGCTGGAGAAAAATTTCGGAATGGAAGTTTACATGGCGCCTCTGTCCTTAAGTGTGTCCTGTCATATCGGACAGGGAGCATTGGCAGTGGCCGCAGCGAAAAAAGTGGAAGTGGAGTAGTAAGAAAAGATGAAAACAATTATCGGTTGTATAGAAGAAGTGATGATGGAAGCATTTAAAGCTTCCGGGTATGAGGAAAAATTCGGGAAGGTGACGGTTTCCAACCGGCCGGATCTGTGCGAATATCAGTGCAACGGCGCCATGGCGGCAGCTAAGACTTATCATAAGGCACCGATCATGATCGCCAACGATGTTGTAGAAAAACTTCAGGAGAAGAATATTTTTGAGTCTGCCCAGGCAGTGAACCCAGGTTTTATCAACCTGAAACTGGACAGAAATTTCCTGGCCGCTTATTTAAATGAGATGACCGGGGATGAAAACCTGTCAGTGGAAAAGGCAGAAAATCCAAAAACTATTGTGATCGATTACGGCGGACCAAACGTGGCCAAACCTCTTCATGTGGGACATCTCCGTTCTGCTATTATCGGAGAGAGTATCAAGCGGATGGGAAGATTCCTGGGACATAAAGTTATCGGTGATGTGCATCTGGGAGACTGGGGACTGCAGATGGGTCTGATCATCACAGAACTTTCCAAGAGACAGCCGGACCTGGTATATTTTGATGAAAACTATCAGGGAGAGTATCCGGAAGAAGCACCTTTCACTGTCAGCGAGCTGGAAGAAATCTATCCTACAGCCAGCAAAAAATCCAAAGAAGACGAGGATTATAAAAATGAGGCTCTGGAAGCTACCCTGGAACTCCAGAAGGGAAGAAGAGGCTACCGTGCTTTATGGGATCAGATCATGAAGGTATCTGTTACAGATCTGAAGAAGAATTACGCAAAGCTCAGTGTGGATTTTGACCTGTGGAAAGGCGAATCCGACGCGGATCCTTATATTCCGAAACTGGTGGATTATCTGAAAGAGAAAGGCTACGCTTATATGGACCAGGGAGCCCTGGTTGTAGATGTGAAGGAAGAAAGCGACACAAAGGAAATCCCGCCCTGTATGATTCTGAAATCCGACGGCGCGTCTCTTTATACCACTACAGATCTGGCTACCATCATACAGCGTGAGGAGGACTACCATCCAGACGAGATCATTTATGTAGTGGACAAGCGTCAGGAGCTTCACTTTGTCCAGGTATTCCGCTGCGCCAAGAAGGCCCACCTGGTGCCGGAAGACATGGAGCTTTCTTTTGTAGGTTTCGGAACTATGAACGGCAAAGACGGCAAGCCTTTTAAGACAAGAGAAGGCGGGGTCATGCGTCTGGAACGGCTGATCAGCGAGATCAACGAAGAAATGTATAAGAAGATCGTGGAGAACCGCAGTGTAAAGGGCGACGACGCTCATAAGACAGCTGAGATGGTGGGACTTTCTGCGATCAAATACGGGGATCTTTCCAACCAGGCGTCCAAAGATTATGTTTTTGATGTGGACAGATTTACTTCTTTTGAAGGAAATACAGGCCCTTATATCCTGTATACCATTGTCCGGATCAAATCTATTCTGAACAGATATAAAGAAGAAGGGGGCAATCTCCAGTCCGGTCAGATCCTGGGAGCGGCAAATGACAGCGAAAAAGCCCTGATGATGGCCCTGGCAAAGCTGAACTGTGTGATCCAGCCTGCATTCCAGGAGAAAGCGCCTCACAAGATCTGTTCTTATATTTATGAACTGGCAAATGCTTTTAACAGTTTCTACCACGAAACAAAGATCCTCAGCGAGGAGAACGAAGACCAGAAAACTTCCTGGATACAGGTGCTTATCCTGACAAGAAAAGTACTGGAAACCTGTATCGGACTTCTGGGCTTTGAAGCACCTGACAGAATGTAAAAAGTGTACAAACATAATGGCCGAAGATATCCGGAGTAGTAAACAGAACTATTTCCAGATGTTTTCGGCCATATTTTTGTGAAAACATGGGAAATGTATCTTTGAACCGGATTTTGTGTTAGAATGATAAAATCAAAAAGTATCGGGGGCAATAAAATGGAAAATATGAAAATCAGGTACCTGGAAACCCTGGCAGAACTGTACCCCACCATTGCCAAAGCTTCCTCTGAGATCATCAACCTTCAGGCTATCCTAAACCTGCCCAAAGGAACGGAGCATTTCCTGACAGATATCCACGGGGAGTATGAGGCCTTTTCCCATGTGTTAAAAAACGGATCAGGTTCTGTGAGAAGAAAGATCAAAGAAGTCTTCGGCCATACCTTAAGCGAGCGGGAACAGAGGGCTCTGGCAACGCTGATCTATTATCCCAAGGAAAAGATGGATCTGGTGAGAAAGCAGGAGCCAAACATGGAGGAGTGGTATAAGATCACCTTATATCGCCTTATAGAGGTGTGCAAAAATACCGCCTCTAAATACACCCGGTCCAAGGTGCGTAAGGCTCTGCCGGAAGATTTTGCCTATGTGATCGAGGAACTGATCACAGAACGGTCGGATATCACGGATAAAGAATCTTATTATGAGCAGATCATACATACGATCATCGAGATCGGCTGCGCGGAAAAGTTTATCGTGGATCTGTCAGAACTGATCCAGCGTCTGGTTGTGGACCACCTCCACGTACTGGGGGATATTTACGACCGGGGACCGGGACCGCATAAGATCATGGACGTGCTGGAAAATTATCACTCTGTGGACATCCAGTGGGGAAACCATGATATCGTATGGATGGGAGCAGCCACAGGGCAGGCCTGCTGTATTGCCACAGTGATCCGGAACTGCGTAAGGTATTCCAATCTGGATATCCTGGAAGACGGATATGGCATTAACCTTCTGCCGCTGGCCACTTTTGCCATGACCTGCTATAAAGACGATCCCTGCAGCTGCTTCAGGATTAAAGGACACAGCGATGCGAATCCCGAGGAACAGGCCCTGAATATGAAAATGTACAAGGCTATTTCCATTATCCAGTTTAAGCTGGAGGGTCAGCTGGTAAAAAAGAGAAAAGAATTTAAAATGGAAGACCGGGCTCTTCTGGAACATATCAATTACCAGGAGGGAACCATCCGGCTGGGAGAAAAGACATACCAGCTTCTGGATAAGAACTTTCCTACGATTGATCCGGAAAATCCCTATGAATTGTCTCCAGAGGAAGCTGAAGTAATGGAACGGCTGATCTTTGCTTTTGAAAACTGTGAAAAGCTCCAGCGTCATATGCGTTTCCTTCTGAAAAAGGGCAGCCTTTATAAAATCTATAACCGGAACCTTCTCTATCATGGCTGTGTTCCTTTAAATGAGGATGGAAGCTTCAAAGAAGTAGAAGTTTATGGAAGTTCATACAAGGGCAAGGCTCTATATGATATTCTGGAAACCTATGTTCGGAAGGCCTTTGTCGCCATTGATAAAGAAGAAAAAGAAAAGGGCAAGGATATCCTCTGGTTTATCTGGGCAGCTCCTTCCTCCCCTTTGTTCGGCAAAGATAAGATGGCTACTTTTGAACGGTGTTTCCTGGCGGAAAAGGAGACTCATGAAGAAAAGAAAAATCCCTATTACCGTTTCCTGGAAAACGATCAGGTGGTGGAAAATATTTTCAAAGAGTTCGGGATCACCGGAGACTGCAGGCACATTGTAAACGGTCATGTGCCGGTGCATCATACAGAAGGGGAGAGCCCCATTAAATGCGGAGGTAAGCTGCTGATCATAGACGGAGGTTTTTCCAAAGCCTATCAGAAAGTAACAGGGATCGCCGGATATACCCTGATCTATAATTCCTGGGGCATGATCCTGGCAGCCCATGAACCTTTTACTTCCGCGCAAGACGCCATCACAAAAGAAAGCGATATCCTGTCCGCCAGTATCCTGATCAAGAAGACTACTGAGAGGAAAACTGTGGCAGAGACAGACAACGGACTGAAAATTAAAGAAAGGATAGCAGAGCTCCAGGAGCTTTTAAAAGCTTACCGGGACGGCCTGCTGATTGAAAAACTATGATTTGTGAAAGAATATCTATACAGACAGAAAACTCAGCAAAAGACACCCATTTAGATACATATATCCTGGAAGATTTCTTAGACGGAGGACCAAAGTGGAAGCGGCCTCTGGTACTGATCTGCCCGGGAGGCGCTTATGCCAGGACTTCCAACAGAGAGGCAGAACCCATTGCTCTACAGATGACAGCTATGGGCTATCATGCGGCAGTACTCCGGTACTCCTGCGCCCCGGCTGTATATCCCACTGCACTCCATGAAGTGGCCCTCAGTGTGAAATATTTAAGAGACCGGGCACAGCAGTGGCATATTGACACAGATAAGATCCTGGTCATGGGATTTTCCGCAGGGGGACATCTGGCAGCCAGCTACGGGGTCTTCTGGCAGGAAGAACATATGGCAGAGGCGGCGGGTTGTTCCTCAGAAGAGCTCCGGCCTCAGGGGCTGATCCTCTGCTATCCGGTGATCAGTTCCGATGAGAAGATCGCCCATACAGAAAGCATCCGGAACCTGCTGGGAGATTCCTATGAGAAACTGAAAGAAAAGATGTCCCTGGAGAACCAGGTCACTGCCCAGGTACCAAAGACTTTCCTCTGGCATACTTTTGCAGATGAGACCGTACCTTTCTGGAATTCCTTCCGGTTTGTACAGGCTCTGGGAGAAAAAGGGATCCCTGTGGAATATCATCTTTACCCTGAAGGAAAGCACGGATTAAGCCTTGCTACAGAAAGTGTGTCTGACCGGGAGAAAAGTACGGTGGAAGAGGGATGTCAGAGCTGGATGCCCCTCCTTCAGTCCTGGCTGATGAGAAATTTTGGATTATCTTGTGACTGATCAGCTATAAATGAAGATCTGACTTAGAATCTGGAATGTATGGCTGGAATAGTTATATGATCTTAGAGATTTCTGGAAAAAAAGCCTTGCAATGGGTAAAACAGGTATGCTATAATACTGCCGTTGCAAAAATATCACGCCTGTGAATTCCAATGGACGGTGCTTAAAAAAGTCCCGGAGGAGATGAAGCCGGCGGAAGAAAAACCAAAAGGAGAGAAAAAAATGAGTGTTATTTCAATGAAACAGTTACTGGAAGCAGGTGTTCATTTCGGACATCAGACAAGAAGATGGAACCCTAAAATGGCTCCATATATCTACACAGAGAGAAACGGTATCTATATCATCGACCTGCAGAAGTCTGTAGGAATGGTTGACGATGCTTACAAAGCTGTAGCGGATATCGCTGCTGACGGCGGCACAATCCTGTTCGTAGGTACAAAGAAACAGGCTCAGGATGCTATCCAGACAGAAGCTGAGAGATGCGGTATGTTCTATGTTAACGAGAGATGGTTAGGCGGTATGCTGACAAACTTCAAGACTATCCAGAGCAGAATCGCAAGATTAAAAGAGATCGAAGCTATGGAAGCTGACGGAACTTTCGACGTTCTGCCTAAGAAAGAAGTTATCAAACTTAAAAAAGAAATGGCAAAACTGCAGAAGAACCTGGGCGGTATCAAAGAAATGAAGAAACTTCCAGACGCAATCTTCGTAGTAGATCCTAAGAAAGAAAGAATCTGTGTACAGGAAGCTCATGCTCTGGGAATCACTCTGATCGGTATTGCTGATACAAACTGTGATCCTGAGGAATTAGACTACGTTATCCCTGGAAATGACGATGCTATCAGAGCTGTAAAATTAATCGTTTCCAAAATGGCTGACGCAGTGATCGAGGCAAATCAGGGCGAGGCTGCTGACGCAGAAGATCTTTTCACAGAGGAAGCTGCAGAAGAAACAGCTGAAACAGAAGAGACTACAGAAGAATAATCAGTAACTTTCAGGAGGAAATATACGATGGCTATTACAGCAGGTATGGTAAAAGAGTTAAGAGAGATGACAGGAGCCGGCATGATGGACTGTAAGAAAGCTCTTACAGCTACAGACGGCGACATGGACAAGGCTATTGAATTCTTAAGAGAAAAAGGTCTGGCAACAGCTCAGAAAAAAGCAAGCCGTGTGGCTGCTGAAGGTCTGTGCAAGACTTTAGTTTCTGAAGATGAGAAGAGCGCAGTAGTTGTAGAAGTAAACTCTGAGACAGACTTCGTTGCAAAGAATGAGAAATTCCAGGCTTATGTAGCTCAGGTTGCTGAGGCTGCTATGGAAACAAGCGCTGCTACAACCGAAGAATTCCTGGCTCAGCCATGGAAATTCGATACAACCAAAACTGTACAGGAAGCTCTGGCAGGACAGGTTGCTGTTATCGGCGAGAACCTTCAGATCAGAAGATTCGCTAAAGTTTCTGAAGAGAACGGTTTCGTTGCTTCTTACACACATATGGGTGGAAAGATCGGCGTTTTAGTAGACGTTGAGACAGACGTGATCAACGACGCTGTTAAGGAAATGGCTAAGAACGTAGCTATGCAGGCTGCAGCTCTGAAACCGCTGTACACCAACAGAAACGAAGTTTCTCAGGAGTACATCGATCATGAGAAAGAAATCCTTACAGTAGCTGCTAAGAACGAAAAACCAGACGCTAATGAGAAGATCATCAACGGTATGGTTATGGGACGTATCAACAAAGAGCTGAAAGAGATCTGCCTCTTAGACCAGGTATACGTAAAAGCAGAAGACGGAAAACAGTCTGTTGCAAAATACGTAGAAGAAGTTGCTAA
>DXIQ01000012.1 GCA_019112785.1 Candidatus Blautia stercorigallinarum
GTGCCTTGCAGGACTGCAAATTCAGCTCCTTCTGACTCTCCGACCTCTGCCATAGGAATTTTGCCCATTTTCAAGGCAGACGAAAGAGGCGTACTGGACGTACGCCGACTGAGGATAACGCCGAAAATGAATAAAATTACATGGCAGAGGCGTTTGGTCCCTTGTACACTGAGGGTATCATTTCTTTCGGTGTCATTGGCATTTATAAGTATCACCTTACTTTCTATAGTTTATTACGTATTAATACGTATGTCAAGATTTTATATTTTCGTTACGAAGTTTTTTCATCTTTTTTATAGGGAAAAAGCGTCCAGAACGGACAGAAAATTTTATTTATCATAAAGCTAAAAAGCCTTTGGCGAAACTATAAAAGAATCGCCAATGCCTTAGAATATTTGTTCTTAAGTCTTTCGGTCAGGGTATCCCGCTGGCTTAGGTGGTCCTTCATATCTGCCAGCTTCACCCACCACACCTCCGGATAAATGGTCTGGGCATTTTTGATAGAGATTATGTAGTCCTCATAGGATTCTTCGTTTTTCCCATGAGTAATGTAATTCATATACTTTACCAGCCTCCTGGTTTCATCCAGGGCAAGTATCTCTGCTGTCCCGCAGTCAGAATCTTCCCATACATCATGGATCCAGGCCAGGGCAATGCACCTCTCCCGCAGGTGTTCCGGTATCATGCGGTTTTGTTCTGTATACCTGGCTACTCTCTCCGAATGCTGATAGGTCTTCTCATCAAGATACTTTTCGGCAAGTTTTTTCGCTTCCTCTATCACCCTGACCACTCCTTTTCTGAAGGACATCTTTTTATCTGATTTAACAATACCTTATATTTTCGGATTTTGCAACTTGTGATTTTCACGAATTTCACATTTTTAATCCTCTTGTCAAAATGTCTGACAAAAGATATAATAGTGACCGCAAGGTGGTGATTTTATGTGTTTCTGCAAAAGTGCCCTGCTAAATGCAGAACTCTATGCAAGGTCCAATGAGGTGTGCCTGGCATAGAGTAGTGTACGAGCACCTCTTCATTGGATTTTGCTCCGGAAAATACAAAATTTATATTGAAGGAGAAAATACCAATGAATGATCGCAGAAAATTTAATAAATATATTGTATTCTGGCTTACCCAGTCTCTCTCTGAGCTGGGCAGTTCCATGACAAGCTTTGCCCTGGTGATCTGGGCTTACGGACAGACCGGCTCTGCCCTGTCTGTATCTCTTATGACTTTTTGTTCCTATGTGCCATTTGTGATCGTAAGCCTTTTTGCCGGCAGCTTTCTGGACCGCCACAAGAAAAAGTCTGTTTTGCTGCTTTCTGATACTTTTGCGGCAGTCTGTACCATAGCAGTGTGCCTTCTTGCTCTTTGGAAAAAACTGGAGATCTGGCACATTTATCTGGTCAACATCCTGATTGGCTTTATGAATGCCTTCCAGTCCCCTGCCCTGTCTGTGTCCCTGGGAATCCTGGTTCCTGAAGAATATCGTTCCCGGGCCAGCGGCATGAGTTCTTTTTCTTCTAACCTGATCACAGTCGTAACTCCAATGCTGGCCGCTGCTCTTTTCTCTTTTGGAGGATTGAAGGGAATTCTGTTTATAGATCTTCTCACCTTCCTTTTTGGAGCAGGAATCCTGTTTTTCTTTATCTCCATTCCGGAAGCTTCTCTGAAAGAACAGATAGGAGAAAAGCAGGGACCTTTCACAGGTTTTCTCCGGGGCTGGATATTTTTGAAAGCACACAAGGGTATTCTTTATATTATCCTAAGTATGAGTATGCTAAATTTTTTCTCCAGATTAACTTATGAAAATATCCTGTCTCCTATGATTCTGGCCAGGAGCCAGAGCAGCTCAGTCCTGGGAATTGTCACCGGGATTCTGGGAGCAGGCGGCATACTGGGCGGGATCCTGGTATCTCTGCTGAAGCTTCCAAAAGACAATCAGAAGGTTATGTATCTTTCTGCTGCCCTTTCCTTCCTCTTTGGAGATATTACCATGGGACTGGGACAGAATGTTTATATTTGGAGTCTGGGAGCTCTGTTTGCCAGCGTTCCTATTCCCTTTATCCTGGCAGCTCAGAATGTTATGATCTATCACTGGATCCCTGCCGAAATACAGGGACAGATCTTTGCTGTGCGCAATGCCCTTCAGTTCGGCACTATACCTGTCGGGATCCTGCTGGGCGGTTTTCTGGCAGACTATGTTTTTGAACCTTTTATGGAATCCCATGTTCCTCTGGCCCTGTTTCTGACTGGTATCACCGGAGATACGCCAGGAAAGGGGATGGCAGTGATGTTTCTCTGCACAGGGATCCTGGGATTTTCATTCAGTATCTTCTGGATGCGAAACCGGCATATCCGGGAGATATCCAGAACAGATTAGGCCTATTCCATATTCCATTTGCAATTTCCAGGAACAAGAGCAGTTGTTGCTGCTTAATCCGCCAGAATATGGTTCAGATAGTCAAAAGCTGGTTTCAAACCGTATAATTGCTTGTAAATATACGGTTAAAATCCACTAAAATTTATTTTTACCCGTACTACCTGTAATTGTACGGGTAAAATTCTAAAAAACTGATTTTCTACCGTTCTGACTCCTATGATTGTACGGGCAAAATTTCAAAAAGCTGGTTTTCTACCGTTCTGACTCCCGTGATGATACGGGTAAAATTCCAAAAAGCTGGTTTTCTACCGTTCTGACTCCCGTAATTGTACGGGTAAAATTCCAAAAAGCTGATTTTCTACCGTTCTGACTCCTGTAATTGTACGGGTAAAATTCCAAAAAGCCGGTTTTCTACCGTTCTGGCGCCCGTGATTGTACAGGTAAAATTTCAAAAAGTTGATTTTTTACCGTTCTGATACCTGGGATTGTACGGGCAAAATTCCAAAAAGCTGATTTCCTACCGTTCTAATGCCTGTAATTGTAAGAATAAAATCCCGAAAAATCTTTTCGACCTGTACAGACTCATAAATATACGGACCAGATAGCAATCTCCCGGATAAAAATTCTTTTATTCCTGGAAATAGCTCATAAAAAAAGAGACCATTTCTTAAAGTTCCAGTCTTTCATAAAAATCTGAACCTTTGGAAATGGTCTTTTTCTCATTCATCAGAGGCCAATACCGGCATTAGTCCATGACCTAGCTTTTCTTTACAAATTCCGCTCCGCATTTTGGACAGCGGATACTGATCTTTCCTTTTCCCTTTGGGATCCGGATCTTCTGTCTGCACTGAGGGCAGGTATAGATGTGAAAATCTTTTCTCTGCTCCTGTATGTACTTCTGTCTTCCGAAAAAGCGTCTTACCTTATTTTCAATCTCCAGGTATTTCTGATTTTCCGCATATCTTTTACTGATATTTCTGGAGAACATCCGGAAATAGATCAGTATCAGCAGCAGAAACTCCCAGGATGTGAGAAGAACGCTGAAGTATCCGGTCCGGACAAACAGATTGATCACTGCGCAGATCAGAAGCACAACGACCATAAAGATATTCAGTCTGTCACTTCCGTAGCGTCCATACATAAATCTTGCAAGCTTCTCTTTTAACTTATCCATTTTACTGCTCTTCCTTCTCTATTTTTTCAAATATATCCTTCACAAATTTCTGGGCACCCTGAAGGTCCTTTTCATCAGGATGGAGCATCGCCATATCAAAATTCCGGATCATAGCATCCATCTGCTTTTCATTCTGAGGATTTTTCATGCTTACATATTTCTCCCGCACTGACATAGGCATTTTCCCCTGGCAGATATAGGCTCCCAGATATTCATTGTCGTCCTCGATAAAGACACGGATATTTTCCTCGATCTTTTTATAATATTCAGGACTCTGGCCCATACCGCAGGTGCCGAAAAGAGCGATCCTCTTTCCCTGAAGACTTCCCAGATAGTCCAGCACATCCATACTGGCGCTGCCCCGGTCTGTCCAGAAACCTATAAAGTACAGATCCCCCATATTGTAATCCGTCTGTCCCTGAAAAGGAGCGATATCTTTATTCTTGCCGGGAATTGCCTCAAAAATAGCTTTTGCCAGCTTTTCCGTGTTTCCTGTTCTGCTTTTATAGAGTACCTGTGTTTTCATTTCACTCTTCCTTCCTGGTATCTAAATAATTGTCCTGAAGTATATTTTATCACTGAGCATTCCGGAAAAGTATTTCTGGAATCTTAAAAATTATAAATTCTCTATAAAGCTTCTTACACAAAAGTCTTTACTTTTTTATATGCACATCCATCTGGGTAAATGGCAGCTCAATACCTTCTTCATCAAAAGTCAGTTTGATCTTTTCATTCAGACGCCATCTGGTAGGCCAATAGTCTGCAGAGCCAACCCATGCCCTGATTCCTAAGACCACACCGTCTGCTGCCAGTTCATCTACAAACACCTGGATCCCATCATCATGCAAGATACTGGCATCCCCATAAAGCATATTTTCCAGAATAACCTTCGCTTTTTTCAGATCCGAACCGTAAGAGATCTGGATCTTCAGATCCAGCTGCCGCTTATCCTGGGCGGTTACATTTACAATACTTGCGCTGGTAAGGGTACCGTTTGGAATAGTGATCCTTTTATTATCCACTGTAGAAAGCGTGGTATAAAACAGATCGATCCTGACTACCGTCCCCTCCTGTTTGTCTGTGTTCTCAATAATATAATCTCCCACCACAAAAGGTTTCAGCAGCAGGATGATCACACCGCCGGCCAGATTGGAAAGTCCGCCCTGGAGGGCCAGGCCAACAGCAACACCGCCGGAAGCTACCAGAGCTGCGATCGATGATTCTTTCACACCGAAGCTGGTAGCAATGGAGATTACCAGAAGGCAATAAAGAGCCGCCTTCACCACGGACGAGACAAACTGGATCACGCCTGTGTCTACGCTTGCCTTTTTCATGGAAAGTACAAGAAATCTGCTGAGTTTCTGGATCAGCTTGCTGGCGATGATATAAACCACGATGGCCAGGATCACCCTGCCTACAAAGGTTCCGATCACAGGAAGCTGTTTTTCCCAGAAAGCCCAGGTAAAATAATGGCGAAAAAAATCACCGATACTCTGAAATTCCAGAGTATCCAATGCATCTGCTAAAAAAATATTCATCTTTCTGCTGTTCCCTTTCTGTTTCCTTCCGCATAGAAAGGGACTATCGCAGAAATTCTTATGCTTTTAAGATATATCCTGCAAAAGCCCCTCTCTGTCTTTCTATTGTTTCTACTGTTTTTTCCTAGTCTTTCTGCTTCTTGTGCCAGTCTTCTTTCCGGAAGGCTTTTTCTCCTCCTGAGATCCCGCCGGCTTCTTTTCAGAAGATCTCTCTTCTGTTTTTTCTCCGCTCTTTTCCGGAGTTTCTGTTTCTTTCCTGGTGGTTTCCAGCTTCTCCGGCTCTTTCTTGCTGGTCTCTATTTTATGAGGTTCTTTTTTACTGGTCTCCAGCTTTTCCGGTTCCTTCTTGCTGGTCTCTATTTTATGAGGCTCCTTTTTACTGGTCTCCAGTTTTTCCGGTTCCTTTTTGCTGGTTTCTATTTTATGAGGTTCTGTCTTACTGGTCTCTAACTTTTCCGTTTCCTTTTTGGAAGTTTCCAGTTTTTTCTGGGTTTCTTTCGGAAGAACGATCTCCTGTGCCTTCTCTGCTTTGACTCTTTCTTCCTCGATCTTCTGCTCCAGCTCTTTCCGAACTTTTGATACCGGTGTCTGGGCCTCTTTGCCACTCTTCTTAGCTGTTTTTTTCGTCTCGTTCTTTGTATAAGAGAAAATCTGTACTGCCAGAGGCGCAACATTGATCATGATAGAATTTTTCCTCTCATCCCACTCTTCTTTCTTGGAAACTTTTACTCTTGGATTTCCCACGCCGGTTCCGCCATAGATCTTGGCGTCGCTGTTGAAGATTTCTTTGTACTTTCCGGGATATGGAACGCCCATCTGATATTTCTCATAAGGAAGCGCTGAAAAATTACATACAACAACCAGAGTACTCTCCTTTTTCTTTCCTCTCCGGATAAAAGTAAGCATGTTTTTCTCTGTTTCCATCACGTTGATCCATTCAAATCCATCAGGATCATAATCCTCTTCAAAGAGAGCCGGCTGTTCTTTATACAGCTTCAGCAGGGCTTTCATATAATCCTGCATTTCCTTGTGATCCTTCTCTTCCAGAAGATTCCAGTCTAACTCTCTTTGTTCTGACCATTCCCGTTCCTGGGCAAATTCCTGTCCCATAAACAGCAGTTTCTTTCCCGGATGGACCATCATATAACCAAGGGCGGCCCGCAGGTTCGCCATCTTCTTTTCCTTATCTCCAGGCATCTTGTTCAGAAGAGAACCTTTTCCATGGACTACCTCATCATGAGACAGACTCAGAAGGAATTTCTCACTGTAGGCATAAATCATACTGAAGGTCAGCTCATCATGAGCTCCGCTTCTGTAGATGGGATCTTTCTTCATATAATCAATAAAGTCGTTCATCCATCCCATATTCCACTTGTAGTCAAAGCCCAGGCCGTCGTCTTCTACTTTGCCTGTGATCTTCGGCCAGGCTGTGGATTCTTCCGCGATAAGCAGGGCATCCGGATGTTTTTTCTTAAAGATCGAGTTCAGATGTTTCAGGAACTCTATGGCTTCCAGATTTTCATTTCCGCCGTAGATATTAGCTACCCATTCTCCGTCATTTTTTCCATAATCCAGGTAAAGCATAGAGGCCACAGCGTCCATACGGATTCCGTCGGCATGATACTTCTCTGCCCAGAACAAAGCGTTGGAGATCAGGAAATTTTTCACCTGAGGACGTCCGTAATTGTAGATCAGGGTTCCCCAATGAGGATGCATACCCTGTCTGGGATCCAGATGCTCGTACAGACATGTGCCGTCAAAATTAGAAAGACCGAAGGTATCTTTGGGGAAGTGAGCCGGCACCCAGTCCAGGATCACGCCGATCCCCTGCTGGTGCATGTAGTCCATAAAGTACATAAAGTCCTCACAGCTTCCATAGCGGCTGGTGGGGGCATAATAACCGGTTACCTGATATCCCCAGGATTCGTCCAGAGGATGTTCCATAACAGGCATCAGTTCCACATGGGTGTATCCCATTTCTTTTACATAATCAGCCAAAAGGGGAGCGATCTCTCTGTAATTATAAAAGAGCCTGCCTTCCTCTTCAGGTTTTCTCCAGGAGCCCAGGTGCATCTCATATACAGCCAGCGGCTTCTTCTCGTCATGGAGCTGTTTTCTGGACTTCATCCATTCTCCGTCATTCCACTGATACTTCTTCAGGTCGGCAACTATAGAGGCTGTCTTTGGCCGAAGCTCTGACTCATTTCCGTAAGGATCCGCCTTCAGGTAAACCAGAGAGCCTTTTGCCTTGATCTCGTACTTATATAAAGCCCCTGCCTTCACACCGGGAATAAACAGTTCAAAAATACCGGAAACACTAAGACGGTTCATCTGATGACGTCTTCCGTCCCAATGGTTAAAATCGCCTACTACGCTGACACGCATGGCGTTAGGAGCCCACACTGCGAAATAAACGCCGGATACTCCGTGAATGGTCATTGGATGAGCACCTAATTTTTCATAAATATTATAGCAGATCCCGGCGCAGAACTGCTGCTCTTCTTCCACGGAAATCTGTTTTTCAAAGGCGTAGGGATCATAAAATTTCTCTGTAACGCCTTCATCATATACTGCTTCAAATTTATATTTCGGGATCTTGTCCCCGGGGATCAGCACGGCGAAATATCCTGCTTCATCCTGCTGTTCCATCTCATATTCTTCTTTTCCTCTTGTAAGAACTACCTTCACCTGCCGGGCGTCAGGCAGAAAGCACTGGATCAAAATACCCTCGGAGGTCACTCTGGGGCCCAGAAGTTTTTTCGGTTCACTTTCTTCAGAATATACAACGGCCTCTATTTCAGGCCAATCCATCATCTCATATAATTTTTCAGACATAATGCTCCTCCTTTGCTCCATTTTATCATCAAATCCAGGGGTTGTAAAGTTTCAAACTGACGCAGTAAAGAGCACTTCTGTAAAATGTATAAAATTTATTTTTCACAAATAAAAATGTTGTGCATTTTCTACACATAAAGTATAATTAATATAACTTCGCTTATGAAAAATATCTTAACAGCGATTTTACAATCACGAATAAGGAGGTACCAATGCATGCTTGACCAAAGCTACTACGAAAAAGCTGCTGAGATCATTGACCACTATGGACGGAAAGCAAGCTCATTAATCCCCATTATGCAGGAAATCCAGGAAGAATACCGCTATCTTCCAGGAGAGCTGCTCACTTATGTAGCCAAAGAGATCGGTGTGACAGAGGCCAAGGCCTATAGTGTAGCAACCTTTTATGAGAACTTCTCTTTTGAGCCAAAAGGGAAATATATCATCAAAGTCTGTGACGGCACTGCCTGTCATGTGCGTAAATCCATCCCCATTCTGGAGGCTCTGCAGAAAGAACTGGGACTGAGCAGAAAGAAACATACTACAGACGACATGCTGTTCACCGTAGAAACAGTATCCTGTCTGGGCGCCTGCGGACTGGCTCCCACCCTGACCGTTAATAATGAAGTCCATCCTTCCATGACGCCTGAAAAAGCTCTGGAACTGATCACAGAACTGCGAGGTGACAATATATGATAATTGAAAACAGAGATGCTTTATTAAAAGAGAGGGAACTTGCCCAGAAAGAAATCAATTCTTTTGACTGCCGTATCCTGGTATGTGCGGGAACCGGCTGTGTTGCCTCCGGTTCTGAAAAAATCTATGAAAAAATGAAGGAACTGTGCCAGGAAATGCCTGGTGTATCTGTAGAATTTCAGAAAGATGTTCCTCATCTTGGCACTGTAAAGACCGGATGTCAGGGTATCTGCGAATTAGGTCCTCTGGTTCGTATCGAGCCCCTCCATTACCAGTATGTTAAGGTAACGGAAGAAGACTGTCTGGAAATCTTCCAGCGGACAGTGCTGAACCATGAGCCGGTAGAACATCTTTTCTACAAAAAGAGCGGAGAGTCTTATGCTTCACCGGACGAGATTCCTTTTATTGCCAAGCAGACCAGGATCGTGCTGGAAAACTGCGGCAAATTCGACGCGGAATCTCTGGACGAATACATAGCTTCCGGCGGATATGACGCTCTGACAAAAGCTCTTTTCGACATGACCCCGGAAGATGTTCTGGAAGAAGTGGACAAGTCGAAATTAAGAGGCCGTGGAGGCGGCGGTTTCCCCGCAGGAAGAAAATGGAAACAGGTAGCGGCTCACAAAGAAGAGCCTGTTCATTACATTGTCTGTAACGGCGACGAAGGAGACCCTGGCGCATTCATGGACGGAAGCGTAATGGAAGGGGATCCCTATCGTCTCATCGAAGGTATGACCATCGGAGCATACGCCACTGCCTGTCATGACGGTTATATCTACGTACGTGCTGAATATCCTTTATCTGTAGCCCGTCTTCGCAAGGCCATCCGCCAGGCAGAAGAAAAAGGACTTTTAGGTGACAATATCCTGGGAAGCGGATTTTCTTTCCATCTTCATATCAACCGGGGAGCCGGCGCCTTTGTATGCGGGGAAGGCTCTGCTCTTACCGCTTCCATCGAAGGCGACAGAGGTATGCCTCGCGTAAAACCGCCAAGAACTGTAGACCATGGTCTCTGGGCAAAACCTACGGTTTTAAATAACGTGGAAACTTTTGCAAATGTTCCCGGTATCATCTTAAAAGGCGCTGACTGGTTCCGCACTATCGGAACAGAAGGAAGCCCGGGAACCAAGACCTTCTCTATTACAGGTGCCATTGAAAACACCGGTCTTATTGAGGTTCCCATGGGTACTACACTCCGTGAGATCATCTATGACATCGGCGGCGGCATCAAAGGAGGCGGCGACTTTAAAGCCATTCAGATCGGCGGTCCCTCCGGAGGATGTCTGACAAAAGAACATCTGGATGTAGGACTGGATTTTGACAATGTAAAGAAATACAACGCTATCATGGGTTCCGGCGGTCTGGTAGTTATGGATGAAAACACCTGTATGGTGGAAGTTGCCCGTTTCTTCATGAGCTTTACTCAGCGGGAATCCTGCGGAAAATGTGTACCCTGCCGTGAAGGAACCAAACGTATGCTGGAGATCCTGGAACGGATCGTAAACGGCGAAGGAAAGCTGGAAGATCTGGATACCCTGGAAGAACTGGCCTCCATGGTTAAGAATATGGCCCTGTGCGGTCTTGGAAAGAGCGCTCCTCTGCCTGTGATCAGTACTCTAAAGACCTTCCGCAAGGAATATGAAGAACATATCCTGGAACATAAATGTGCGGCTAAGAGCTGTACGGCTATGCGTAAATACATCATCAATCCGGAATTCTGCAAGGGCTGCGGCAAATGTGCCAAGAACTGTCCTGTAGGCGCTATTTCCGGCGTCCGCAAACAGGCTTACCACATTAATCCGGACGTATGTATCAAGTGCGATGCCTGCCGTGAAAACTGTGCATTTGATGCGGTATATGTTGAATATTAGGAGGGAAGATTTATGGGATTTATGACAATAGACGGCAGAAAAGTTGAATTTACAGACGAAAAAAATGTCCTTTCTGTCATTCGCAATGCCGGTATCAATCTGCCTACACTGTGCTATCATTCAGAAGTATCTACCTTCGGTGCCTGTCGCCTGTGTACCGTAGAAGACGACAGAGGAAGGACTTTTGCTTCCTGTTCCGAAGTGCCACGAGACGGCATGGTGATCTACACTAACTCCGGCAGGATCAAAAAATACAGAAAACTTATTGTAGAGCTGCTCCTCTCCGCCCACTGCCGCGACTGTACCACCTGTGTAAAAAGCGGCGAATGTGTACTCCAGGATCTGGCTCACAGAATGAACATCACCACAGTCCGGTTCCAGAACACCAGAGAGATCCGTCCTCTGGACACCAGCTCCCCTGCTCTGGTCCGTGACCCCAACAAATGCATCCTCTGCGGCGACTGTGTCCGTGCCTGCAGCGAGATCCAGGGCCTGGGTATCCTGGGCTTCGCTTTCCGTGGTACCGACGCTATGGTCATGCCGGCCTTTAATAAGACTTTGGCAGAAACAGACTGTGTAAGCTGCGGTCAGTGCCGGGTTTACTGCCCCACCGGGGCCATCAGCATAAAAACACATATGGATGAAGTATGGGAGGCCATTTCAGATCCGAATACCAGGGTGGTGGCTCAGGTAGCTCCCGCTGTCCGGGTAGCTGTGGGAGACGCCTTCGGACTGGACAAAGGCCACAGTGTTATGGGCAAACTGGTAGCCGTGCTCCACCGTATGGGATTCGATGAAGTATACGACACCGCCTTTGCCGCTGACCTGACCATTATGGAAGAATCCAAGGAATTCCTGGAGCGTCTGGGAAAGGGAGATAAACTTCCGCTGTTCACCTCCTGCTGCCCGGCTTGGGTAAAATTCCTCTGTGATCAATATCCGGAATACAAAGATAATCTTTCTACCTGCCGTTCCCCTCAGGGTATGTTCTCCGCAGTTATGAAAGAATATTACAGAGGTTATGAAAAGAACCAGGGCAAGAAGACCTTTGTAGTGTCCATCATGCCCTGTACGGCCAAGAAAATGGAGATCCTCCGTCCAAACAGTTATACCAAGGGCGAACAGGATACTGACGTAGTCATCACCACTACAGAAGTGATCCGCATGATCCGCAATTCCGGCATTGAGTTTGCCACTCTTGTTCCGGAAGCCTGCGACATGCCTTTCGGCTTCGGTTCCGGCGCCGGGGTGATCTTCGGCGTTACCGGAGGTGTTACTGAGGCTATGCTCCGCCGCTTTGCAGACAAACATGACAAAGCTACCATGGACTCTGTGGCAGAAGCAGGAGCCAGAGGAGATGAGGGTATCAAGGAATTTTCTGTTACCTACAAAGGGATTCCTCTCAACGTCTGCGTAGCCAGCGGTCTGGCCAATGCCCGGACAGTTATGGAAAATATCAAGAGCGGCAAAAAGCACTACCATATCGTAGAGATCATGGCCTGCAGAAGAGGCTGTATCATGGGAGGCGGTCAGCCACCGAGAGCAGGCAACCGTACGAAATCAGCCAGAAGGGACGGCCTGTATCAGGCGGATAACGTGACCAGCATCCGGAAGGCTGATGAAAATCCATTGATCATCTCCCTTTACGACGGACTGTTAAAAGGCAAAGTACATGAACTTCTCCATGTAGACAGCTATTAAAAATTCTTTTTTACATAATATAGGAGCAAAGATCCCGGCTTACAGAACCAGGATCTTTGCTCCCATTTCTTTTGCTTCTTCCGGATCATGGGTGACAAAAACCACTGTCCTTCCATGGCCCTCTCTTTTTACATACTCTATGACCTTTTTCTTGGTCTCTATATCAAGCCCTTTAAAAGGCTCGTCCATAAACAGGATCTCCCAATCTGCCAGAAGCGCCCTTAATATAGCGGTCCGTCTTTTCATGCCTCCTGAAAGCTCCCGTACCGGCCGGTCTCCCCATTCTTTCAGTTTCAGAGCTTCCAGGCCCTCTTCCATCTTTTTAGAAAACTCACAGCGACCGCTGCTCTTTCTCTCCCGGACCATACGGATATTGGCCCTGGAGCTCAGATTCTCACACAGCCGGTCTTCCTGGAAAACAGCACTTTTCTTTTTCCCTTCCAGACCCCGGATGATTCCCCTGTCATAGGGCTCCAATCCCAGCAGAATATTCAGCAGAGTCGTCTTTCCCTTTCCGGAAGGCGCCATGATACAGGTAGTTTTTCCCTCAGGGATCACTGCGGAAAAATCCTTCAGTACCTGATTTTCCCCATATGCTTTGTCCAGATGTTCTATTTGAATGTCCATTGTCAGCTCCTCTCCAGATATCCCACTCCTCTGTCCACCAGGGCCAGAAACAGCCTTTCAAAAACCAGGCTGATCAAAACGATCACTATGGTCCAGGCAAACAGGTCCGGAGTGTTCAGGTAAACTTTTGCCATATACAGCCGCTCTCCTATAGAGCCATCCGGTATGCCGATGACCTCCGCAGCTACCCCGGCTTTCCAGCAAAGGCCCAGAGCTACGCTGCATCCTGCTCTGAAAAAGGGAAGTACCTGGGAAGCGTAAATATACCGGATCCGTCTGGGAAGGGAGATCCGGAACACTTCTGCCATCTCCAGAAGTTTCCTGTCTGTGCTTTCTATGCCGTTGAGCACATTGGTATAAATAACAGGAAATACCATAAGAAAAGAGATCACAACTGAGAGATTCTCCGAAGGCACCCAGATCAGGACCAGGATCACAAAGGAAGCTACGGGAATGGACTTTATTGTCAGCACTGCCGGCTCCAGAAGCTGACGCACCGGGGAAACCCCTGCCGCCAGAGCTCCCAGCAGGATTCCCAAAAGAGCTGCCAGAAGAAATCCTCCCATGATCCTGATAATGGAAAAGGCAATGGAAGACCAGAAATCTGCTGTCACTGCCAGTTCCAGAAGGCGTCTGAGAACAGACACAGGAGATACCAAAAGTATCTCCTGCCCCAAGACCTGGCTCACTCCCTGCCATACCAGCAGCCAGAACGCCACGACCCATATTTTTATTTTTCTTTTTTTCTTATCTGACCTATCGGCTGTAATAGAAATCATCTCCCGGTACTTCTCCGCCTATAGCCTCCGGATTCTGGCCTCCCAGCACATCCAGATAACCGGAAAGTTTCTCTTTCATTTCTTCGCCTTCCATAAAGACGATATTACATTCCGGAAGGGCTGTTTTTGCCACTTCCGCAGTAACGATATCATATTTTCCCACCAGTTCTGCGGCATCCTCTGTATTGCTGTTTACATAGTCTACAGATTCCTGATACCTGGTCATAAAATCTTCTACCGCTTCGGGATTTTCCTCTATAAAATCCGTTCTGGCTACTACCACTCCTGTGATCAGAGCGCTGTTATTCTCCTCTGTCTTTTGGGCCTTATCCCACTCTTCCGTAAGATCCAGGGCAGTACGGATAGACGGGTTCTGGGTTTCCGCTGTAGTCACAAAAGGCTGGGGAAGCATGGCAATACCGTTTTCTGAACTGGTGATCGCCGCTACACATTCGGAATGCTCGCTTTTCCATTCGATGGTCACATCCTTCTCCGGATCAATGCCGTTGGCAGACAGCACATATTCCAGGGCATATTCCGGAGTAGATCCTTTGCCGCTGGCGTAAATAGTCTTCCCCCGAAGATCTTCCACAGACTGAACAGTATCCCCGTTCTCCACAATATACAAAACGCCCAGAGTATTCACTGCCAGCACTTCCACCTGTCCCTGGGTCTTATTGTACAGTACAGATGCCAGGTTTGCGGGAACCGCTGCAATATCTGCCTCTCCCTGGACCAGTTTAGGCGTTACCTCATCAGCGGAAGCCGCAATAGAAAAATTATAGTTTTCTGAAGTCACGCTGCCGCTGTCTACCTCATCCATAAATTTTACCATACCCATGGCTGTAGGCCCTTTCAAAGCCATAACATCTACATCCACGGGTTCTGCTTCTGTTTCCTGAGACGGCTGTTCTTCCGCTTCCTGTGTCTCCTCTTCCTGTTCCTGTATCTCAGTTTCCTCTGTCTGAGACTCCTGTCCTCCCAAACAGCCGGTTAAAACAGAAGATGCCATTAAAACACTGAGCAGCACTGCTGCAATTTTCTTTTTCATTTCCTTTTACCTCTTTTCCTTACTATATCCTGTGGATAAACAGACCGCTTCTCAGCTTGGGTTCAAACCATGTAGACTTAGGCGGCATTAATCTTCCAGCGTCTGCCACCTGGATCAGCTCCATCATATCCGTCGGATACAGGGTGAAAGCAGCGCCTCCTTCCAGATCTGCCGCCTCCTCCAGCTCCTGAATCCCCCGGGTCCCGCCTACGAACTGGATCCTGGGATCTTCTTTTGGATCCCGGATCCCCAGGACCGGCTCCAAAAGACAGTCCTGAAGAAGAGATACATCCAGTTTTTTTACCGGGTCCGGAGATTTATATTCTTCCTTTATGGTCAGCCGGTACCAGGTTTTCTCTACATACAAACCGAAAGTACCCTTTTTTTCCGGCTTAACAGGGCAGGCTCCTTCCTTTTCTATGTGGAAACATTTCTCCGCTTCTTTGAGCAGTTCTTCTCCGGTCTTTCCTCCCAGATCCTTTACCACACGGTTATATTCTACGATCTGCAGCTCATCCCAGGGGAACAGAACACTGAGGAAATAATTGAAAGCCTCTTTTCCGGTATAATCGGGATTTTCCTGTCTTCTCTTCTGGGCGATCTTTACCGCCGCAGCGGCTCTGTGATGTCCGTCCGCCACATAGATACGATCCATTTTTCCAAATAGTCTCTGGATCTTCTCGATCACATTTCCTTCATAGACGGCCCAGACCCTGTGACGTACTCCGTCCTCTCCCTGAAAGTTATAATTGGGATGGCTCCGTTTCCGGATATCCAGAATCCTGCGAAGTTCCGGATCCGGGCAATGCGCCAGATAGATCGGCCCTGTCTGGGCATGGCAGGCCTCAATATGACGGATACGGTCTGCCTCCTTCTCCGGCCGTGTATTCTCGTGGCACCTGATCACATGATCCAGATAATCGTCCACAGACGCGCAGGCGGCTACGCCGGTCTGCACATGTTCTCCCACACTGAGCTCATAGATGTAGTAACAAGGCTCCATATCCTGACACAGATCTCCTGTATCCACCAGCTTCCAGAGAAGCTCTCCTGCCTTTTCATATACCTGGGGACTGTACATATCTGTCCCTTCCGGAAAATTTGTTTCCGGACGATCCACCCGAAGAAAAGACAGGGGATGCTTCTCGATTTCTTTAACCGCTTCTTCTCTGGTAAAGACATCATAGGGAAGGGCCGCGATCTGAGCCGCCTTTACCGCCTGAGGACGGATAGCCGGAAATGGTTTTACAACTGCCATAAAAACCTCCTAAGTCTTCGTAATTTTCAGCTTTCCAAGGAGCCGGACCGTTTTCAGGATCCTTTTGTGGTTTCTCCTTATAGAATCTGCTATAGTTTTTGCTTTTTTCATCTGTTTCAGTCTTTTTTGAAAAGATGTTGTTTTTTTCATTTTTACCCCATTATTTTACAATACGGACTCTGTATACGCCTTTGATATTTTTCAGAGTATCTGCCACTTCTTTGGAGATCGGGGAAGATACATCGATCATGGTATAGGCGTAGTCTCCTTTACTTTTATTTGTCATGTTAGAGATATTTACTCCCGCGTCACCCAGTGTTTTCGTAAACTGACTGATCATATTGGGAATATTCTTGTGATTGATGGTCACACGGCCTACATCCACACAGGCGCCTGCGTCGCAGTTTGGATAATTGACGGAATTTTTGATATTTCCGTTTTCCAGGTAATCCATGATCTCATGAACTGCCATTACCGCGCAGTTATCCTCAGATTCCTCTGTGGAAGCTCCCAGATGAGGAGTGACCAGAGTGTTGGGGGTGCTGGCTACCAGAGGATTGGCAAAGTCTGTCACATACTTCTTTACCTTTCCTTCTCTTAAAGCTTCTGCAAGAGCTTCCTCATCTACCAGCAGGTCTCTGGCAAAATTCAGAAGGACCACTCCTTCCTTCATCTGAGCGATCTCATCTCTGCCGATCATCTCCCTGGTGCTGTCCATAAGAGGCACATGGATGGTAATATAGTCACAGTCCCGGTAGATCATATTCACATCATTGATATGATGGATACTTCTTGACAGGCTCCAGGCCGCATCTACAGAGATAAAGGGGTCGTAGCCATAAACCTCCATGCCTAAATGCACCGCCGCATTGGCCACCCGGACGCCGATGGCCCCAAGGCCGATGATCCCCAGTTTCTTTCCGCTGATCTCACAGCCTGCAAATTTTTTCTTCTGCTTCTCTGCTTTCTTTGCAATATCTTCAGAAGCCTCCTGCTGCTCCAGCCATTCAATACCGCCTACGATATCTCTGGAAGCCAGGAGCATGCCTGCGATGACCATTTCTTTTACACCGTTGGCGTTTGCCCCGGGAGTGTTAAAGACAACCACTCCTTTTTTTGCAAGCTCCTCCAGAGGGATATTATTTACTCCCGCTCCGGCTCTTGCCACTGCCACAGTCTTGTCAGAAAGCTCCAGGCTGTGCATATCCGCGCTTCTTACCAGGATAGCGTCTGCCTGTGCAAGATCCTCTGTCTTCTCATATTTTCCCGGAAATTTTCCCAGGCCCACCGGTGAGATGGGATTTAAGCAATGATACTGAAACATGATCAACCATTCTCCTTTTCAAAGTTCTTCATAAAGTTTACCAGGGCTTCCACACCTTCTATGGGCATTGCGTTGTAGATACTTGCCCGCATGCCGCCTACGCTGCGGTGGCCTTTCAGATTTTCCAGACCGGCTTCCTGGGCTTCTTTTACAAATTTAGCGTCAAGATCCTTATTTCCTGTTACAAAAGGCACATTCATCAAAGATCTGTCTTCCGGAACTACCGTTCCCTTAAACAGGCTGCTGGAATCCAGGAAATCATAGAGGATCTTGGCTTTCTTTTCATTGCGTTCTTTCATTGCTGAAAGACCGCCCATTTTTTTCAGCCATTTAAACACTTTGCCGCACATATAGATGCAGTAGCAGTTAGGTGTATTATACATGGAACCTACATCTGCATGAGTCTTAAAGGTCAGCATGGTAGGGGTTCCGGGAAGGACATCCTCTGTGATCAGATCCTCCCGGATAATGGAAATGACCATTCCCGCAGGACCGATATTCTTCTGGACCCCGCCGTAAAGGATCCCGTATTTGCTCACATCTACAGGTTCTGACAGGAAGCAGGAAGATACATCTGCCACCAGTGTCTTTCCCTTGGTGTTTGGAAGCTTTTTGAACTTTGTGCCGTAAATGGTATTGTTCTCACAGATATATACGTAATCTGCGTCAGGACTGATAGGAAGATCTGAACAGTCCGGTATATAGGAATAGGTCTTATCTTCAGAAGAGGCGATCTTATTTGCCTTTCCATACTTCTGGGCTTCCTGCCATGCCTTCTTGGCCCACTGGCCTGTAACGATATAATCTGCCACCCGGTTCTTCATAAGATTCATAGGGATCATGGCAAACTGCTGGCTGGCGCCGCCCTGAAGAAACAGTACCTTATAGTTATCCGGAATTTCAAGCAGGTCTCTTAAGTCAGCCTCGGCTTCCTGGATAATGTTTTCAAACATTTTGGAGCGGTGGCTCATCTCCATTACGGACATACCGCATCCTCTGTAATCCAGCATTTCCTCTGCTGCTTCTTTTAACACTTCTTCCGGCAGTACCGCCGGACCTGCTGAAAAGTTATAAACTCTGCTCACGACTCTTTCCTCCTCTTAATTTTGTTTATAAAGAATGAGGTGCCGCAGTCTTCTTTGACTTGCTGCTGCGCCACCTCATATATACGTGCTGTCCTTATTCTAATCCTTTGATATATTTTTGTCAATAAAAACATTTGTCTTTTCCAGAAAGACATTATTGTTCTTTTGTTTTCAGATCCTCTGCATCAAAGGCGTCTTCGATATTAGCTCCCGGGGATACCATAGGGAATACTTTATCATCACTGTCGATGACACAGTCGATAAGAACCGTAGTATTCAGATCAATAGCCTTACGGATAGCCTCTGCCAGGTCTTCTTTCCTGGTGACCCGCATGCCTACCGCGCCCATGGCCTCTGCCAGTTTCACATAATCTACTTTATCCTGGAGAATGGTATTGGAATACCGTTTTTCATAATAAAGGGTCTGCCACTGACGCACCATACCCAGCACCTGGTTATTGATGATCACTTCCACCAAAGCCATATTGTTTCTGGTAGCTGTAGCCAGTTCATTCATGTTCATACGGAAGCATCCGTCTCCGGCTACGTTGACCACCACTTTATCCGGATTTCCCATCTTGGCTCCGATGGCTGCGCCCAAGCCGTATCCCATGGTTCCCAAGCCGCCGGAAGACAAAAAGGTTCTGGGGCTCTTAAATTTATAATACTGAGCCGCCCACATCTGGTTCTGTCCTACTTCTGTGGTAATGATGGCATCTCCGTTAGTCTGACGGTACAGCTCCTCGATCACAGCCGGACCTGTAAGGCCCTGGGGATTATAGGTAAGAGGATATTTCACTTTCAGATCCTCGATCTCCTGGATCCACTCCTCATGTTTGGCAGGCTGTACCAGAGGCAGAAGCTGTTTTAAGACTTCTTTTGCGTCTCCGATGATCCGGCAGTCCACCAGAACATTCTTGTTGATCTCCGCTCCGTCCACGTCAATATGAATGATCTTGGCGTTTCTGGCAAAGTTCTTGGCATTACCGATGACACGGTCAGAGAAACGGACACCTATTGCCACCAGAAGGTCACATCTGGTCACTCCCAGGTTGGAAGTTTTGGTTCCATGCATCCCCAGCATACCTGTATAGTAAGGATCCTCTCCAGGGAAAACACCTTTTCCCATAAGGGAATCTGTTACCGGAGACTGGATCTTATAGGCCAGTTCCCGTACCTCTTTCCAGGCGTTAGAGGCCACAGCGCCGCCGCCTACGAAGATAAAAGGTTTTTTCGCTTTGTTGATCATATCTGCCGCTGTCTGAAGATCTTCCTGGGTGATCTCTTTTACAGAAGGCTGGACCGGCTTCGGCTGGACAGGAGTAAACTCTGTCTTATTGGCAGTAACATCTTTGGTAATGTCTACCAGCACAGGGCCAGGTCTTCCTGTCTTTGCGATCTTAAAGGCTCTCCGGATGGTCTTTGCCAGATTAGCCACATCTTTTACAATAAAACTGTGTTTCGTGATAGGCATGACCACTCCTGCAATATCCACCTCCTGGAAACTGTCTTTTCCCAGAAGGGGCAGGCCAACGTTGCAGGTAATAGCTACAAGGGGAATAGAATCCATGTGGGCTGTGGCGATGCCGGTGACCAGATTGGTGGCCCCCGGTCCGCTGGTAGCCATACACACTCCTACCTTTCCTGTAGAACGGGCATAGCCGTCTGCCGCATGGGCTGCTCCCTGCTCATGGGAAGTCAGCACATGATGGATCTCTCCCTGGTGTTTATATAATTCATCATAAATATTCAGGATGGTGCCGCCGGGATAACCGAAAACGGTGTCCACTCCCTGTTCTTTCAGACACTCAATAACAATTTCCGCTCCTGTAAGCTGCATAGAAATCTCCTCCCCTTTTTTTATCTTTTTGGTACCTCCAGTACAGCTCCTCTGTTTCCGCTGGTAACCATAGCCGCATACCGTGCCAGATAACCGGTGGTCACCTTTGGTTCTCTTGGCTGCCATTTTTCTTTTCTCTTCGCCAGTTCTTCTTCTGAAACTGCCAGTTCCAGTTTATGTTCCGGTATATTGATCCGGATCAGATCTCCTTCTTCCACCAGGGCAATAGGACCTCCCACTGCCGCTTCCGGAGAGATATGTCCGATAGATGCTCCTCTGGAAGCTCCTGAAAATCTTCCGTCGGTGATAAGGGCTACAGATGATCCCAGTCCCATTCCTGCAATAGCAGATGTGGGATTCAGCATTTCTCTCATGCCGGGGCCGCCTTTTGGTCCTTCATAGCGGATCACTACCACATCACCGGGAACGATCTTTCCGCCTTTGATAGCTGCAATAGCGTCTTCCTCACAGTCAAAGACTCTGGCAGGTCCCTCATGTACCATCATTTCATCGCATACAGCACTTTTCTTTACCACGCCTCCGTCCGGAGCCAGGTTTCCGGTAAGAACGGCCAGGCCTCCTGTCTGGCTGTAAGGATTGTCAATAGGGCGGATAACTTCCGGATTCTTGTTTACACATCCCTTGATATTTTCTCCTACGGTCTTTCCTGTAACTGTCATACAGTCCAGATTCAGAAGATCCTTTTTCGCCAGCTCGTTCATTACTGCGTAGACACCTCCGGCCTCGTTCAGATCCTCAATGTAAGTAGGACCTGCCGGTGCCAGATGGCAGAGATTCGGTGTTTTCTCACTGATCTGATTTGCGAATGTAATGTCAAAATCCCAGCCGATCTCATGGGCAATAGCCGGCAGATGAAGCATACTGTTGGTTGAACAGCCCAGAGCCATATCCACGGTGAGTGCGTTTAAGATAGCGTCTTTTGTCATAATGTCTCTTGGGCGGATATTCTTCCGGTACATTTCCATAACCTGCATGCCCGCATGTTTTGCCAGTTTGATCCTCTCGGAATAAACTGCCGGAATGGTTCCGTTGCCTTTCAGTCCCATTCCCAGTACTTCTGTCAGACAGTTCATACTGTTGGCTGTATACATTCCGGAACAGGAACCGCAGGTAGGACATACTTTATTTTCAAATTCTTCTACTTCTTCCTCTGTCATGGTTCCTGCGCTGTAGGAGCCTACTGCCTCAAACATGGAAGAAAGACTTCTCTTCTGTCCATGGACTCTTCCTGCCAGCATCGGACCGCCGCTTACAAATACGGTAGGAACGTTGATCCTGGCCGCAGCCATTAAAAGTCCCGGTACATTCTTGTCACAGTTGGGCACCATGACCAGAGCGTCAAACTGATGAGCCATAGCCATAGCTTCTGTGGAATCTGCGATCAGATCTCTGGTAACCAGTGAGTATTTCATGCCGATATGCCCCATGGCAATACCGTCGCACACAGCGATAGCCGGGAACACGATAGG
Source organism: Candidatus Blautia stercorigallinarum (assembly GCA_019112785.1). GTDB lineage: Bacteria > Bacillota > Clostridia > Lachnospirales > Lachnospiraceae > Blautia > Blautia stercorigallinarum. The sequence continues at coordinate 21,653 of DXIQ01000012.1, forward strand.
GGTTCCCCCTGCCATGGCAACTCCCAGTTTTACAGCCTCTACGATCTTATCCAGGTTCATATGTCCCGGTACGATCTCATTATATGAGCTGACAATCCCTACCAGAGGTTTGGATAACTCCTCTTTTGTCAGTCCCAGTGCATTAAATAAAGAACGGTGGGGTGCCTGCTGCATCCCTGTTTTTACTGCGTCGCTTCTCATAATCTTCTTTCCTTTCTATGTATATTTCCTATGTCTTATAACGTCGCACATTTTTTCATCTTTATGCTTCAGATCCGGCTATATACGCTGCGCGATCAGATCTCCCATTTCTTTTGTACCTACCTGTTTCATGCCTTCTGACATGATGTCCACTGTACGGTAGCCTTCTTTCAGCACCTGCTGGACTGCTGCTTCCACTGCGTCTGCCTCTTTATCCAGATCCAGGGAGAAGCGGAGCATCATGGCTGCGGAAAGGATGGTGGCAATGGGATTTGCGATACCTTTTCCCGCAATGTCCGGAGCAGAACCGTGGCTTGGCTCATAAAGGCCGAATTTCGTCTCATTTAAGCTGGCAGAAGAAAGCATTCCGATAGATCCTGTAACCATACTTGCCTCATCAGACAAAATATCTCCGAACATGTTCTCTGTAAGGATCACATCAAACTGTCCCGGGTTATGTACCAGCTGCATGGCGCAGTTATCTACCAGCATATGCTCCAGGGTAATGTCCGGATAATCTGCCGCCACTTCTTCCACTACTTTTCTCCAGAGTCTGGAGGAATCCAATACATTGGCCTTATCCACACTGGTAACTTTCTTTTTCCTCTTGCCTGCGATCTCAAAAGCTTTCACTGCGATCCGGCGGATCTCATTCTCATCATAAGTCAGGGTGTCGATGGCCTTTCTCACACCGTTTTCCTCTACAGTCTTTCTCTCTCCGAAATAAAGGCCTCCGGTCAGTTCCCGGACAATGATCATGTCAAAGCCGTCCCCGATCACTTCTTCCTTTAAAGGGCAGGCTCCCTTTAATTCATTATATAAATAAGCGGGACGAAGATTCGCAAAAAGATTCAGCGCTTTCCGGATTGCTAAAAGTCCTGCCTCCGGTCTCCTGGAAGGCTCCAGCTGATACCAGGGAGAAGTCTTGGCGTCTCCTCCGATAGAACCCATCAGCACTGCGTCAGAGCTTTTTGCAGTGTCAATGGCTTCCTGGGTAAGAGGCACTCCACAGGCGTCAATAGACGCTCCTCCCAGAAGCACTTCCTCATAGTTGAATTTATGTCCGTATTTTTCACAGACCTTATCTAATATTTTCTTAGCCTCTCCAACGATCTCCGGACCAATACCATCCCCGGGGATCAGGGAAATCTTATATTCCATATCTATAGTCTCCTTTCCTGTCCTTACATTCTGATTCAGTCAGTTTTCACAGTGTAATTAGTAATATGATAATCCTTTTCTATCCACAATTCAAGTCATAATAGGATAACTGGCTATGCCTTTTCGTTATATCTTCCATTCTTTCCGAAGGCTTTCCCCGGCATTTATAGTTTTTTATCAGACTTTAGAAATCCTTTATTTTCCAGACACAAGACCGTCACAATTATCCTCTATACTCGTAAGTGTTCAGAAAGAAGACAGCGGCTGCACAGTCAGAAGCTGATGCGGCCGCCGGGCTTCGCCTAAGAATTCTCCTGCTTTACCGGCAGGTTTATATATAATATTTTTTCTCCTTTCTTTCCCAAACGCGGGGTTTTCCCCCTTTGGGAATTTTTTTGTCATAGGACAAAGTTGTCGCATGAATAAAGCAAGAATATTGATACATTTTATTGCTCAGTCTGCGCCACTTTGAGCCTATAGTCTCAAAGCTATGCTCGACAAATTCGCATAAAATGTATAAATATTCCTGATATATGTTTCATGCGCCAGCTTCGTCTCTCGGACAATCGGATGAGCTTAAGAATCTGCGGAAAAGATCTGGCAGGTCCGGGCGCAGGCGGCAGGGGTTTGGGCACAGCCTCCCAGAGCGCTTTCCCGCAGTTCAAAGGGAAGGCTTCTTCCCACATGATACATGGCTTCTGCCATCTGGTCAAAAGGAATTACCTGGGTGATCCCGGCCAGGGCCTGCTGGGCGCAGATCATGGCATTGGCCGCTCCCACGGAATTCCGGTTCTGGCAGGGTGCTTCCACCAGGCCGGCAATGGGATCACAGACCAGTCCCAGAAGATTTGCCAGGGCTCCGGAGGCGGCATTCATACACATTTCAGGAGTACCTCCCATGATCTCCACAGCAGCGGCGGCAGCCATGGCAGAAGCTGCCCCCACCTCTGCCTGGCATCCTGCCTCGGCTCCTGCCACGGAGGCGTTCCGCATAAGGAGATATCCTACAGCTCCCGCTGTATACAGGCCATTTAAAATCTCTTCATCTGACAGATCATACTCTTCCTGGAGGGCCAGCAGGACTCCCGGCACCACTCCTGAAGAACCTGCAGTAGGGGCCGCCACGATCACCCCCATAGAAGCATTTACTTCCAGAACTGCCATGGCATACGTAATGGCTCTGGACATCAGACCGCCGCAGACACTCCTGCCTTTCTCATGATATTCTTTCAGTTTCTTTGCCTCTCCGCCGATCAGGCCCCCTATAGAAGGAACCGGATGCTCTAAAGGCTTTCTGGCAGATTCTTTCATGATCTTCCAGGCCTTTCTCATCTTTTTTTCCACTTCCTCTTCCGTGATCCCGGAAAATTCCGCTTCTCTTTTTTTCATAGCCAGGGAAATCGGCATTTTATTTTTCTCACACAATTTCAGTAATTCTGTTCCATGGTTAAACTCCATTTTTCTTCCTCCTATAGCTGCACCAGCATGATATGGGAAACCAGAGGGTTTTCTCTAATCTTCTCCGGTATGTCTTCTGGAATCTTTTCATCAGATTCCACCACCGTATAGGCAGCCGCTCCTTTTTCTTCCCGGAACAGCCGCATAAAGGCAATGTTCACTCCGGCCTCGCTTAAAACCTTTGTAATATGGGCTACTACCCCCGGCTTGTCTGTCTGGCTGACGATAAGGGTACTGTATTCTCCTGTAAAATCCACGGAAATATTGTTCAGCTTTACGATCTTTACTTTTCCGCCTCCCAGGGATTCTCCCCGGACAAAAAGCCTCTCTCCTTTTGTTCCCAGGATTTCCATATCCGCAGTATTGGGATGAATGCCGTCTGTCTCCTCAGAAATTGTAAATGTATAGCCAATCCCTGCTTTTTCCGCCAGGGCCAGAGAGTCCCTGATCCGAAGATCGTCCGTTTCAAATCCCAGCATGCCTCCCATCAGGGCCCGGTCTGTGCCGTGTCCCCGGTAAGTCTTGGCAAAGGAACCGTATAATGTAAAATGCACTTCTTTAATTTCCCCCGGAAACAGCTTTCTGGCCAGAAGGGCCATAGAAGCTGCCCCGGCAGTATGGGAACTGGAAGGCCCTACCATATTGGGGCCGATCACTTCAAACAGGCTGATAAACGCCATGATCTTTGTACCTCCTGTAATCCGGATAAGAAAAAAGAGCTGCCGCATTCTCTTATATGCATAAAATGCGATAGCTCCCATTCTTTTCTTATTGTTTCGTTTTTTTATTCTGCTATACCATCGCTGGCTTTTTCTACTTCCGCGATAGCTGACTTTCTCATAGGAATCCTGCAGTTTCTGTTGTTTCCAAATTCCACGATCACATCTTCCTCGGTAATGTTGATCAGGACTCCGTAGAAACCGCTGGTAGTCACCACTGTATCGCCTACTTCCATGGCTGCCAGCATACTCTTTACTCTCTGCTGTTCTTTCTTCTGAGGTCTCATGATCATGAAGTACATTAACAGAAAGAATATAGCAAGAGGGATCACCAAACTTAATAAAGCACCTGTGCCGCCTGCTGCTGATGATGTTGATAATAACATGCTGTTTCCTCCTAAAACTAAAATACTAAACTTTGTCTTTTCTCAAATTAGACACTATGGCTATCATACACAATTTTTCCCATTTCTTCAAGTGTTTTTCTATATTTTCTTTGGTCATTCAGCCATTGACAGCGTGTTTCTTTCAGTCTTTCGGTCCTGCGGCCATGCCTTCCAGTTTCTGTTTTTTGTATTCCTCATATCTTCCCTCATCCAGCGCCTGGCGGATCTCCTCCATCATGGTGTTGTAGAAGTAAAGATTATGGAGCACACACAGCCGCATGCCCAGCATTTCCTTTGCTTTCAGCAGATGGCGGATATAAGCCCTGCTGTAGTGGCGGCAGGTGGGACACTGACAGCCCTCTTCAATAGGTCTGGGATCCAGCTCATATTTGGCGTTAAACAGATTGATCTTTCCAAAGTTTGTATAAACATGACCATGACGGCCATTGCGGCTTGGGTATACACAGTCAAAGAAATCCACCCCTCTGGATACGGCTTCCAGGATATTCGCCGGTGTTCCTACTCCCATAAGATAGGTAGGTTTATCTACGGGAAGATAAGGAACCACATTGTCCAGGATCCGGTACATTTCCTCATGGGTCTCCCCTACCGCCAGTCCTCCGATAGCATAACCGTCCAGATCCAGCTTGGAGATCTCCTGGGCGTGGGCGATACGGATATCGTCATAGACCGCTCCCTGATTGATGCCGAAAAGAAGCTGATGGGGATTTACTGTATCCTCCAGGGAATTCAGACGGGCCATCTCTTCTTTGCACCGCACAAGCCACCGGGTAGTCCTTGCCACAGAATTTTCCACATACTTCCGATCTGCCTTGCTGGGGGCACATTCATCAAAAGCCATGGCAATAGTAGAACCCAGATTAGACTGGATCTGCATACTTTCCTCCGGTCCCATAAAGATCTTTCTTCCGTCTACATGGGAATGAAAATAAACCCCTTCCTCCTTGATCTGGCGCAGCTTTGCCAGGGAAAACACCTGGAATCCGCCGGAATCAGTAAGGATGGGACGGTCCCAGTTCATAAACTTGTGCAGTCCCCCCAGCTGCTTCACTACCTTATCTCCCGGTCTCACATGGAGATGATACGTATTGGAAAGTTCCACCTGGGTTTTGATCTCGTGAAGATCCACCGTAGACACAGCTCCCTTAATGGCGGCGGCTGTACCCACATTCATGAACACCGGGGTTTCAATAGTCCCGTGTACAGTTTCCATACGGGCTCTCTTGGCCCGTCCTTCTTGTTTCAGCACTGTATACATAGAATATAACCTCTTCATTTTAAATAATTTTTACATGTTTTCAGTCTGCTGTGAAAGAATTTCCAGCTATATTAGAGAATCTGACCAAAAATAGTCCTGTTTCTTCTCATTACCCGACTTATTCTATCATAGAGACTTTTCAAACGCAATGGCTGTTAAATATTTGTAATTGTTTTTTTTTATAGATTGTCGTATAATGTACTGTGATTTTTCACAGATCTTAAAAATAAGAAGAAACTAGAAACCAAAGAGAAAACCCACGAATTGCTACGTGCTGCGCACTCCCGCAATTCTGCCCGTATTCCCAATCCGGCCTGTCGGCCTGCTTGCTCATACGGGTCAGCGTCTCTAAAACATAGCCGGACCGGTCTGCAGGCAGCCCCTCCGGCTCTGCTTTGAGACTGGGCTTTCATAGTAAATCAAGAGGAGGTCTTCTGACTATGTCAGCAGATAATACAATGAACCAGACCCTGTACCCCTTAGGTATCGATATTGGCTCTACTACTGTAAAGATCGCAGTATTAAGTCCTCAGCATGAGCTTTTGTTCTCGGACTATGAACGTCATTTTGCAGACATTCAAAATACCCTGGCGAAGCTGCTGGACAAGGCCTACCAGGCATTAGGCGAGATTCAGGTAGCTCCTGTGATCACCGGATCCGGAGGACTGACTCTGGCAAATCATCTGGAAGTACCTTTTGTCCAAGAGGTTATCGCCGTATCCACCTCCCTTCAGGAACTTGCCCCAAAAACAGACGTGGCCATAGAGCTGGGAGGAGAGGACGCCAAGATCATCTACTTTGAAGGTGGAAACGTAGAACAGCGTATGAACGGTATCTGTGCCGGCGGTACAGGTTCTTTTATTGATCAGATGGCATCTCTGTTACAGACAGACGC
>DXIQ01000092.1 GCA_019112785.1 Candidatus Blautia stercorigallinarum
TGCCATAGGAATTTTGCCCATTTTCAAGGCAGACGAAAGAGGCGTACTGGACGTACGCCGACTGAGGATAACGCCGAAAATGGACAAAATTACATGGCAAAGGCGTTTGGTCCCCTGTACACTGAGGGTAATAAATTCTTTGTATCCTTCCACTGTCTGAGGACAGCCCATAGCTTCTGCCATCATCAGATACTGATGGGTATCCAGCACCACGTTTTTGTACTTGTCTTCCCTCATAAAATCTTTCCAGGCTTTCAGCTCAAAGGCATCGTGGATCACTACATACTTTTCTTCAGGAAGATATTTCCGGATCCGGTCATAAGCTTCCAGATAAAAACCGCGGATAAATTCCATAGTGTTGGGTTTTGTTCCTTTTGCCATTTCCAGATCTGCGGCTTTATACCGGTTTTCCACGTCCATGGTCTTCCACATATCTTCCAGAATAGGCTCATTTAGGATTTCAATTCCCCAGAGACCTTTTCTTTTTCCATATCTTGCAGCAAGTCTTTCAAGAACGGTCAGTTCAAACTCCACTTCTTCCGGTTCCTGGGACCATTTGCAGACTCCGCAGATCCCACCGTTATCAAATCCATTCTGACTGTCCGGAGCCGTATGAAGATCAATAAGGATCTGAAGACCGTAGCGTTCTGCCCAGTTAAAAGCCTTATCCAGTTCCTCCACACAGCCGATAAAAGGCTCTCTGTCCCCGAAAATGAAATAGGGAACAGGGATCCTGACCGCATCCATTCCCATAGACTTAATGGTGACAAAGTCCCTCTCTGTGATATATTCCGCCCTATGCATCCGGATCCTTGCCTCATACACCTCTTTGGAAAGCTGCCTTGGAAGATAATACTCATCCTCTGCAGTAGTGCCTGCAAACAGCCCTGGACTCATCCATTTTTCCAGTACCAGCCAGTTTCCCAGATTCACGCCTTTTACATACATACTTACCCTCTCCTGTTCTCTGTTTTTCTTTCATTTTAAAGGAAATAAATATTTTATATATTACTTTTTCTAGATTTATATCAAAAATTTTATTTTTTTTGTTATACTGGTACAGAGAATAGTCAAAAGTCCCTGCGGCAGCTGCCTAATATATGGAGGAAAAACAGATGAATCTGGAATATCTGGCCCGTCACATATCCAAAGAACTTCATACTTTTGTAAGGATCTACACCCCTTTTTCCGGAACATACCGTCTCGAATATTCCTGTTGCGGACGTCCGGATTTTCTGGACCGGGAAGTTCTGAACACTTCCCTGCTCCAAGTACTCCTGGATCTGGGAACGCAGACCTGTCCGCCTCTGGTCCTTATAAACGGCAGCTTCTCCTATGTCGCAGGGTCTGTGGAAAACCGCCGCTTTCTTTTAGGGCCTTTTCGTCTTGCTTCTCAGATGCCTGCAAAATATACCCAGGAAGTCCCGCCGGTTTCCGGCGCCTGGCTTTCCTCACTTTCCATTTGTAGCCTGTCTGTTCTGTCTGCAAATGTCCTGCTGCTGTATAACCTGTTTACTGCTGTTCCTCTTACTGAGGAAGAATGGATCGCCGAAAACTGCCCGCAGGAGTATACCAACTTTGAACTGGAAGAAAATTTTTCCCGGCAGGTTTTCTCCAACAGAGAAATGCAGATCCGGCATAACCCTTACGACCAGGAATTAAGAGAATTCGGCAGCATTGAAAAAGGAGATGTGGAAGGACTGATGAAAAGCTGGGAGGAGGATTATCCCGGCGTTCTTGGAACTCTGGCGGAAGATCCGGTCCGAAGTGCGAAAAATATTGCCATTGTAGTTATCACTCTGGCAAGCAGAGCTGCCATGCGGGGAGGCGTGATACCGGAAACCGCCTACTCTCTCAGCGATACTTACATTCAAAAGCTGGAGAAATTATCGGATATTGTCAATATTACAAGGCTTATGCATGACTGTGAACTGCGTTATACAAAATCCGTAAAAGAATTAAAAGCCGCTCAGGAAGGAAATATAGATCAAAATCCCTATCTTCGTCAATGTAAGGATTATATTTTTTCCCATCTTCATGAAAAAATCAGGATCCGGAAAATAGCAGAAGAGCTTGAAGTCAATCCCAGCTATCTCTCTCAGTGTTTCAAAAGCTGGGAGGGTATTTCCATGAAGCAGTTTATCCTCCGGGAAAAGATCAGGCTCTGCAAAAATATGCTCACTTATTCTCCATATTCCTATAGTGCCATAGCCGCCTATTTAGGTTTTTCCTCTCAAAGCCATCTTGGAAAACTTTTTAAAAAAGAAACCGGCATGACCCTTGGGGATTACCGGCTGAAATACGGAGTAAAAAAACTCTGGGGCGCAGAAGGCAGATGGTAAATATACATAGACCTGTACGGCCTTTCTGCTTTCTTCTTTGCAGCCCAGAGTTTTACTTAAACATTTTTTTCGTTATTCTCTTACATCAGATCTTCCGGAACCTTCGGAAGTCCGGCAAATCCGGCTTCCAGGTCTTCATCTGTAGGAATATAATCCGTCATTGTTCCATTGTTAAAGCTTTCATAAGCATACATATCAAAATAACCGGTTCCTGTCAGACCAAAGACAATTGTTTTCTCTTCTCCGGTCTCTTTGCACTTTTTCGCCTCATCCAAGGCCACCTTAATAGCGTGTGCGCTCTCCGGTGCAGGAAGGATTCCTTCCACTCTTGCAAACTCCTCTGCCGCTGCAAATACTGAAGTCTGCTCTACAGCTCTTGCTTCCATGAGACCGTCGTGGTAAAGCTGGGATAAAATAGCGCTCATTCCATGGTAGCGGAGACCGCCTGCATGGTTGGCAGAAGGAATGAAATTGCTGCCCAGTGTATACATCTTCTGAAGAGGAGTTACCATACCTGTATCACAGAAATCATAAGCAAATTTTCCCCTTGTAAAGCTTGGACAGGACGCAGGCTCTACGGCTATGATCTGATAATCCCGCTCTCCTCTCAGCTTTTCTCCCATAAAAGGTGAGATCAATCCGCCCAGGTTTGAACCCCCTCCGGCACAGCCGATGATCATATCCGGAACAATCCCATATTTATCAAGGGCTGTTTTGGTTTCCAGTCCGATCACTGTCTGATGGAGAAGCACCTGATTAAGAACACTTCCCAGCACATAGCGGTATCCTTCCTGATGGGTGGCTCTCTCCACAGCTTCAGAGATAGCGCATCCAAGACTTCCGGAAGTTCCGGGATGTTCTTTTAAGATTTTCCTGCCGATTTCTGTAGTGTCGGAAGGAGATGGCGTCACAGAAGCCCCGTAAGTCCTCATAACCTCTCTTCTGAAAGGTTTCTGCTCATAAGAACACTTTACCATATACACCTGGCAGTCCAGATCCAGATAAGCGCATGCCATAGAAAGAGCCGTTCCCCACTGTCCTGCTCCGGTTTCTGTGGTCACGCCCTTCAGCCCCTGCTTTTTCGCATAATAAGCCTGGGCAATGGCAGAATTCAATTTATGGCTTCCGCTGGTGTTATTTCCCTCAAACTTATAATAGATCTTCGCCGGAGTCCCCAGTTTTTTCTCCAGACAGTAAGCTCTCACCAGTGGAGAAGGACGGTACATTTTATAAAAATCCTGGATTTCCTGGGGAATATCAATATAAGGAGTGGTATCGTCCAGCTCCTGTTTTACCAGCTCGTCACAAAAAACCTGTCCCAGTTCTTCAGCAGTCATAGGTTTCATAGTAGCCGGGTTTAACAGAGGCGCCGGTTTATTTTTCATATCTGCTCTGAGATTGTACCACTGTTTTGGCATCTCGCTTTCTTCGAGATAGATTTTGTAAGGGATTTCTTTACTGTTGGCCATAATATTTTCTCCTTTCTTTTACTGACGGCCGTTTCCTGTCCGTCTCAATACCGCAAAGCGATAGAAATCTTATTTCAATCCGGGCGTCCCGCCTTGGCAGGCTTTTATTCCACAGAGCCTTTTTTAGAAAATAAAAAAACTCCTGCCCAGGAAACAATTTCTGTTCCATGGGACAAGAGTCTAAATCCTGCGGTGCCACCCAAATTGATATTTTCATATCCGCTTAACGCATACTTCATATGCTCATTTTATAACGGAGTTTTCTCTCCGGCTCGCATACTGTAAGTTCCGCTCGCCCTCAGAAGCCCATTCCTCTCTGCCACTGATACTGCACTTCCACCGCCTGCAGCTCTCTGTATCCAGTTATCGCCCGAAAGTACTTGCTCTTCTTCAACGGTTTAATCTGATAAATTATTTATAGCATATATTTCAGCGATATGTCAACCTGTTTCTGTATTAACGGTCAAAAACCCGTATCTTATAAGACTTCCGGAAAGTATCTGAAGGACCCAGCTTCAGGATCCCCGGTTTTTGGGAAATTTCTCCGGAAAAATCATGATCATCACAGCGGCCCATCCATGGTTCCAGGCAGACAAAGGGGGCGCCCGGAACTGACCAGATACCGAAGTTTGTAAAATCCCTGCACTCCAGGGAAACATAAGGTGTTCCGTCCGGGTATCCCAATGCAGCCCACTGAACCTGCCCCTCATCAAAGAGCTGGGCATCTTTATCAAACATATGGGCTTCGATATCACAGCCATAGTATTCCCCGTATTTTTTCAGTATAAGAGGATAAGAAGAGGAAGGATCCGCCGTACCTTCCCCGGGACAGATCAGCTTATACTCCAGTCTATCTGGGACCTCAAACAACAGTTTATAATCTGTCTGGACAGTATTTTCCAATACAGGTACCCGAAATGCCGGGTGGCCTCCTATGGTAAAATACATAGTCTCCTGCCCCTGATTCTTCACTTCCCACTTTACCTGTAATGCTCTGCCGGAAAGTGTGTATCCGATCTTCAGTTCAAAGGCAAAGGGAAAATATTCTCTGGTTTTTTCCGTATCTTTCAGGGAAAATACCAGTTCATCATCCTTTTCCAGCACACAGGTAAATTCCATGTCCCTTGCAAAGCCGTGCTGTTTTGTATCGAATCTCTTGCCTTTCCAGAGATAAAAATCTCCGCTGTGTCTCCCTACATTGGGAAAAAGCACGGGGGCACGCCTTCCCCAGTATTTTTTATCTCCCTGCCAGAGGACCTCTTTTTCCATTCTTTTGTCATAAATACTTTGCAGCTCCGCTCCCAGGGGGGATACTTTTACCGTTAGTTCCTCATTTTCTATCTGATACATTCTTATTCACTCCTCTCCCTAAATCGCTTCCTTAAATCTTTACTTCTGATAGATTTCCCGGCTCAGCCGGTCAGTAAATTCCTCCTGGAGATTTAAGTCAAACAAAATCTGAAGCAGCCCGAACCGGTTCCGCAGATCTTTTGCATAATAAATACCTCTGGAAAATACCTGTTCTGATACGTTGATCTGGTCCGGGTAATAGGGTGCTTCCATAGATTTCAGGATTTCAATGATCTCCTCCGCTCCCGGAAGCTCATCGATCACCTGAAAGATTTCTTCTTCATGTTCCTGGAAAGCCGCTCTTCTCCGGAGTACCTCCTGATCAGAGTTCTTGCCTATCTTTTTCTCCAGTTCAAGGACTCCAGGCGCAGCAGGCCCATAAGCCTCTTCTATTTTCTCTGCCCACAGATCATAATCAAAGGAAGGCGCTTCCAGAGGAAAGAGGAAATCTCTTTTCTCCTTCAGCATTTCGTAAAGCCGGATAGACATAACTGTTCCAATTCCCACTTTGGTACCGTGGAGGGGATCCGGCTGTCCATCCAGGAGAAACATCATTTCCCAGTAATGAGACATATGGTGCTCACTTCCTGAAGCAGGCCTGGAGTTGCCAATGTAACTCATGGCAATACCGCTTAACACAAGACCCTCCATAATAGCTCCAATGGCTTCTTTATCTCTTTTTGCCGCTTTCCGGGCATTCTCAGCTACTTTTTGAATAGACTTGCGGACAAGTTCCATGATCTCTGTACAGATATATTCGCCGTTAACAATATGTGCAAGCTGCCAGTCTGTAAGACACACATATTTTCCCAGGATATCTCCTGCGCCTGCTGCGATCATATGGAGAGGCGCCTTGGATATGATATCCAGATCTCCAATGATCACCCTGGCAGGACGGGCTTCATAGGTAGTCTTCAGGTGCCGGATGATAAGAGGAGAAACATTGGAGGCATATCCGTCCATAGAAGGAGCTGTGCCTACAATATAATAATCGATCTTCATTTTGAAGCTGACGTAACGACAAAGGTCGTTGATCGTACCGCTTCCAACTCCAATGATCAGATCACAATCATCCGGTACCCGGGTAAAAAGATAGATCAGCGCTTCCTCATCCGGTACAAGTTCTTTCTCCTGATAAACAACCTTTTCAAATGAGTAACCTGCCTGCTGAAGTTCATCATAAACCGCCAGGCCAGCGGCCTGCTCTGTATGGATATCACTGACTACACACAGATTTTTATATGTATGTTTTCCTAAAACCTGGGGCAGACGTCTGATCGCCCCTTCTTCAATAATGATCTCTTCAATATCACAGATATGAGATTTTCCACAACTGCATTGCTTTTCTTTTTGTAAATACTCTTTCCAATCCATACTTTACTATGACCTCTCTTTTCGTATTTTCCAGTATTCCGGTTTATGAAGACATAAAGCCCGCAGCCTTTTGTCCCGGATATCTTTAATATAAATATAGCATGAATTTTTTCTCTGTCAAAATTAATAGGAAAATATCAATTCAATCTATTATTAATATTTTGATTTATTAACGCTCTTATCCATGGTTTTTCCCGGTAATTTCTCCATTCGGACATCGATTTCCCCAGGAATCAATTAATTTTCCGTCCCGATATACACAGATAATCTCACAGTGGTTCGCACACTTTCCGCAGGTTACCTCTCTGGTCTTGAATTCCATATCCGTCACACGGAAATCAAAGGCACCCTCTTTGCCGCTTTCTTTTGCCAGAACTGCAATGCCAAAGGCGCCCATCAGATGACCTTTTTCATCTACAAGTACAGGCATTCCCAGTTCCTCCTCAAACATCTTTACTACACCCTGGTTTTTACTTACGCCCCCCTGGAACACCACCGGAGGAAGGATCTTCTTGCCCTTCGCCACATTGTTCAGATAATTGCCCGCCACTGCTTTGCACAATCCGGCAATGATCTCTTCTCTGGGATATCCTACCTGCAGCTTATGGACCAGATCTGATTCTGCAAAAACCGTACATCTGGCAGCTACAGGCGCTGCTCTTTTCGCTGATAGAGCTATTTTTCCAAAATCTTCAACTTTCACTCCCAATCTGTGGGCCTGGCTGGAAAGGAATGCTCCTGTTCCGGCAGCGCACAAAGTATTCATGGCATAATCCACTGCGACACCGTTTTCCACACAGATGATCTTAGAATCCTGACCTCCGATCTCCAGGATCGTCCGCACATCCGGATGGATGGTAGTGGTCCCCACTGCGTGTGCTGTGATCTCATTTTTCACCACCTGGGCGCCGATCATGGTCCCTACTAATTTTCTGGCACTTCCTGTTGTACCGGAAGCAGCGATTTCATACTCATCTTCATTAAAATTTTTCTGAAGCTCTGTCAAAACCTTCTTTGTAGCTTCTGTAGGATTTCCTTCTGTCCACAGATAACACTCTGCCAGAAATTCATGATTTTCATTAATGATCACACCTTTTGTTGAAATAGATCCTATGTCGATTCCTAAATAAGCTTTTTTCTTCATCGCAGTACCTTCTTCTTTCTTTCCAACATATCATAAAATGCCTCCAGTCTGGTGTCCAGTCCGGTATCGCTGTTCTGGGTATCGTAACTCAGGTACAGAATGGGGATATGATAATCTTTGCTAATATTTTGCAGTATGGGAACTGCATCGATCTCCGGCGTACAGCCAAAAGATTTTACATGTACGATCCCGTCAAAGCCTTTTCTGGCATAGTCCAGGGCAGAATTCACCGTCCAGGTAGTTGTCGGACCCATGTTAAATTTCACATATTCCTGTATCTTAGGCCGCAGAGCTGTTTCTTTGGCCCGGAAGTGGCATTTTGTCACACTCATGTAACGGTATACCGCCGCTCCAAGGCTGCTTAGTTTGTCCTGAAGGTGCTGATTAGCATGTGCATCCATTACCGTATAGTATTCCCCTACCACACCGATCCGGATAGGCCTTTCAGGCATCCGGATCTCCAACCGGTTCATTGCCGATTTTCCCTTCTGATAACCGTTTTTGATTTCTTCCTTTGTTTCTGCGATCTGCATATCCAGGTAAAACTGATCCATAACCTTTCGATAACTGCCCTTCTCTGCTTCATATCCTGCGTTCTGATAGTAGAGAGCCTCCATCTCATCCATATACTCGGCCATCTTAATTCCCTCATACACGCCTGTTATGAATTTGGCAGGTTTCAGATGGGGATTTAATTCCTTTGCCAGCTTCAGCCATTCTTTTTTCTTTCCACCCATATATTCAGCCAGATTAATAAACCGAAAATGATAACCCAGTTCTTTTAAGATTTCATTTTGCAGTTCTCCGTAATAATCCAGCCTGCAAAGTCCCCCTGTCTCTACCACGATATCAGCCCCTGCCTCCAAAGCCTCGATCAGACTTCCCAGAGTGTGCTTAAAAGGAGCGCAGGCATAATCGGGACTGTATTTGCTGCCCAGTTCCACAGTGGCACGGGTTGCCGGAGAAAGCTGAATATACCGAAGCCCCAGGGCCTGCTCTGCAATATAACGGATCGCATAGTCATAATGATGAAACCGGGGAAAAGCGATCTTCTTTCTGTCGTCAATATTAATTTCCATAGCCGCCTGCTTTCTGATATTGGATAATATCTGTAAAACTTTCTATTCGTGTCTCTATTCCTGCCATTCCTTCCTGAGCGTCCAGGGTAAGCTGAAGAACCGGCAGGCTTTTGATCTTTCTCATCAGCATATCATTCACCAGCGCATCCGGACCGCAGGGATAAGCGCTGACCAGTACAATGCCGTCCACTTTGTCTTTAAGGAGCATAATCGCGCCTGTCATCTCCCTGTTCACGATCCAGGGCATTACCTTTGAAAAATGGTAGCTTCTCTTCAATGCGCTTTCCCGGTTAACATAGTCTGTATATAGAACCTTATGGCCCATTTTTTTCAATATATCGCTGATCCCGCAGCCCATATATGCATCATGAAGAACATATGGATGTCCGGCCATGAGAATCTTTGTTCCCTTTTCTTCCAAAATTTTTCCCTGCTTTTTTTCCTGGGACTTAAACCAGTTCTCCTGTGCCTTTTTCGCCTGATTATATGATTTTTTTATCTCTTTTCTGGTCTTTCCCAGACTCAGACCCAATTCCATATAAACTTTTTCTTCTTTTGTATGATCGTACCAGTCATAGCTGACCGTTAAGATCTTTACAGAACTTCCTCTGAAAATATTTTCAACCAGGTCGGGGAGGGACTGATACCGGGTACACATTTTTTCTTTGGTCTCGTAACCGCCCATGCGTGGCACAAAAACCGCATCACACTTTCCTATCAATTCCTTTACATGTCCAAGATAAATCTTAAAAGGGAGGCAGGTTTCATCAATGGCAAGCTGTACGCCTTCCTCCAGAATCCTTCTGTCACTTTTTTCGCTGACTGCACATTGATATCCCAGATTTTCAAAAAAATTTTTTCATAGTATACCATCTCTATAGAGCATCAGCCCTCTGGGAATTCCGATCACCTGAATTGCCATAGCTTTTCCTCTTTTCTGTCCTTAAACAAACCGGTCCGCTCAAAAAGAGCGAACCGGAAAAATGTAATAATCATACCTATACCACATAGCGGAGAGCCAAGAGAGCGCTATGCTCATCTGCCGACCGCTGACGATACTAGTATAGTATACCACCGGAGTTCTTTGCTGAAAAGTAAAAACGCAAAAAGAATGCAAACTTGACATGAAAAATTGAAGTTCCTATAATAATCCATGGTATGTAGTATTATAAAATATTGAAAGAAGGTACAGATAAAAATGACAAAAGAAAAAAGAAACGCGGCCAGTCTGGTAAAACGATATCTGTTTCTGTGTGTGGGACTTTGTATCATGGCATTTGGTGTCGCCTTCTCCATAGAAGCCAATTTAGGGACCTCTCCCATTTCCAGTCTTCCCTATGTCACCAGCCTTCTGACTCCCCTGTCAGTTGGCAATACTACAATCATTATGCACTGCGTATTTATTCTGATCCAGATACTGATCCTGAGAAAACGTTATGAGCTGGTGCAGCTGATGCAGCTTCCGGTAGCCTTTCTCTTTGGTTATCTCACAGACTTTGCAGTCTGGGCTCTGGACAAAGTTACGTATAAGACTTACTGGCAGCAATGGCTCCTGTGCATAATCGGGATCCTTCTGGTAGCCATAGGGGTAAGCTTTGAAGTCACTGCAAATGTAGTAACCCTTGCAGGGGAAGGTGTTGTGCTGGCCATATGTAAAGTGTGTCCTGTAAAGTTCGGTTATATGAAGGTAGGCTTTGATGTGACCCTTGTGGTGATCTCCTGCATCTTGTCGCTGGTTTTCCTGGGAGGACTCCACGGCGTACGGGAAGGGACAATTGCGGCAGCGATCTTTGTAGGTTTGATCGCAAAAGAAATAAACCGACCTCTGAAAAAATTTGAAGAAGCATTTCTGTGCTGATCGATCCAGAATAAAACCTTCTATAACTGCCGGGGATAAGAGGTACTGCCTCTTAAGATCAAACGGGGTTCATACTCAATATGATAGATCATTCCCTGACTGCTTTTATCCCGGTTCTGCTTTCGCCCCTCTATTTTCTTTAAAAGGATCTCACAGGCATTTTCCCCTTTCTTAGGGGTAAAATGCTCTACTGTGGTCAGATCGATCCCCCTGAGTCCGGAAAACAGAAGATTGTCACATCCCAATACCGAAATATCCTCCGGTATACGATAGTGTCTGTCCAGCAGGGCATCCCGTATGCCAAGGGCAACCATATCATTGGTCCCTGCCACGGCTGTAATATCCGGAATCTCCATTACAAGAGAAGACGCAAGTTCATATCCGGTCTTATATTCCATATCAACTTCCTGGAACATAACGTCCATTTCTTCAGGAAGACTTCTCACATAAACACTTTCCCTGTATCCAGCTTCTTCAAATGCCCGGCAAAAGCCCCGGATCCGCGCCCTTCTGGCCGACTGTCTCTGAGTAAGAGGTGTGGAAAGAAAGGCCACTTTTCGATGTCCCAGCTTAAGCAGATGTTCCGCAAGGATCTTTCCCATTCGTTCACTGTTTAATTCCACCATATCTATTCCCCGCACCGCGTCCTTTTCCCCGATGAGGATCACCGGGATCTTTCCTGAAATTTCACGGACAAGTTCCGGAAAACTGGGGGTAAATGTAAAGATAATCCCGGAGGGATTTAATTTCTCTATTTTTTTCAGATATTTTTCTTCTGTCCCGTAGTCCCTTCCTGTATTGCAGAGAAACACATCATAACGGTTTTTCTTTGCGGTTTTCTCAATTCCCTGAAGCAGAGAAAAATAATAGGGATTAGTCAGATTGGGACATAAGACAAAAATCGTTCCCAGCATTTGGATCCTTGGCTTTTTCTGCTTTCTTTCCATGGAATACCCAAGTTCCCTGGCAGCCTCTTCAACTCTGAGGATCGTTTCTCTGGAAAAAGAAACATTATACTTTTTATTCAGGATCATGGAAACGGTAGACTGGGAGACACCTGCTCTCCTGGCTACATCAGTAGATGTAACATTTTTTCGATTCATGGAATATATACCTCAACACGTTTTTCAATATTGTAACATTGAAAATCAAGTCCTACAAGAGAATGTCTCGTCAAAAATTTCCTGCTTCCATAAGAAGTTCCCTACCTGTATGTAATATTAAAGCAGACCGGTACAGACCCGTCTTCTCTGCTGAAAATCTTATTTATACTCAGAAGAGTAATAGGGAATACACAGATAGGATCCTGCATATATAGTATCCTGATCCAGATGGTTGATCTGTCTCACTTCCCGGATATAATCATCCAAATCTTCATACTCACTGGAAGCATATTCCCGGGCAATCTCCCACAGACTGCTCCCAGGCTCTACCTGTATGCTGGTATAATATTTATAACGGCTGGACTCGCTGGTTCCCGCTTCCGCCGTCCTTGTCATAATAAAGCTTGTTCCAAAAGCAGCAAAAACCGCAAAACATAGTAATACCGCCAGTGATAATCTTTTCTGTTTTCTTCTTCTCATTCTACTTACCTCCCCATATCCTATGCGAACATGCATTCGCAAACATACGTTCTTTTTCTGTTGTGACCATCATAATACAAGAACACATGTCTGTCAATATGTTTTTCGAACAAACTTTCGGAATATCTGTTTGCATTTCCAGAGGCTTTATGGTATGATAATGAAAAGAAATCGGAGGTATCTGTTATGTCCTATGGTAAGATCAGCAAGAAACAATCTGAAATTTTAGAATATATAAAAAATGAAATTTTGAACCGGGGGTTCCCTCCTTCTGTCCGGGAAATCTGTGAAGCAGTTAATTTAAAATCCACTTCTTCCGTCCATTCCCATCTGGAAACCCTGGAGAAAAACGGTTATATCCGCCGGGATCCCACTAAACCCCGGGCTATAGAGATCGTAGACGATAATTTTAATCTGGTACGGAGAGAGACTGTCAATGTTCCTATCATTGGAAAGGTAGCTGCAGGCCAGCCTTTGCTGGCAGTGGAAAATGTGGAGGGTTATTTTCCCATACCTTCCGAATACATGCCCAACAACAAGACCTTTATGCTGGTAGTACAGGGAGACAGTATGGTCAACGCCGGTATTTTCAATGGAGACTATGTAGTTGTGGAGCAACAGCCCACTGCGGAAAACGGCCAGAAAGTGGTAGCCCTGATCGATGACTCTGCCACAGTAAAAACTTTTTACAAAGAAGACGGACATATCCGCCTCCAGCCGGAAAATGATTCTATGGAGCCTATTATCGTAGAGCCGGACCAGCCATTCCAGATCCTCGGAAAGGTAATCGGTGTTTTCCGCTTTATGCGGTAATATAACCTTACCGCGTCGTGTATTTTCCGCCTGAAAGGCTTTTAGAAGGCAATCTGGAACACTTTCCTGTAGGATAAAAAGAGCCTTGCTCTGCAGCTGATCACTCATCTGCTTTGCATAGGCTCTTTTTATCTGCGTTTATTCAAAATCTTCTCTGTTCACAAGGGTTCCGTCTCTCCAGATCCTTTCCAGGTCATAGAACAGACGGTTCTCCTCATCAAAGATATGGATGACTACGTCTCTGTAATCAAGAAGGATCCAGTTGGCTGTCTGATAGCCCTCCATCTGTTTTGGTTCTACTCCGGCTCTGCCCAGTTTTTCGCTGACACTGTCCGCCATAGCCTGGACCTGGTTCCGGTTGCTTCCGCTGGCAATAATAAAATAATCTGCCAGCGTGGAAACTTTCTCAATGTCAATGATCTTAATATCCTGTGCTTTTTTATCTTCCATTGCCTCACAGGCAAGACGCACCATTTCTTTACTTTCCATGTTTTTCCTTTCTCTGCTTTCTTTCCAGGTGAAGAGTTTCATAATATTCAAAGGCCTTCCGGGTCATGGGATCCAAAACTTTGCTGCTGTTTCCCAGGTAGGTAAGGCTGTCTTTTAAAATATAGTACATGCCTTCGTCCAGATCTTCAAAAGCCACTTTCCGGATCCATGCCAGTCTTGGGGCTTTGTTCCTGCCAGGTTCGATATAGTCTGCAATGTAGACGATCTTCTCCAGTTCGCTCATGGCTTCTTTTCCCGTTGTATGCCAGCGGATGGCAGAGAGGATCTCTTCGTCCTCGATCTGGTATTTTTCCTTTGCGATATAGGCTCCCAGCTTCGCGTGGAGGAGAAAAGGATTGGACTTTTCCACAGACGAAACCCGTATATCCTGTTTTTTGCAGATCTTCAATTTCTTTTTGTTGGGAATGCATTTGGCACAGTCGTGGAGCAGTCCTGCCATCTGCGCCTGTTCCATATCATAATCATGAGCCATAGCCAGAGCTGCGGCAGTGTACATCACGCCCAGAGTATGCCGGTATCTGTCTTTATCCAGATATTTTTTTAATTTTTTCTCGTATTCTGCAAAATTATACTTCATCTTCATCACAATCCTTATAAATGTTATTTCTCTGTATATAATCGATTACCTGATCCGGCACATAATAAGCCAGGCTTCTTCCCTTTTCGATCCAGGAACGTATCATTTTAGATGAAATGTCAATATTTAAAGACTCCAGCTTTTCGATCTTACCCTGATATTTTTCTTCCAGATGACAGATGACCCTGTCCAGCTTTTCATCGCTGGTATGATTCCTGGTGCCTACCAGGATCGTACAGGCAGCCAGGATCCGCCCCGGTTCTTTCCAGTCGTCAAAGGTATAAAGAGAATCCGCCCCAAGGATAAAGTAATACTCTGTATCCGGATTCTGCTGTTTCAGACGCTCCAGAGTCCGGTAGGTATAGGTATATCCCTCTTTGTGCATCTCTTCCAGGGACAGGGTAAAATGGGGATTGGAAGCAATGGCCAGCCGGACCATATCTACACGCTGAGAATCTGTTGCCCCGTTCTCCCTGTCCTGCTTATGGGGTGGATTTCCGGCGGGCATGAATAATACCTTATCTAATTGAAACTGATGGTATGCAGTCTCCCCCAGGATCAAATGTCCGATATGGATAGGGTCAAAGGTACCTCCCATGATCCCTATCCGCTTCTTCTTTTCACTCATGGCTGCTCCTCTTTCTTTATGTGCCCCGGCAGGCTTCCGAAAGCCTGTCCTGAAACTCCCTGAAGATCAGGGAAGAAGTATTTTTTTCTTATCTTCTTTTCCTTCTCTGTAAAGAACGATCTTTTTCCCGATGACCTGGACTACCTGAGAACGGGTTCTTTCCGCCAGCACATCTGCCAGGCTCCTGGGATCATCCATACAGTTCTGAAGCACACTGATCTTGATCAGTTCTCTTGCAGCCAGCGCTTCTTCCACAGCCTTTGTCAGCTCCGGAGTCAGGCTGGATTTCCCGATCTGGATGATAGGCTCCATTTTCATAGCAAGACTTTTTAAATAAGCTCTCTGTTTGCTTGTCATAATTTACTCCTATTTGTAATAATCGAAATCAAAGCCGTACATCCGTACCGTATCCCCCTCCTGGATACCGGCTTTCTCCAGATCTTCCAGGATTCCGGATTCTTTCAGGAACTTCTGGAAAAACAGGAATCCTTTTTCTGAATCCAGATTGGTATAACCCAGCATCTTCTCGATCTTTGGTCCCTCTACGATAAAGATGTGTTCATCATTCTCTGATTTCTCTACTGTATAAGGCAGATTCTCCCGGATCATCATATCCTCCGGGAAAAACTCCTGTTCAAAAACAACAGGTTCTTTGTCAATAGAATCCAGAAGCTGCTTCACATAATAGAGCAGCTCTTTCAGGCCCTTGCCGCTTACCGCGGAAATACCGAACACCCGGATACCCTGAGGCTCGAACTCTTTACGAAGCCGCTCTACCGGGTCCTCATCCCCGGGATAAATGGCGTCAATCTTATTTGCCGCTATAACCTGGGGCTTTTTCATCATCTCAGGATCATAGGCTTCCAGTTCTTTGTTGATCTTGTAAATATCATCTACCGGATCACGGCCTTCTGTGGAAGCTGCATCTACCAGATGGATCAACACTCTTGTCCTTTCAATATGACGCAGGAACTGATGACCTAGTCCCACGCCCTGGGAAGCTCCTTCAATAAGTCCGGGAATATCCGCAATAACAAATCCCTGACATCCTTCAAAATCTACCACTCCCAGATGAGGGTTTATGGTAGTGAAATGATAATTGGCGATCTGAGGCCGGGCATTGCTCACTCTGGAGAGAAGAGTAGATTTTCCAACATTGGGGAATCCCAGAAGGCCCACGTCCGCGATCACTTTCAGCTCTAACTGTACCTCCAGCTCCTGTGCAGCCTGTCCCGGCTGGGCATATTTAGGTGCCTGCATGGTGGCTGTAGCGTAATGCTGATTGCCGTTGCCTCCTCTTCCTCCTTTTAAGACTACCTGCCTTGTGTTTTCTCCGGACATATCGGCAATGACCTTCCCGCTGGCCGCGTCTTTGATCACCGTTCCTTCAGGAACTTTCAGGATGATATCTTTACCGTCAGCTCCGTGGCATCTTCTCTTGCCCCCCGGCTCTCCGTCTCCCGCGGCGTATTTTCTTTTGTGACGGTAATCGCTCAGGGCGTTTAATCCTTTATCCACCTCAAAAATAACATCGCCGCCTCTTCCGCCGTCTCCGCCGTCAGGACCGCCGCTGGGGACAAAAAGCTCTCTTCTGAAGCTTACATGTCCGTCGCCGCCCTTGCCTGAGCGGATATAGATTTTCGCTCTGTCTGCAAACATAATTTCCTCCGTCTGATTTTCTATATGAAAAAAAGTGGCTCCAAACCAAAATGATTTGAAGCCGCCCTGTTATCGTGATTACTCAGCCGTAGTTACGGGAACTACAGAAACCTGTTTTTTGTCTCTGCCTTTTCTCTCAAAACGTACCACACCGTCAACTAATGCAAACAAAGTGTCGTCTCCGCCTTTGCCTACGTTTACGCCTGGGTGGATCTTTGTTCCACGCTGTCTGTAAAGGATATTTCCAGCTTTTACAAACTGTCCGTCAGCTCTCTTGGCACCCAGTCTCTTGGACTCGGAATCACGGCCGTTCTTTGTAGAACCAACTCCCTTTTTATGAGCAAATAACTGAAGGTTCATCTTTAACATGTCTTACACCTCCTCGAATATGACATCTAGATAATCCATATATTCTTCTTCTATCCCCTGTAAACCGAGGATAAGGGAATCCAGAAGCAGTTTTGATCCTTTGGAATATCCCGGCTCCATCTTTAGATACAGTCCTCCATTTTCTTCATCTACATCGGCAGTAAAACTGTCCTGTGTAAAATGTTCAATGGAATTCACAGTATTCTGAGCCAGCACTGATACAGCAGCACATACAATATCGCTGCCTCTTGCGGCATAACCTGCATGTCCCTGCATGGAAAATCCTGCGATCTCCCCTTCTGAACTCTGATAAATCGTTACTTTAATCATGGGGATTAAGCATTGATCTTTTCAATTTTTACTTTAGTAAACTGCTGTCTGTGACCGTTTTTCTTGTGGTATCCGGTTTTTCTCTTATACTTGTAAACGATAACTTTTTTTGCCTTACCGTTTTCAACTACAGATGCAGTTACTGTTGCATTGGCAACATCTTCGCCAACTTTTAAACCGTCGTTGCTTACAGCAAGTACCTGGTCAAAAGTAACTGTTTCACCAGCTTCTGCTCCAAGCTTTTCTACTCTGATAACATCGCCTTCGGCTACTTTGTACTGTTTACCACCTGTTGCAATAATTGCGTACATATGGCACCTCCTATTATCATTACTCGCCAAATATGGTGGTCCGTTTTGGACGCTTCAACCTCTTTGTGCGGCATACGATAGTATATTACCATCATTCCCTCATTCCGTCAATATATAAATTTCAATTTTTTACCGGATAAAAATTCCCAAAGCCTGCCAGATCAGATAGCCGTTCTGATAGAATACCGGATCTCCGGATCCTCTCATCAGCATTTCGATCACCCCATAGAAAAGCAGGAATCCTCCCAGCACTATAGGGATCACAGTAAGGATGATCAGCAGCACCATCATTTTATTAGAAGTGAAATACCTTTGTGTTTTACCCGGCACACCCAGTCGGAGAAGATACGCCGCCGTATAAAAACAGAAAGGCGCCAGACAGGCCATGCCGATATAAACTCCCAGAAAGGACACTGGAAGTCCGTTTTCCGCCAGAGACTGCGTCACAGCCTGGGTATCTGCCCCTCCCCCTGCAAGCCCGGTGATTCCGGACAAAAGAGTGGGGAAAAAGTTATTTATAAAATGAAACAGCGCCGGATAGATCATATTTTCTGTTTCCACCATCAGATAAGTAAGGGCAGCTCCCAGAAGAGCCGTAGGAAGGAACCTCCACAGATTGCCATGGAAGAGTCCGAAGAGCAGGCCCATCAGCATCACCAGGATCCATTTACCTTGTATCCTGGACTGAAAACTTTTCAGGATAAAGCCCCTGTGGACAGCTTCTTCGCAGACTGCCGGCATGACACAGCTTATAAATACGGAAACCGCCAGAGGAACGGATACCATAAAGTCATTCAGGCTTCCGCTGACAGAAAACATCTCTCTGGGGAAAAAATAAGCCACGATCATAGTAAGAGGGATCACTACGCAGTAAGAAGCGATCCAGCAGAGCAGCACTGCAAAAACTTTCTGCCACTGGGGTCTTTTCACAGGAAAAACTTCTTTAAATGGGACTTTTAAAAGCTTTGCGCCGCCCAGAGCCAAAGCCAGAAGATACAGTTCGGTCAGCGCCAGCCCATACATGCCCCATTTCATCTGAGCCCAGGCGATAATTGTATAGAAAGAAACCATCACCACTATAAAAAGCAGGATCCCGTGGATGGGTTTCAGACGGCTGTTCTCGCCTTCTTCTCTTCTATCTTCGTAATTCCATTGCTCTTCCATCTAATACCGCCTCTTTTAATTCATTATCTATATACCACAGCTTCAGGGAAAAGAAAGGATGGTTCTCTTTCAGAAGACGGAAAAAGATCTTATCCCCTTCCCAGATTTCCAGATCCTGGATCTTCTCTTTGGGCACCCATTCCAGAACACCCTCGTCACAGAGGGAAAGTTCTCCTTCATATTCCTTTGCGGTATAAAGGCACATATACTCTGTCAGGGTCTTTCCCTCTTGAGAATCTGTGAGCTTAAAGGTGATCAGGCCACGGAAGTCATAAGATTTCAGTGTAAGTCCTGTCTCTTCCTTAACCTCCCTGAGAAGGCACTCTTCAGGACTTTCTCCCTCTTCAAAATGACCTCCCACACCGATCCACTTATCTTTATTTACATCATTTTTCTTCACCACCCGGTGAAGCATCAGGTAGCTGTCTTCCTTCTCAATGTAACAGAGAGTTGTCATTACAGAAGGTTTCTTCATTTTTCCCAGTCCTTTCTTCTCTTCATCTCTTCTTCCAGAGATTTCTCCACCTTTTTTCTGGTTACTTCAACAATATTCAGAGGCGTCATATCCACTACCGCTGCTTTTACCGGATCTTTTTTCAGGTAACTCTGAAGAAGTCTCAGAAGTTCTTTCTTGTCTTCCTCTTCTTCCATATTGATAAAATCTATAAGGATGATCCCGGATAGATTCCGCAGCCGAAGCTGAAAAGCAATTTCCCTGGCAGCCTCCAGATTGATTTTCCGAAAGGTCTCTCTGGTATTTTTCTTATCAGAAAATTTTCCGGAATTTACATCAATACTTACAAAGGCCTCGGTCTGTTCAATGATCAGAAAGCCTCCGGATCTGAGCCATACCTTCCGGTCCAGAGCTTCCTCCAGAGATTTCTCCAGACGGTACAGCTTGGAAAGAGGCAGCAATTTATCTTCATAGAAACGTACCGGCACTTTCCCATCTTTTTCTCTGGTATGCTCCCCGCAGATCTGTGTGTAGATTTCCCGGTCGTCTGTCACGATCTCCTCCAGGTCCCGGATATAAACTCCCTGGAGGATCCGAAGAGGCTCTGACATTCCCTTTTCAAGAAGGGTATAACACACCCGGGACGCGGCCCGTTGTCTCAGTTCCTGATACCTTTTCCGCAACTGAAAAAGCTCCTCTGTCAGTTCTTCAGGAGAAGCTTCCCTGGCATTAGTCCGGACAATGATCCCTTCTTCACCAGTCACATATTCCTGAAGAATGGTCCGGATCCGGGTTTTCTCTTCTTTTGTAAGCTTTGCGGAAAAGCCCAGTTGTTTTCTCTGGCTGGTCAGGACCAGATATTCTCCTGTAAAGTTGAGATTACCCGTAACCGAAGGCAGTTTAGATTTGATCCCTTCCCTGGATATCTGGACCACTACCTCGTCGCCCTCTTTTATTATCTTGTCCTTTTTCGGATTGGTAAAAATAGGAGGCTCTCCTTCTTCCAGATCGTAATAGCACATTTTTCCGGGAGCGATCTCAATAAAAGCGCAGTGTATATTTTTCCGGATGTTTTTCACCTTGCCTATATAAATATTGCCCAGGAGTTTTTCTTCCCCCTCCCGGACAATATTGAACTGACAGATACGGCCCTCTTCCTCTTTGGCGCTGACCAGGAGATTCTCTCCCCCAAAATCCATATGAGTAATGATCAGCCTACTCAATTTCTTCACCCAGATCTTCCAGGGATACCAGTTTTCTCTCTCCCTCTTCTCCCAGATCTCCGTAAACTTCCATTCTATGGATCAGAAGCGACAGAGGCTGAAATTCCTGTCCGCAGAAAGCGAAAAAGGCTTCCATGACCAGTTCCGGCTTAGTGTTCTTTACACTTCCGGCTGCCAGTTTCAGGAAGATACTCTCTCCCCGGATCTCCATCTCATATATATAAGGTTTAATATCTACTTCTTTCTCGTTTTTCTTAGTCTTTTTCAGGATCCGGATCTCCTGCTGCTCCATAAAAGCAGGAACCTTCTCCTTCCAGTTTTCCTCAGGCTCCATGCCTTCCCGGAAAGATACCAGGTAATCTGCCGCAGCTACCAGAGACATGGCCTTGCCTTTCTTGCCTTCCGGAACTTCCCGGACGCTTATTACTTCCATGCCTTCTACCATAACCTGGTTCAGCCGCTCCACCGCTTCTTTAGAAGACATTGGCGTCTTCAGCTCCAGGTCAAAATATTCTCCCTCACTGGTGACTCCTACGCCCAGAGGAGCCGCAAAAGACATGATCATATGGGGGCTGAAGCCTTCAGAATAAGCAGCGTCCAGTCCCGCCCTTTTTACCGCTTTCTGAAAATACCGCATAATGTCCAGGTGTCCGATAAACTTCATAGCTCCCTGTTTTGCAAACTTAATTCTTACCTTCAACGCAGACACCTCCTTTATATGCTCCTGCGCCGCAGCCGGAACACTGCTGGCGACAATTGGGGGTAACTTCCCCTTTCATGGCCTTTTCCCACTCTCTCTTCAGGAAATTCTTGGTCACGCCGATGGAAATAAAATCCCAGGGGAAGATCTCGTCTAAGGGGCGTTCCCTTAAGGTATAAAATTCCGGATCAATGTCCAGTTCTTCAAAGGCTTCCATCCAAAGGTCATAACGGAAATACTCAGACCAGGAATCGAAGATGGCTCCCTTCTTATAAGCAGTCTCCAGCACATCCGCCACTTTCCGGTCACCTCTGGCCAGGATCCCCTCCAGGACTGTGACATCCGCTTCATGATAATTATATTTAATGCTCTTCTGATTTAACTGAGCCCGGATCTCTTCTTTTACTACTTTTGCCTTATCCAGGTAATCCTCCTTCCGGAACATCCCTGCCCACTGGAAAGGCGTAAAAGGCTTGGGCACAAAGAAGGAAGTGCTGACCACGATCTGGCATCTGCCGTGGCGCTGATCCTTTGGTATCTCATAATATTTTTTGGCGATCTCCTCGGCAAGATGGGCGATTCCCTGCATATCTTCTTCTGTCTCGGTGGGAAGTCCCAGCATAAAGTACAGCTTTACTCTGGTCCATCCTCCCTGGAAAGCCCTGGCGGCTCCTTCCAGGATCACCTCTTCTGTAAGACCTTTGTTGATCACGTCCCGGAGTCTCTGGGAACCGGCTTCCGGAGCAAAGGTCAGACTGCTCTTTTTGATATCCTGGACCTTGCTCATCACGTCCAGGGAAAAGGCGTCGATCCGCAGAGAAGGAAGGGATATATTCACCTTCCGGGCAGAACATTCTTCGATCAGGTAATCGATCAGCTCCGGCAGTTTTGAATAGTCACTGGAACTTAAAGAGCTGAGAGAAATCTCCTCATGACCGGTGCTTTCTATAAGGGCTCTGGCTGTATCCTTCAAAAATTCCAGATCCCGCTCTCTGGTAGGACGGTAAAGCATGCCTGCCTGGCAGAACCTGCAGCCCCGGATGCATCCTCTCTGGATCTCCAGGACCACCCGGTCCTGAGTAGCCTTGATAAAAGGCACCACCGGCTTTCTGGGATAATAGGTGTGTGTCACATCCATGACCACCTGTTTCTCTATCTTCTCTTTTGCATGGGGATTATTAGGCGTAAAGGCTTTAATAGTTCCGTCCTCATGATAATCCACATCATAAAAGGCCGGCACATAGATCCCCGGCACTTCCGCAGCCATTTCCAGAAATTCTTTTCTGGACTTTCCGGATTTCTTCCATTCCTTATAAATATCTAAAAGATCATTGAATACAGTTTCTCCCTCCCCGATATAAAACATATCAAAAAAAGGGGCAAGAGGCTCCGGGTTATAGGCACAGGGCCCGCCTCCCATGACAAAGGGATGATCCTTGGTCCTGTCTGCCGCACGAAGAGGGATCTGGCTTAAATCCAGTACCTGGAGGATATTTGTGTAGCACATCTCGTACTGAATCGTAATCCCCAGGAAGTCAAAATCCTTTACCGGATCCTGAGACTCCAGAGCAAAAAGAGGGATCTGTTTCTCCCTCATGACCTTGTCCAGATCCGGCCAGGGAGAATAGACTCTCTCGCACCAGGTATCCTCTCTCTGGTTAAACATATCATAGAGGATCTGGATTCCCAGATGGGACATACCGATTTCGTAGACGTCCGGGAATGCCATGACTATACGAATCGACACCTCATTTGCATCCTTCATTACACTGTTTACCTCATTCCCGATATACCGGGCAGGCTTCTCAATATTTAGTAATATTTCATCATTTAAAGCTAGTTTTCTCATAAAAACCTCTCTTATTTTGTGAAGTTTGTCATTATATATCGTGGATCAACTCATTTTGACGATATAATCCGTGCTATTATATACCCTGTAGGGGAGAACTTCAAGCAAATATTTCCCCCTCGCCAATAAGCCGGACCTTACAGCGTTTCTTATAACATGCGATACCATATTTCAGGATATGCTCTATCCCTTCTTCCTGAAGTTCTTCCTGATATCCTTTGCGCTCAATTTGCTGCAAGGCTTCTTGGCAGGCTTCCTCCAGTTTACCGTTTTCTGCATATTTCACCTCAATTACAATACCGATTTCTTCGTCCTCACTCCTCACAAGAATATCACTGTAGCCGTCTCCAGATTCTTCATTAGAAGATATGATCCATGTATCCTTATAGCCCAGGAGGCCCAAAAGGATACCATGATAAAAATTTTCCTTCTTTGATTTTTTCACAAACGTATCCCGGATACTGATCGTCTTTCGCAGATAGTCCGAAAATCTCTTCTCCACTTCCTCTGCCTCTCCTTTTTGAAGAGCGTTGCAAAAAGCATTTACAGCATCCCCGTTCTTTTTGATATTCTCCTTAAAAAAATCCATGATCTGTTCTATAAAGATCTCACGGATCTCCATGTTTGGAATTGCCAGATAAAAGCTTTTTCTTTCCGGTTTTCCACGCTGTGTAAGGTAACCGGTAGTAAAAAGAATACTCC
The DNA here is from genome assembly GCA_019112785.1 of Candidatus Blautia stercorigallinarum. GTDB lineage: Bacteria > Bacillota > Clostridia > Lachnospirales > Lachnospiraceae > Blautia > Blautia stercorigallinarum. Next base: position 23,489 of record DXIQ01000092.1, read on the forward strand.
AAATATTGTCAATAGAATTGTACATATCTTTATAAGTCAGTTCCTGATGGATTTCTTTTTTAATAACCTCTCCTGCAACAAGTCTTTCAATCTCGTTCTTTGTTGTACCGATGTCCGCTCCCTGGATAAACTTCCTTACCACTTCATTACTGCTGGTATTAGACCAATAGTTCTGGGGCAAAGCATTACTATCGGCACGGAGTTCATCACAATAGTTGACAACATCCCAGGGACAATACACTTCCACATTGCCAAACCGATATCCGTCATACCATTCCTTAACATCTCCATAATTCCGGGAAAGATCATAGTATTCTAACAGTTCCCTTACTTCACTGTCTGTAAATCCAAAGTATTCATCAAATCGCACATCTGCCACAGACAAAACCTTCAGATTGTTCAAGCCGGTAAAAATACTTTCTTTGGAGATACGCATACAGCCGGTCAGCACTGCCAATTCCAGACTGTCATTGGTCTTCAATGCCTGTTGAAACAGATTGCGGATCAATACGATCATCTGATCATAATATCCCTGTTCAAAAGCTTTTGATAATGGCACATCATACTCATCTATCAGAAGGATTACTTTCCATCCATAATGTTTTTCCAAAAGTTCCGACAATATCTTTAAGCTGCTGTATAGAACAGCTTCACTCATATCTGCCCGCAGCAATGCCGTATAAGCATCTTTATCATAAATTGTAAGACGGTCACTGTTTAAAAGATGCTGAAACCTCCGTGCTTCTCCATTGATGATCTGAACTGCCAATTCCCTGGCCGTATTAAAAGAGCCTGCATCAATTCCTTTCAAAGATATTGAAATCACCGGAAATTTTCCCATATATTCTTCACACAATGAAACCTCTTTTGAAATTTCCAGTCCCTCAAAGATTTCTTTCCTACCGCCCAGTTCAAAGAAACTTTTCAGCATACTCATGTTTAATGACTTTCCAAACCTTCTCGGGCGGGTAAACAGCGTTACCTTTCCCCAGTTCTCAAGGAGTTCTTTGATCAATCCCGTTTTATCCACATAGTAAAAGCCTTTCGTCCGAATTTCTTCAAAATTTTCAATCCCGATGGGAAGTTTCTTTTTTCTGGCTTCCATTTCGTATTCTTTCTCCTCTCTGGTTTCCCCTTTAGGGGTAATCCATCACATCATTCTGTTCTGATACACAAGGCTTCTTTCTATTTATTATACTGAAGTATTTCCAGGATTACAAGAAAAGCCGCCGTATCTTTTGGCACAAGCCAAATGACACGACAGCTGTTCGATTTTTATTTGTGTACTTACTTAACCGGCCTCCACTTCCTCTGAAGCGGTTCCCACTGTAAGGGTATAGCTTTCCCCGGACACCAGATCCGGACTGCTTAGGATGACTACGGCAAAGGACAGATCCGGAGTCACATCCAGGACAACATTGCCGCTGGAGTCTGTAAGAGTAACCTCTGTACCGGCAGACTGCTCGCCTACGCTGACGGATATGACGCCCTGCTGTGCATCACTGAATGTCTGAGCCATCCCCGAAGCCCCTGTTCCGATAAAAGTTCCTCCTGTGATCCGGGCAGTCGTATCGTAATCCAGGGTGGAAGTATCTCCCTGGGTAGGTCCTGCCACCACCGTATATCCTCCGGTTATTTCCAGAGATCCATTTGCGTCAATACCATCTCCGGAGGCAGTAATATTCAAAGTTCCCCCTGAAATTAAAATGGTGCCGTCTGAAGAAGAGGAACCCGGGCCTCCTCCCCCGAACATTCCGTCTCTTCCCCCCTGGGTCCCGCTGGAGTCTGTGCCGCCTGCCGCATTCAGGCCGTCGTCGCTGGCTGTAAGGGTGATATCCCCGCCCTGTATCTCAAGGTGGAGGGCCTCCAGCCCCTCATAGCTTTCTGAAATATTCATGGTCCCTGCTGCCACCGTCAGGTTTTCGTCAGCATGAACAGCGTCATCCCCTGAAGCAATTTCAAAAACGCCGTCTTTTATGGTAATAGAGCTATTGGAATGTATAGAATCATCTGCAGAGTCAATGGTAAAGCTTCCACCCGAGATCAGCAGATCTCCTGCGGCTTTGACTCCTTTCATGCTGGTGCTGCTCTCTTCCTCTGTTGACTTGGAACCGTCTGCGGAAGAATCTTCTGCCGGATCTGAATTTTCTGCAGTTGAACTTTCTGTAGTTGAACTTTCTGTGGATAGACTTTCTGCGGAAAGATTTTCTACGGAAACAGAAGGCTTGGCCGGAGAAGCGATCTCGGAAGAACCTGCCTCCCCGCTCTCGCTGCGGCCGCCGGTCCTGCCAGGAGCCTGGCCTTCTCCTCCCTGGCCCTTTCCTGCAGGACTGCCGCCTCCCGGACCGCCGCCTCCCCGGAATTCACCCCAGGAATCCGAGGATTCTTTTGTCCCGTTTTCGCTGCCGCCTCCTGCCTGGATCTGGAAAGTTCCCGCTGCGATCTGCATATAGGACCCGGCGCTGATGCCGTCTCCTTCTGCCTCCACAGCTATGGTCCCATCGGAAATATAAACAAATCCCAGGGAAGGGTCCTCATCATTTTCTGCGTGGATACCGTCCTTGCCTGCAGTCACAGTAAGCTGGCTGCCGCCGGTGATCCTGATGCTGTCATTTGCTTTCAGTCCATGAGAAGCTGCTGTAATATTGTAGGTCCCATCGGTGATCGCCAGATCATCATTGGATACGATCCCATGGCCTCCGGGAGAAGATATGGTAAGAGTACCTGTACCGTTCAGAGTCAGATCCTGTTTTGAATAAATAACCGAATCAATATTGCTGTCATCAATGGCAGTATAGGTTCCGCTGTTGGAAAGAGTATTTTCACTTTCTTCCGCCAGAGTGAGGAATACCTTGTCCGCCTCCAGGATATACAGAGGCGCGGAAGTTTCACTGTTGATCTCCACGCCCTCAAAGATCAGCCGGACCTTGGCAGTATCCGGCGCATTTACTATGATCATCCCGTCGCTTAAAGTTCCGGATATCAGATAGGTGCCTTCCTCCGTTATGGTGATTGTGCCCTCTGAAATCTCTACGCTGTCTGAACCGGAAGAAGGGGTAGTTCCGCTTAAGGTAACGGACACACAGTCCTCCTCCTGGTAATCTTCTTCATAATCTCTGTCCGTAAACATATCTTCGTCAGTCTGTTCTTCAGCAGATACCGACTGGCTCGTTTCTTCTGTATCGGCTGTATTTTCTGAATTTTCCTCTGCCTCCCGGGCTTCCTGGCTGCTGTCCGAAGTGCTGCCGATGTTCAGGCTTGCGCAGCCGGAACCGGCAGATACTGTCAGAAGCAGGATCATTAAAAGAACAAGCTTTTTTTTCATAAGGCAAGATCTCCTTTCACTAAAGCTCCGTTATAGTTGTCTCCTGTCTGGAAACTGCGATTTCCAGATTTCCGTTTCTGCACCGGATCTTATCGATCATTTCTTTTTCTTTGGCTGCGTCCCGGAGAGTGATATGATAAGTCAGCCGGAACAGGCTTCCCATGTTGGTGGTCTTTACGCCGATCAGCTCATGGGAAACGGCGTATTCCTGGAAAATATCATCGAAAATTTCTGTGTAGTCCAGATCCTCGGGAATGGTTATAGCAAAGGTCTTATAGACCGCTCCATTCTTTTTGGCCCCGAAATCAAGACGGTTATAGATCATAAAGATCAGGCTTAAGACCAGGGTAAAAAGCGCCGCAAATCCCAGATAGCCCATTCCTGTGATCAGACCGGCTCCCATGGCAAGAAATAACGTACAGATTTCTCTGGCAGTGCCGGGAACAGAGCGGAAACGTACCAGGCTGAAAGCTCCCGCGACTGCCACTCCGGTCCCCACATTGCCGTTAACCATCATGATCACCACACACACCACTGCAGGCAGCAGGGCCAAGGTCACCACAAAGCTTTTGGTATACCGGGTGCGGTACATATAGGCAAAGGCCATGACAAGGCCCAGGATCAACGCCGTTGCCAGGCACAGCATAAAATCTCTTACGCTGATCACTTTGGTAAGATCTGTGTCAAATAATCCTTGAAATATTGTTTCAGGCATGAAGTCGTACCTCCTGTTTCAGTTTTGGATAGATCATAGTCTGATAAGCAGTTCCATATTTGGAAAAAGAAGTTTTATAAATGTGTTCCTGTGACAGTACATGGACCATCCACAGAGGGATACCCCCTGAACACTTGATCTCCATCAGGACGCTTCCTTCCGGAAGGATAGGCGTGCCGTAAACTTCCGACTCCAGGGACAGGTCCTCCTGCCGGCACAGGATTTTTTCATCAAAGGTCACCCGGAAATCTGAATGATCTTTAGAATAGTAGGCTTCTCTTTCGTAGGAGAGAAATACCGCCGGATGAAGATCCTGATAATACTGAAAGAAATAATCAATTTCTTCAGATATCTGACTGTCCTGGCTGCAATGGCGTTCTCCTGATACCCATTCCATGGCTTCTTTTTCCGGAAGGGGTATCCTTCGCTTATATACGATCTTCTTGTACTTTTTCTTCAGTTCCACAAAGACTGTGCTGTCAGGCATGGCCTGACTGTAGCTCCGGATCCTCAGCTTTTCTTTATAAGCGGGCTTTTCAATAGAGTGACGGACCAGCCGGTATGTATCTGTATCAAAATACAGGTTCCGGATCGTGGTCCGCCCATACTGGTCCAGGGACATATAGGGTTCCATGGCCTGAAGCATTTTTTCTTTCTGCTGGGGATTCAGCAGATATTTCATTTCATATCTTTTAAAAACCTTTTGGATTGGCATAAATAATTCCCCCTGTACTTTTGATGCTCCTATTGTACAGAGGGAAGATTGAAGTTTTATTGAAGACACAGATTTTTCATATTTTAACTTTTCGGAGTATTTCCTTTCTGCAGGGGCAGCTTCACGAGAAAGATCACCATTCCATCCCTGCACTGGACCTGGATAGAGCCTTTATGAGTCTGGGCGATGGCTTTGGCAATGGCAAGCCCCAGGCCGTAATGACCATCTTCTGCAGCCCTGGCCTGATCACTGCGGTAGAACCGTTCAAAAAGATGCTTTCTCTGTTCCTCGGGTATTTCCCTGCCTTCATTTGCCACAGACAGAACAGCGCTGTTTTTTACCCTTTTCAGTTCCAGATCTACCTCTTTTCCCTGGCTTCCATGGCGGATCCCGTTATCAATAAGGATAGAGGTCAGCTGTTTCAGCTGTACGCTGTTCCCATTGACCCAGATTTCTTCTTCTATGCTGCTGTTTAGAGCCAGTCCCTTTTCATAAGCCACCGGTTCAAAAGGCAGGGTTTCCCCCCAGACCAGATGGCTGAGATCCAGAGGCTCCATCTGGGAGCTGGCATTTTCCGCTCTTGCCAGATCCAGAAGCTGGGTGATCAGGGCCGACATCCGCTGATTTTCATACTGGATATTGGACAGCCACTGATTCTCTCCTATCTCTCTTGTAAGAAGCTCCAGATTAGCATTGATCACCGCCGCCGGAGTTTTCAGTTCGTGGCCTGCATCGGAGACAAACTGCTTCTGCCGTTCATAATTTTCTTCCAGCGGGGCCAGGATCTTCCCTGCCATATAATTGGCCAGTAAAAAGATCAGCACCAGGGCAATGCCTCCAAAGATCAGCGTATAGGTCACCAGAGTTCCTGCGCTTTCCAGCATCAAGGTATTGTCCAGAAAAGCCACCAGGATATACCCTCCCTTGTCCTTCTTTTCATACAGGAGACTTCCTTTCTTACCTTTTTCTTTTTCTTCTTCCAGGATCCCTTCTGCCAGCTTGGTAAGTTCTTCTTCGCTGTAGGCGGATACCTCCCCATTATCCACTGCCAGGACTTCCCTCTCCGGAGAGAACACTACAGAATAAAAAGTGGAAAGTTCCAGCATAGGACGTTTTCCCCGGGGATCTCCCCTTTCATCCCGATCTCCCTGGATATCCGGTCCATCGCCGTTTTTCGTCTTTGGATAGATATACCCCTCCACATAATGATCCAGAAGATCCCGGTTTTCTTCTGTCATGTCGCTGTAACTGGCTAAATAAATGGTACAGAGGGTTCCTGCCAGTAAAAGGACCAGGATCAGCATAATGGAGGCCACGATCTTTCTTTTAGATTTCTTAAACATCTTCATACCTCAATTCGTAGCCCATGCCCCGCACTGCTTTAATTTCTGTTTTTGATTTTACAAAGTGGAGTTTTTTCCGGACGAAAGAAATATAGACTTCCACGTTGTTATATTCTGTATCACTGTCATAACCCCAGACTTTCAGGGCGATCTGCTCCCTGGTAAGGATCTGCCCCTGGTTTGAGATCAGGTATTCCAGAATACGCAGTTCTTTCTCACTGAGGCGCACATTATTCTCTCCTGAAGACAGGGAAGAAGCTCCTGGGTTCAGAGAAATATCACCGAATGTCAGGGTCCCGTCCGGGGAATGGATATTTCTCCGGCCCAGCGCCCGGATCCTGGCCAGAAGCTCTTTTGTCATAAAAGGCTTTGTAAGATAATCGTCCGCCCCGCAGTCCAGGCCAGTGACCTTGTCATCTATATCGCTCTTTGCCGTCAGCATAAGGATCGGCGTCCGGATCCCTTTCTTTCTGACCTCCCGGGTGATGTCAAAACCGTTTTTTCCCGGAAGCATCACATCCAGGATCACCACGTCATAAACCCCGGTTTCTATGGCGTACTGGCCTTTCATCCCATCCCCACAGTGGTCTACCTCATAATTTTCCTGCCGCAGTATCTCACACAGAGCCTGGGCCATCCTCTCTTCATCTTCTACAAGTAATATCCTCATCTCGCACCTCTCTGATCTCAGAAGAATATGGTTATCCTTTAAATTTTATCTACGATACCCACAGATTGTTACATGCTACGCACTCTCACAATTCTCCTCATCATTCGCATATCATGGGATATACATCCCATTTTTATATTATACTAAAAAGCTTGAAACAACATTGAATATTTCAGCAAACAGGGAGCTGCAGCACTAAACAAATATCAGGAATATATATACATTTTATGCGAATTTGTCGAGCAGGTTTTGAGACCATAGGCTCAAAGCCGCGCAGACTGAGCAATAAAATGTATATATATTCTCGATTTTGAAGAATGCTGCAGCTCCCTGTTTGCAAGTGGTGTTAGGGAACCACTACGATATTCTCATATTTCTTGAAGCTTTCGTCCGGGAGCCGGTCGGTAAGGATGATCCCGTCTTCAAACTCTCCGAAGGTTACCGGACTTGTATGATAAAATTTGCTGCTGTCACAGAGGATGTATGCCTGCTGGGTATGGGAAAGAGCGCATTCTTTTACCATGGCTTCGTTAATATCCGGGGTGGAAAATCCTGCCGAGGGACTGACTCCGTTCGTACCCCAGAAACCTTTGGTGAAATTAAATTTTTTCAGGTTTACATAGGCCTCGTTTCCCACGATAGCCTCTGTAGCCGCCTTTACTTCTCCGCCGATGAGGATCACCCGGAATCCATTCTCCGCCAGATGAAGGGCATGGGATACGGCGTTTGTGACAAAAGCCGCAGAGTGCTCTGTAAGATAAGGGATCATAGCTCCTGTAGTAGTGCCGGCGTCCAGATAGACGAAATCTTCCGGCTCCACAAGAGAAGCCGCATATCTGCCGATCCTGTTTTTCTCTTCCCGGTAAAGTTCCTGCCTCTGGGATACCTGTTCCTCTCTGAGCATGACCCGGCCTTCAGGTCTTACCGCTCCTCCAAAGACTTTTGTAAGCGCGCCTCTTTTATCCAGTGCATTCAGGTCCCGCCGTATAGTAGATTCAGAAGCATGGAAATACTCCTTCAGCTCCTGAAGAGTAACACTCCCTTTCTGGTTCAGGAGCCGAAGGATCTCCTCCTGTCGTTGTTCCGTCAGCATATGGTTTCCCCCTTAGAAAATTCTGTTGTTTATCCTGCTGCCTTTTATTCTACACAACTTTCTTTTTCGGGGCAACCATTTTCCCGATTTCTGTGTTTTAACAGGATCCTGTCTGTTACCCTTCCACTTTTTTCTTTAATATTCCAAGAAGCACTGCGCCGATCACAGTTCCAACCACCAGGGATACCAGATACATCAGCGGATGTTCCACTACCGGGAATACGAAGATCCCGCCGTGAGGAGCCATAAGGGTACATCCAAAGGCCATAGACAGGGCTCCGGAAACTGCTGACCCGATAATACAGGAAGGCAGCACATGAAGAGGATCAGATGCCGCAAAGGGGATAGCGCCTTCTGTGATAAAGGCAAGACCCATAATAAAGTTTACAGGACCGGATTCTCTTTCCTGTTTTGTAAATTTGTTCTTAAACAGCAAAGTTGCCAGGGCAATAGCGCAGGGCGGAACCATACCGCCGATCATAACTGCTGCCATAATATCGTAGTTGCCTGCGGCAATGGAGGCAGTTCCGAATACATAAGCCGCCTTATTAAAGGGGCCTCCCATATCAATGGACATCATACCGGCTACAATGATCCCCAGAAGGATCTTGCTGCTTCCGCTCATGTTCGTCAGAGCCGTGTTTAAAGCTGTGTTCAAAGCGCCGATAGGAGGCTCAATGATAAAGTTCATGATCAGTCCCATGAAAAGGATACCGAATAAAGGATATAAAAGCACCGGGGCGATCTTTTCAATAGATGCCGGAAGTCTGTCAAAAACTTTTCTCAGAAGAACGATAAGATAGCCTGCAATAAAACCTGCTGCCAGAGCTCCTAAGAATCCTGACTTTCCGTTGGCAGCGATCATACCGCCTACAAATCCTACTGCCAGACCTGGACGGTCTCCGATACTCATAGCAATAAAACCAGCAAGTACAGGAAGCATGAATCCAAAAGCCACATTACCGATCTGCCGGAACTGAGCGGCTACCGGGGTAATAGTACCGAAATTTGCCCGGGCTTCCTGGGAAAGAGAATTCATATCCACGCTGAGACCATCGATCAGGAAGGCCAGGGCGATCAGGATACCGCCGCCTACTACAAATGGGAGCATATGGGAAACACCATTCATCAGCTGGGTATATACCTTATGTCCTGCTCCCCCTGCTGATCCGGTCTTTTTCTCTGTTTTCGGACTATCCGAATGATAAACCGGGGCATCCTGTTTCATAGCTCTGTCGATCAGCTGGTCCGCCTTGCTGATACCGTCGGATACAGGGCATTCGATCAGGTGCTTGCCGTCAAATCTTTCCATAGGCACATTAGCATCTGCGGCAATGATCACGCAGTCCGCCTCTTCGATTTCTTTTTCTGTTAATACATTCTTGGCTCCTCCGGATCCCCTGGTCTCTACTTTGATCCGGCAGTTTTTCTTTTTGGCTGCCTTTTCCAGACCTTCCGCCGCCATATAAGTATGGGCGATCCCTGTAGGACAGGAGGTTACAGCAACGATCCGACAGGCTTTTTCAGAAGTATCCTCTAAGGTCTGGGAAGCCAGCTGCTCATTCAGACTGGGCTTCTCTTCATCTGCCTTGTCTACGATCTGAAGAAATTCTTCTACTGTGGAAGCATTCTCCAGATTCTTTACAAAATCTTCATCCATCAGCAGCGTAGAAAGCTTGCTCAGCACATCCAGATGCACGTTATCTTTGGTATTCGGAGCCGCAATAAGGAAAATCAGATGGACCGGCTCTCCATCCAGTGAATCAAAATCTACGCCGTTCTTTACTACCATCGCAGCAAGACCCGGACGTATAACAGAGTCTCCTTTTCCATGAGGGATAGCGATCCCTTCTCCTACACCTGTGGTGCTTTCTTCTTCTCTTGCATACACCTGCTGGCGGTAAGCTTCTTTATCCCGTATTTTTCCGCTTTTCACCATCAGTTCTACCATCTGATCCAGGGCCTCTTTTTTGGATGCCGGAGCACCGGTCAGAGAAATGCTCCTGGGATCCAGCAATTCTGTGATTCTCATATCTTTTTCTCCCTTCTATCTGTCAGGCAGATTGGCTGACCTGCCTGAAAACTTCTTCTACTTCTTCTTTCGTAGCCAGATTCTCTGAAAAAGCGCTGGCGCTTCCTGCAGAGATCCCCATACGGAAGGCGTACTCATAATCCTTTTTCGTAAGCCATCCTGCCAGAAAACCGGCTACCATAGAATCCCCCGCCCCCACGGCGTTGACCAGTTTTCCTTTTGGCGCGGGAAGCATATGGACCTGTCCCTTTTCGTCCAGGAGCACAGCCCCCTGGCCTGCCATGGAAACCAACACATTCCTTGCTCCCTTTTCCTGCATCTTTCTGGCATATGGGACCACATCTTCCCGGGTCTCCAGCTTTACCTGGAAAATTTCTCCCAGTTCATGGTTATTAGGCTTGATCAGGAAAGGTCTGTACTCCAGAACATGGAGCAAAAGCTCTCCCGTGGCGTCTACCACTGCCAGGATGCCTTTTCCCTCCAGCCTTTTCAATATATCGCTGTAAATGGAATCCGGCATGGTCCTGGGAATACTTCCTGCCAGTACCAGAACATCCTCTTCTTTTAAGCTATCCAGTTTCCGGAGCAGTCTCTCCGTTTCCTCCGGGGTGATATCCGGTCCCTGACCGTTGATCTCAGTCCCGTCAAAATCCTTCATCTTCACGTTGATCCTGGAATAGCCATTTGGCAGATCGATAAAATCACTGGCCAGTCCCATTTCTTCTACTCTTCTTTTAATCTCCTCTCCGGTAAATCCCGCCGAAAAACCAAGAGCTGTATTGGGAATCCCCAGGTTCTTCAACACTGTAGAAACATTAATCCCCTTGCCTCCCGGGAGCATCTGCTCTTTTGCAGTCCGGTTGGTCTTTCCAAGCTGGAAATCCTCCACGGAAACGATATAATCCAGAGAAGGATTGAATGTAACTGTATAAACCATTTCTTTTCCTCCTTTATGTCTATATTATACATCATAATCATTCATTTTCAATCATATTAATTCACAATATTTCTAGTTTGTTTTTAGTAATCTTTCACAATCAGTCATTTAATCATTCATATTCATTCATTTAATTTCCTACTATTGTCATTTCCCGCCGCAGGATCCCAGGAGGCTCTCACTGTACCCTATAACGCCGGCTTAGGAAGGCAAAAAAAGAGCTGAAGTTTTTCTTTGATATCAAGAAGAACTTCAGCTCCATATCTTCATAAATTTTTGTTTTCATCCATTTCTCCCAGGCCGTTTTCAATAGCAGCTACCGCAGCTGCCAAAGCTTCTTTTTCGTCAGGGCCTTCACTTGTGATCACGATCTCCTGTCCCTGGATCACCCCTGCCGCCACAATGTTCAGAATGCTCTTCAGATTTACAACTCCTTTCACATTGTTTTTTTCATAGGCAAACTGCAGCTTGGCATTGTATTTTAAAACACTGTTTGACAACACAGTTGCCGTCCTCAGATGAAGCCCCGAAGGGTTTATGATCTTTACTTTTTTACTTACCATGATCTTTTTCCTCCTCTTTTTTATATTCCCAGCGCAGCCTTTGCAAGACGGTCAACCGCCTCGTTCAGTTCCACGCCGCTGTGTCCTTTTACTTTATGAAAGATCACTTTCACATTTTTTAAACTGTCATAAAAATTTTTGTAGCGGATAGTTCCCGGTTTATTTCTTTTCCATTCGCCTGTAGCCCAGGATTCGATCCCCTGATAGTCATAATATAAATGAAGGATCCTGATATTCCGTTTTTCACAGAAATCCATAGCAGCCATAGCTCCTTCCAGTTCTCCTGCTACATTCCTCATAGTAATGTCCTCGCCACCCTGGAATGCCCGGCTCAGCTCTGTCCGCTCTCCCTGATACAGAAGGATACAGCCATAGGAATAGGCTTTCTTTGACTGGTCAAAGCTGCCGTCCACATAAGCTGTACAGCATTCTTCTTCCGGACACTCTGACGGCGGCGCCTGGTCTCCCTTTAAATATCTCTGCGCTTCCTCAGGCGTAGAAAAACTTTTATACTGAGCGCCGGAATATCCGTTTACGCTGGCTTTACATTCCTCCCAGGTCGCGAATATCCCCGTTGATCTGCCCTTCTTTACTGCGTAATATTTTTTTGCCATAGGTTATCCTCTCCCCAGTGCGGTCTTTCTTTCGGAACTACAATTCCATACACTGGTCTGTTGAATTAATAAAACTGTAAAAATGTATGGTCTCCATATCAGCAGGTATTTCCGCGCCATGGCTGCCCATAAACATAAATTTTCTATGACACCCGTGATCCGGCGCAAAAGCCAGGATTGCAGGATGCTTCTTCCAGTATTCTTTTATCCTGTCATAAATTTTCAAAAACATCTCAATATTCTTATCAAGAGCTTCCAGTGCCCGGCTTCCTTCAGGGCCAAAGCGGTGCATCATATAATCATAGTTTCCATTATAAAGGACCATAAAGTCATATTTGTCTTTTTCTATCAGATCCAGAGCCTTTTCGTTGCATTCCTCAACGGTAGGATAAATAAAATAATCAATATCTCTCCCCAGAAATATCCTGGAAATACTGTCTCCCTCTGTAGAAATAATGGCCGCTTTTTTCTTTTCTTTCACCAGATAATCGAATACTGTATCCACCTGGAGTACAGGCTTTCTGTATTTCATGATCCCGTGTTCCTGAGGGGAAAGGCCTGTATACATAGTCCCGAAACATACAGGAGTCACCGGAGGATATACTGCATGGACCTTCATACGGAGCTGTATCCGGTTTTCCAGCTCTGTAAATTTTTCCTGATATTTCCGGTAAAGCCATATTCCGATCGCATCCGGATTATAAAAAAATACCCGTCTGCTGCCTTTTCCTGTCAGCTCCCGGCTGGCTATATCCAGCACCTTTCCATGGGGCTCTTCCATTTTCCTGCCGGGCGTTATATCTAAAAGCTTCAGGATCGTGGCAGCCGTCTGCCCGATCCTATGCTCGTGATACATTTATATATTCCCCCTCTGTATTCCAATATAACAAGTATTGTATGTTAAAAAATCTACATTATCATTTGTATTCTATCACATACCGCACCATTTGGCATTCTTTTTCTTACAAAATTTCCTTATATTGCGTTATTCCTATCTATCCGTCTTACTGCAAAAAGACATCCTGGCTCTTCTGAAGCCGGATGTCTTTCCATGCAGTTCGATCATGGGGGTAATCCCAGTAACACCAGTCTTCATTATTCTCCCATTTTCCGGCTTTGACAGTTTCATCATGATGTCCGTAATGAGAGCAGATCTCCAGGAGTAATCCAAGGGCATACTGTCCTACGATCTGTGTTCCATAAGTAGGAACGTTTACTACCGGGATCCCTTTCTCTTTTGCATAAGTATAATCTACCACATTGTATTCTGTAGACAGGACAGCGATCAATTTAATATTGCCGCATTTATCAATAGTCTCTTTGGAGATAGGTGTTTTGTTGATTACAACAATCTCTGCGTCTCCGATCCGTTCTGCGATCAGAGGAGACTCTTCATAGGAAGCCCTGTCATATACTGTTACTTTTCCCAGTTCCTTTAAAGCATCCCAGCTTAAATCTCCGGGATTTTCTGTATATCCGTCTAAAACAACTATTTTCATCCTATTTTTCACCTTTACCTACGATAATATCTCCCGGATTGATAATGATACCTGCGAAAGATACCGGGAAGTTCATTTTACCTGGGCCGTTTTTGTAAGGACCGTTTGGTGTAACGCCTTTTGCATATACCAGAAAGTCCATCTGGCTTAAAGTATAGCCGTCACGTACACATCCGTCGATGATGATCCCTGCAAGACCTCTGGATTTTGCATAGCTGCTCATGATCTCTCCGCACAGTGCACGGCTCATGCTGCCTTTGTTTGCCAGAACGATCACGTCTCCCGGCTGAGCCATATCCAGAGCCTTATGGAACAGAAGGTTATCTCCTGCCGGTGCATTTACCGTAAAAGCGGTGCCCAGCAGACGTGCTTTTGGGTTTAACGGGTAAATGCTGGCGTCAACGGCAGCGATCCTGCCACAGTTGTCGTCAATGTTTGCTACCGGAATGCCTCTGAAGGCTTCTACCAGTTCCTTAGCCGGTCTTTCAAAGTTTCTTCTAATCCTACATCCTACTGCCATTTTTTTAACCTCTTTTCTTTCAATCTGACCTCATCATAGCACAGAACTTAATAATTGAAAAACGAATAATTTCTCTGTATAATATAAACAAATTCTATATATTACTAAAGGAGAATGTATGAATGAACCTGGCAGAAATTGAAACATTTTTAACCATCGTCAATACCAGAAGTATCACCAGGACAGCAGATCTTCTGTTTCTGTCCCAGCCTACAGTCAGCCATCGTCTCACTTCCCTTGAAAACGAGCTGGGATTTCCTCTTGTGATACGCAACAAAGGACATAAACACGTAGAACTCACCGCCAAAGGCGCAGACTTTATCGCTATTGCGGAAAGATGGATGTCTCTCTGGAAGGAAACCATGGAACTGAAGCGTAACCAGGAAACTCTTCTTTTGACCATAGGCTGCACTGACAGCCTGAATATTGCTGTATTCACGCCTCTGTATGACAAGCTTCTCAACGAGAACTCCAGTCTGGATCTGAACATCCAGTCTTCTCACCATTCCTCTGAGCTCTACGGTCTGTTAAGCGATCACAATATAGACATTGGTTTCGTATATCACAAACTTCATTATAAAAATATCATCACAGAAAAACTTTTTGAAGAAAAGCTTTATCTCATCCAATCGGATACTCCGGCAGTTCTGTCTTCCAAAATACATACGGATGAGCTGGATCCTTCTCTGGAGCTTTTTCTCAGCTGGGATGACAACTATCAGATCTGGCATGACCGCTGGCTTTCAACAATCTCCAGACCTCATATTTCAGCAGATACTATTACCCTGCTGGATAGGCTTTGGAAAAAGCCGGGGAACTGGATGATCGCGCCGGAATCCGTGATCCTGGAATTTGCCCGCATCCGTCCCCTGTACATCAGTGAACTGAAAAACCAGCCGCCTAACAGGGTATGTTATAAGATCAAGCACCGCTATCCCAAGATTACCGGCAAGCGTGCTGTGGAATTTTTTGAAAATGCCCTGGAGGAATATATGAAGGTTCCTCTGAAGGAATTTCCTCTGGGAGAAGTGTGGAAAAATACAGACTGATCTTTTAAAAATCCCGTAAAAAGGAACAGGAGCTGTCGTATTAATGGATCAATACGACAGCTCCGTTATAATCATGGCAGCAGATTTCTCTGAAACAGAGTATTCTGTTTATTCCCCTGAGGGTCTAATACCCCGCTGCTTGCATCGCTGCTAGTTTGATGCCCCGTATGCTTGCATCGGGGTCTCTGACTTATTTTTTCAGCTCTTCTACAGCTTCTTTGATCCTCTTGCAGGCTTCCTGAAGATCTTCGTAGCTGCATGCATAAGATAATCTCAGGTATCCCTCTCCTTCTGATCCAAATGCAGATCCGGGAACCATGGCGACTTTTGCGTGTTCCAGAATATATTCCGCCACTTCCATGGAATGTACACAGAGGGTATCTCCTTTAATATCCAGTTCTTTTCCGTTAACGGATGTTACTTTTCCTTCTTTGATCATCTTTACACACCTCTGGATGGCGATCTCTTCGTCTGTGATCATAGAGCCTTTCATTTTTCTCGGAACTAAGGAAAGATCATCCATATAAGCCCGGTCTGCAAATATTTCAGAAGCTGCCCGCAGACCTTTGCTCTCAGCGATTTCTCCCAGTACAGCCCCTGCACAGTAGTATACGATCAGGTCTTTATCATATTCACAGATTGCCGTGGAAATGTCTTCGTCATACTAACAGGAATTTCCCATTGCCCCGTGAGGAGCCACATGCTGAAGCTTATTCCATAGCTTTTTGTAAATGCAGCCAGAGCGCCGATCTGATATTTCACATAATTCTTTACTTCATCATGGGAAAGAACCATCTTTCTTCTTCCAAATCCCATAAGATCCGGATATCCGGGATGGGCACCTACCGTTTTAAAAAAAGGGACGTAACCTGGCATATAAATGCCAGGTTACGTCCCTTTCGTCGGATTCCTAAAACTTTGGATAAACAGATTATTAAATTCTTGCTACGCCTGTCTTTCTTGCTGCTTCGGCTACGGCCTCTGCAACGGCTTTAGACACACGTTTGTCAAATGCGTTTGGAATGATATAGTCCGGAGACAGCTTGTCCTCATCTACCAGGCTGGCGATGGCATAAGCTGCGGCCACCTTCATCTCGTCATTGATATCTTTTGCACGCACGTCCAGGGCGCCTCTGAAGATACCAGGGAATGCAAGTACATTGTTGATCTGGTTCGGGAAGTCGCTTCTTCCTGTTCCCACTACAGCAGCTCCTGCTTTCTTAGCCAGATCCGGCATGATCTCCGGAACCGGGTTAGCCATCGGGAAGAGGATCGGCTTGTCAGCCATGCTCTGAACCATTTCCTCTGTAACGGTTCCCGGAGCAGAAACTCCGATAAATACATCTGCACCTTTCAGTACTTCTGCCAGAGTTCCTTTTTCCATGTTCTGGTTGCAGATCTCTGCCATCTCTTCTTTTTCCTTATTCAGGTTGTCACGGCCTTTGTAGATAGCTCCGTGGCGGTCGCACATAACTACGTTCTTCAGGCCCAGGCTTACCAGCAGTTTGATAATAGCAATACCTGCTGCGCCGGCTCCGGAAGTAACAACTTTGATATCGTCTAATTTCTTTCCAACCAGCTTTAAGGCATTGATCAGAGCAGCGGCTGTAACAACAGCTGTTCCGTGCTGGTCATCATGGAAGATGGGGATATCACAGCACTCTTTTAATCTTCTCTCGATCTCAAAACATCTTGGTGCGGAAATATCCTCCAGGTTTACTCCTCCGAAGCTTCCTGCCAGAAGGCTTACTGTCTTCACAATATCGTCTACGTCTTTGGAACGTACACACAGAGGGAAGGCATCAACATCTGCAAAAGTTTTAAACAGTGCGCATTTTCCTTCCATAACCGGCATACCTGCTTCCGGTCCGATATCTCCCAGTCCGAGAACGGCTGTTCCGTCAGTGATAACAGCTACCATATTTCCCCGGCGTGTATACTTATAGGAAAGATCCACATCCTTGGAGATTTCTTTACAGGGCTCTGCAACTCCCGGTGTATATGCAACAGAAAGATCTTCCGGTGTCTCGATCTTTGCTCTGCTGATCACTTCAATTTTTCCAGCCCATTCTTCATGCTGTTTTAATGCAAATTCTCTCTTGTCCATTTTTTTCTTCTCCTTTTTATTCTTTTACCTGTGCCCAGAAATCTTTTAAGATCTTGGCTGAGTTATCCATTGCAGCTTTTTCTTCCTCGTTCATAGGAACCTTTAAAACACCTTTGATTCCATCTCCGCCGATACGGCATGGAAGTGAGAATGCGATTCCCGCCCAGTTGTCAAAGCTGTCGTCCAGTACATGGGCAACAGGGAGGATGGCACCGCTGTCTTTCAGGATATTTTCTACGATAGTAGATACCGCCATGGCAACTCCATAGAAAGTAGCTCCCTTTAATCCGATGACTTCTGCGCCGCCAGTCTTAGTATGTTCCGAAATCTCAACTCTGTCAAGTTCCTTTCCGGTCTGTTTTAAATATTCCTCTAAAGGAAGACCTGCGATAGTAGCGGAACTCCATACCGGCACCTGGCTGTCCCCATGCTCGCCTAAGATATATGCCTGAACATCTTCCACATCAGCTCCCAGAGGCTCGCTGATATTACATCTGAATCTGGCTGTATCCAGAGAAGTACCGCTTCCGATCACTCTGTTTGCCGGCAGTCCGGACACTTTCTGTACTTCCATGGTGAGGATATCTGCCGGATTGGATACCACGATGATCAGGGGATCTTTGGCATACTCCATAATACTTTCTGTAACACTCTTGATAATGGAAACATTGGTCTTTGCCAGTTCCAGACGGGTCTGTCCCGGCTTTCTTGCGATACCTGCTGTTACGATAATGATATCTGCATCTGCACATTCCTCATATCCGCCCTGTTTCACTCTTACCGGACAGTGGAATCCTGCGCCGTGGAAAACATCCAGAGCCGCGCCTTTTGCTCTGTCTTCATTTAAATCAACCATTACTACTTCTGTAGCCTGTTTTCTTACCATGAGAGTATAGGCAATAGCCTCACCCACATTTCCTGCTCCTACAACCACAATTTTGGTTTTTCCTGAATTGTTCATTTCTGTACTCCTTATAAGTTTACTTGGATTTTGTTTATGCTGTCTTTGCTGCTATATGGTCTGTTCCGGGTGGTGCCCGCAGACCATCTGACAGATCACATTTTTCCTTTCTGTCAAATGTTGCCATTTCCCTGCTACTGTAAATTATCTTCTCTGTCTGATCTCTTCCCGTATAAGAAATCTTCTGAGATATATCTGTCAGGGAAAAATGAATCTTTTTTCCTCCGGTCCAGAGCTGTTCCATATCACCGGCTGTTAAAGGAGCAATAATGGAAGCTTTCCTTTGTCCTTCTCCGGAAGAAAAAGTTCTCTCCTCCCCTTTCAGACAGTCTGTTGACAGCTGTGCACCGGTAAAATATAAACTGCTCTGAACAAATAAAAGCATAAACAAAAAGACGGCCCATATCTGTTTATGTTTATTCATCAAGTATCGTCCCTCGCAGAATTTAACTTCATTTTAACAATTGTTAAAAATTTCACTTTTTAGACCAGTCTATCATAAATGAATAGGGATGTCAATTCATTTTGTACAGAAAAAAATACAAAAAAAGCTGCCCCGAAGGCAGCCTTTTCCAGATAGCCATACAGCCTGGTTTTACAGGAATATTTCGCAGTCATCTTCGACTTTTTTGCAGTTCTTCAGAACCTCCTGCATAACGGTTTTCGCTTCATGTCCCTCTTCAAATTCCACCTGCATTTTTAACGTCATAAAATTAACAACTGCGTTTTTTACACCATCGGTTTTCTTTGCTGCATCTTCCATTTTGTTGGCGCAGTTTGCACAGTCAACATCAATTTTGTAAGTTTTTTTCATCCTATTATTCTCCTCTCTGATCATCTTTTATCATTTGCTTAATTAAATAATCTTTTAATTGTTGACTATACTTTACTTCTGAATGTATAATAAGTCAAGAGGAATAACAGCCCTTCTCCTGTTTGGGCGAAAACTATTTCCAAATGGAACAATTTTAATTGTGAGGAATGCGCTATGAAAAATCAGATTTTACCCCATGACCATGGATATAACGAAGAAAAAGTTGCGCAGCATATGCCTACAGAAAATGAGATCGCCGGGGTCTCCGAGGCCATGAAGCAGCTGGGGGATCCCAGCCGGCTGCGGATCTTCTGGCTGCTGTGCCACTGTGAGGAATGCGTACTGAACATTGCTGCTTTGGTAAATATGAGCAGCCCTGCTGTTTCCCATCATCTGAAACTGTTAAAAAGCAGCGGCCTGATCGTCAGCCGCAGAGAGGGAAAAGAAATGTATTACCGTACAGCAGACACAGAACTGGCTCAGGTCCTCCACCACACCATAGAAAAGCTAGGAAAGATCACCTGTCCTGAAAACTAGGATTTTGAAAGGTGAAGGGAGTTTTGCTGTATGGAAAAAGAAATCTATTGTCAATTAAAGAAAATACTGGAACCGGTAGAACCTGGAAAAGTTCTGCTCTTGCATCATAACAGCCATTCCGAGGCAGCAGAAAAAAGGCTTTTGGCTCTGCCTGATCCCGGAAATACCAGGGTATTGCTGGAACACTATGATCTATACCCGGGAATCGGGATCACTTTTAACTGCTGTATTGGGCAGAAGCTGTCCTTTCCCCACACTCACAAGCCATCTGTCCTGAAGGTGGACCACTGTAATCTGGGGCGGATCGGCTGGAATATGGAAAACGGCCAGAGTCTTTATATGGGAAAAGGCGACCTGGCAGTCCATTCCAGAGCCGCCTGTAAAGAATCCAACACAGAGATCACCTTTCCTCTTGGGTATTATGAAGGCATTACAGTCTCCCTGGATCTGGAAATTTTAGAAAGGACCCTGCCTTCTCCTCTTAGTGAGGCCGGCCTCAAGAAGGAACTCCTCTTTCGTAAATTCGGAACCTCCCGGGAAATTTTTTCTTTTCCTGCCAACCCTAAGGCCGGACATATTTTTTCAGAACTTTATGATCTGCCTCAGGAAATGAAAACCCCTTACTTAAAATTAAAGTGTCAGGAGCTCCTCTTATTTCTTTATACCGAGGACCCCTTTCTGGGAAAACCTGTGGACCCTTATTATTCTGATCAGGTAGATGTGGTCAGATCGGTCCACAGCCTTATCACAGAAAATCTTGCACAGCGTTTTACCATTGAAGAGCTTTCCAAAAAATATCTCATAAACAGCTCTGCGTTAAAAACCATTTTTAAGTCTGTATATGGACTTCCCATTGCCTCTTACATGAAAGAATACCGTATCCGTCAGGCAGCATCCATGCTCCGGGAATCCCAGGAAAGTATTGCTTCCATTGCCCGCCGGGTAGGCTACGAAAGCCAGAGCAAATTTACAAGCGCCTTTAAAAGCGTTATGAAAATCCTTCCTACAGATTACAGAAAACAGTATCAGAGAGAAAACTGCCGCAAAGACACCTGCAGATAATAGAGCAGCCGTCTTTTTACAGGCATTTTGGAAAGTATATATTTTCCTCTTCTCTCCGGTATATGGAAAACCCGGTAAGGTCTGAGGGAAGCACATCCGGGGTAAACTGCACCCTCTTGTAATCCAAAAGCATGGTTCTGGAAAAGGCTACTGCCATGGTGGTTTTTCCCACTCCGGGAATATCTTCCAGAAGGACATGGCCTTTTGCCAGAAAATCCAGCATCACTTTATTTACCTGTTCCAATACCTGCTGTACGGCTTTTAAGTTTTCTTCCAATCCTTATCCTCCTGTCTTTTTCTCGTAACTCATATCTTTATGTAAATCAGTATAATCTCCATATAAAAACAGGTCTAATACTTGTTATGAATATCTCAGAATTCCAAAAAAGCATAATCTTGCCAGTTTCCATGATAAATAAAGTATACAAAAAAGGAGCCTCCGAAGAAGTTCCTTTTCGTTGCTCAGTATATACCCTCAGGTTTCTATTCTCTGCTCTCCAGATCTCTCTGGATCCCATCCAGGAAAGGCACCAGAACATTTCCTTTTCTTTCCAGGAACCACTGAGGCTCCAGTTCCTGATATTTAAAATGCTTTGGACCTCCCTGCTGTCCCCTCTGCCAGAAACGGTACATCTGACGAAAAGTCAGATAGTAGATCTCATCTCTGTGGGAAAAATACAGGATCAGAAAGGCTACGCCCTGCTGTCCCTCAAAATCTTTCATAAAATCTACCTGGTGCTGATGGATATTCTGAAGAGGGAATACATCTGCCGCACATTCTTTTGCGTCAAAACATACCGGGATCCCCTGAACAGCGCCGATATAATCCACAGTACTTTTCTTTTCGAAGTAGGCCAGGGTAATATGCCGGCTCTTCTGATCGATCTGCACAGGGGTAATAGGAGTAGGCACCTTCTGGATCAGAGCCAGACCCTTTTCCCGGTACAGCTGACAGGTATGATTGATAAATTCTTCCAGGGTAGATCCTCGCAGACCTCTGGAATTCCAGGTTGCCATCCCACTGCCTCCTATTTCAGTAATTTAATGCCCGGGAAATATTTCAAAACAGCTTTTCCCAGGATCTTATCTCTTTCCACGTAGGTGTTCTGCCAGAAACGGGAATCCTTGGAATTATTCCGGTTATCCCCCAGCATAAAATAGCAGTTTTCCGGAACTGTGTAAGGCCCGTAATTTCCCGTAGGGGTCTCCGGGGTAAAACTGTCGTCCAGAGGAGCCTCAGAGCCGTCAATGTAGACCTTTCCGTCAATAATCTCCACAGTCTCTCCCGGGAGGCCAATGATCCTTTTAATAAAAAGCTGGCTTTCATCATCCGGATACCGGAAGATCACAATATCAAAACGCTGGGGATCTCCAAACACATAAGCCAGACGGTTCCCAAAGATCCGGTCCCCGGTCATAATGGTGTCTTCCATAGACGGTGAAGGGATCTTGGCGTTGATGATCAGAAAATTATTCACTACCAGAACAAATATCAGCACAAAGATGATCATTTTTACATATTCCCACAGTTCTTTTCCGATAGATTTCTTCATGATTTTGTATCTCCCTTATTTTCTCTGTATAACTTATCTGAAAACCCTTCCCCTCTGAGGACTTTCTGAAATAATTTTGGAGGACTGGCAGTCACAGTCCTGCCGGAAAGGCCTTCCAGGGTTCCCTCCTCTTTTGGAAAACAAAGTTTCCAGGCATGGAGGAGCTGACTTTGTACGCCGTATTTTTCTTCATATCGGGCATTTACCTTTTTCTCCCCATATTTCCGGTCTCCTATGACCGGATGGCCTATAGACGCCAGGTGGCTTCTGATCTGATGGGAACGGCCGGTTAATAGTTCTACCATCAACAGAGTATCTCCTCTTTTGGATATTTCCAGAGGTTTATATCTGGTCTCTATGGGAAGGCTTCCCGGCACTTCTCTTTCCCATATCCGGACCTGGTTTTTTCTCTCATCCTTTTTCAGGAATCCTCTGATATAAGCCGGCTTTTCAATCCTGCCTCTGACCAGGGTCAGATAGTATTTCTCCATAGATCGTTCCCGGAAACAGGCGGACAGAGCCTGGAGACCCTTTACTGTCTTTCCCGCCGCTACCAGTCCGCTGGTATTCCGGTCCAGCCGGTTGCAGATCCCCGGGCGGAAAGTATCTCCCCTTTCTTCTCCTTCTTTTTCCTGAAGGTAGCCTGCAATATATTCTACCAGAGAAACATCTTCCCTGGAAGCCTTCTGGGAAAGCATTCCCGCCGGCTTATTCACAAAAAGCACCTGATCGTCCTCGTAAGGGATATCCAGGATTCCATGAACTCCTTGTGCTTTTCGGGAGCCACGGAATTTTTCTATAGTTTCATCAGCCAGAAACAGCTTGATCTCGTCATTATCCTTCAAGATCTCATTTCCCTGGGCTTTTTTCCCATTGAGGGTAATATTTTTTTTCCGCATCATCTTGTAGAGAAAACTTTTGGGAGCTTCCCGTAAGTATTTCCCCAGATACTTGTCCAGGCGCTGTCCGCTGTCCCCTGGTTTCACTGTAATCAGTTCCATAAATCCTCCTAGAGAGAAATAGCGTAAAGCACAGACATGATCTTCTCATTTCTGGTCATATCAGGAGCCGCCGGATCCGGACGGTATTTGATATCCTTCTCCAGAGCCTCTCTGTGCTCCCACATAGATTCCAGACGGGCTGTATAGTCCGGCAGCCTCCGGAAGATCTTCACCGTCACATAGAAGCCGTTCTGGCGGAGTATATCCTGGATATGTTTTTCTACAAATGCTGTGTCTGTCTTCTCTCTGCTTGTATATCCTACCACATTGTTGCCGCAGACTGCCAGAGAATCTACAAAAGACTGTTTCTCATAGGCAGAGATCACCAGCTCATAGCCGCAGGTAAGACCGTGCCGGTGTTTTTCAATCTCCTGATAGTCCTTCTCAGACATAGGCTTCTGCAGGAACATCATAATCATGTCCACCGCAAACTTACAGGCCGGAAGGCAGGCCACTACAGCAACCACCGTAAAGACCGTATTCCTGGTCCGGTTGATATACAGTCCTGTAAAAAACACCAGAAGAGGGGCGATAAAAGCCAGGACTGTATAGAGGACTCTCTTTTTCTGCTGTGTCTTAATATATCCGAAATCCCCTTTCCGGATTTTTTTCTTTGTTGTCTTACTCATGAATCTGACTTTCCCTCCATAAATTTCAGTATCAGGCTGTGAGGAAGGATCTTGCATCCTGCCTCCAGGAGTTTTATAGAAATCCCCGGAACAGACAGTTCCTTTCCCTTTGCCCCATCCCTTAAAGCTTTTCTCACCACCCCTTTGGGGCTGGCGATAAAAGGCTTCTTATAACCGGGCATCCGGTCTTTTCCTCCCATTTTCTCCAGAAAAGGAGTATCTACCGGACCGGGGCAGACTGCTGTCACCTGGATCTTCTGATCCCTAAGCTCCCGGTTCAGGGCCCTGGAAAAACTGACCACATAGGCCTTTGATGCTGCGTATACTGCAAATCCCGGCTGAGGGACAAAGGCTGCGGCGCTGGCCAGCATAAAGATCCTTCCTCTCTCCCGGCAGTAAGGCAGACAGAGGCTGGTGATCGCCGTAAGAGCGGTACAGTTCAGCTCCGTAGTAGAAACAGCCTCAAAAAGAGAGGTACAGGCAAATTTTTTCTGTACTCCCATGCCCGCGGCGTTTACCAGAAACAGGATCTCCGGCTTTTCTTCCGCCAACAGCTCTTTCAGCTTTTCCCGGTCCTTTTCCCTGGAAATATCCAGAGACAGAGGCCGAATAGAAACCTCCCCTACCTCTTCTTTTAACTTTTCCAGTTCTTCTGCCCTTCTGGCAATAGCCCAGATTTCTTCCAGCCAGGGATACTTTCCGGCAATCTGCCGGACAAACTCCCTTCCCATACCGGAAGAAGCCCCTGTGACAACCGCCGTTTTCTTCATATCCTATCACAACCTTACTTTTTTGTTTTTTTTCGGTGTACATTCCGGATGGTTTTTTTCTTTCCCGGCTTTCCGGTCTTTTCTCTTCCTGAAAGGCCCTGCTCTCTCTTTCCCGGGATCTTTCCGCCCTTTTTCCCGGTTTTTTCTCCTTTTCGAGGTCGGAGCAGACATTTCCCGTCGAAACCGATAAGATCGGTCCTTCCGGCTTTTTCCAGGGCCTCCCAGACCAGCTCATAATTCTCCGGTTTCCGGTACTGGAGAAGGGCTCTCTGCATAGCCTTTTCCCTGGGATCCTTCGGCACATAGACCTTCTGTCCCGTCCGGGGATCGATACCGGTATAGTACATACAGGTAGACATGGTAGAAGGCGTAGGATAAAAGTCCTGGACCTGTTCCGGCATAAAGCCCATATCCCTTACATACTCTGCCAGCTTTACCGCTTCTTTCATGGTGCATCCCGGATGGGAAGACATCAGATACGGCACTGCATACTGCTTCATACCGTATTTTTCATTGATCTTATAAAATCTCTGTATAAATTTTTCATAGACCTGATGTTCCGGTTTCCCCATATAATACAGGACCTGATCGGAAACATGTTCCGGCGCTACCCTGAGCTGTCCGCTGACATGATAGCGGATCAGTTCCTCTAAAAATTCCGGAGAAGGATCTTCATTTACATAGTCAAACCGTATTCCGGAACGGATAAACACCTTCTTTACCCCGGGCAGCTTTCGCAGCTTACGGAGCAGTTCCAGATAATCCTTATGATCTGCCTCCAGATTTTTGCAGGGCTTTGGAAACAGGCACTGCCGATTGGTACAGATTCCCTTTGTCATCTGCTTTTTACAGGAAGGATGGCGGAAATCTGCCGTAGGCCCTCCCACATCATGGATATACCCTTTAAAATCCGGTTCCTTTATAAAACTTTTTGCTTCCTCAAGTATGGACCCCTGACTTCTGGTCTGGACAATCCTTCCCTGGTGAAAAGCCAGGGCGCAGAAATTGCATCCTCCGAAGCAGCCCCGGTTGCTGGTAAGGCTGAAACGGATCTCCTCAATAGCCGGGATCTTTCCCTCCTTCTCATACATAGGATGATAAGTTCCCGCATAAGGCAGCCCATAAACCTCATCCATTTCTTTCTGACTTAAAGGCATAGATGGAGGATTCTGTACAATATAGCCTTTTCCTCCATAACTTTCTATTAATATCTTTCCCGTAAAAGGATCTGTATTTTCATACTGTATCCGGAAACTCTCGGCATAAGCCTTTTTCTCCCCAGACACCTCTTCATAGGATGGCAGCCGGATCCCTTTTTTGGGAGGTTCTTTTGTCCGGTATACAGTTCCCGGGATATTGGTGATATGTTCCACGGGGATCCCCATATCCAGAGCCTGGGCGATCTTCAGGATACTCCTCTCTCCCATACCGTAGGAGATCAGATCTGCTCCCGAATCCAGCAGGACGGAATGTTTCATGGTATCCGCCCAGTAATCGTAATGGGCCAGCCTCCGCAGAGAAGCCTCGATCCCGCCCAGGATAATGGGGGTATCTTTATAGGTCTGCCGGATCAGATTACTGTAAACTGTCACAGCCCTGTCCGGTCTGAGACCCATTTTTCCTCCCGGAGAATAGGCGTCGGTTTTCCGGTGCTTTCTGGCCACTGTATAGTGGTTGACCATGGAATCCATATTTCCGGCAGACACCAGAAAAGCAAGCCTAGGTTCTCCGAAAAGGGCAATGCTCTCTTTTTTCTTCCAGTCCGGCTGGGAAATGATCCCTACAGAATATCCTCTGCTTTCTAATAATCTTGTAATGATAGCCGTTCCAAAGGACGGATGATCCACATAGGCATCTCCGGAAATATATACAAAATCCGGCTGAAAGATCCCTCTTTCTTCCATTTCTTCCTTTGTCACCGGCAAAAAATTTCTACTCATAGACACTCCCTGAGAACTTCATAATAATCCTTGATGTACCAGTCTGCCAGTTTCCTTTTTTCTTTCTCCTGTTTTTTACTGAAGGCGTCCTCTACGGCGCAGACCTTCATGCCTGCCCTTTTCCCTGCCAGGATCCCCATAGGCACATCCTCAAACACCAGGCAGTCCTCCGGAGAAACCCTCAGGCCTCTGGCCGTCTCCAGATAAACATCCGGGGCCGGTTTCCCTGCAGGTACCTGGCAGCAGGTAGTGATACATCCGAAATACGCTTCTATATGATGGGCCTTCAGTACCTTTTGGATCAGTTCCCGGCTGTTGCTGGAACTGATCCCGATCTGAAGGTTTCTTTGTTTCAATTTCTCTAAAAATTCACCGGCCCCCGGTTTTAAAGGGACCTGATTGCAGTATTTATCCTCTGCCATCCGGATCCAGGTTTCTTTGATCTCCTCAATAGGATCCGCAAGATGAAACCGTTCCTTAAAAAAGCTGGCAGTCTCTGTAAATCCCATGCCTTCCAGCTGATCCTGAAAAGCCTGGATATCTTCCGGGATCGCCACCCCTTTTTGGGAAAGGAACTGGAAATCTATTTCTTTCCACATCCACATAGAATCCACCAGCGTCCCGTCCAGATCAAATATCACTGCTTTTTTATTTTCCAGCATGTTCTTTTAACCTCTTAATTTCTTCCTCAGTCAATGTTCTGTATTCTCCCGGTGCCAGATTTTCATCCAGGTCCAGAGGACCCATAGAAAGCCGCTTTAAATACAGGACCTCATTGTCTACAGCCTGAAACATTCTCTTTATCTGATGAAACTTTCCCTCCCGGATAGTAAGACAAAGACTTATCCTCTCCGGAGATAACCGGGAGATCTTTGCCGGCAGGGTCTGCTTTTCTTCCCCTATATCTACTCCGTTCTCCAGCCTTTTTACATCTTCCGGAGACACCGGATTTTTTATTTTTACAAAATAGGTCTTGTCCACATGTTTTCTGGGAGACAGGAGTTCATGGGCCAAAGCTCCGTCATTGGTGATCAGAAGGAGACCTTCTGTGTCTTTATCCAGCCTTCCCACAGGGAAAAGATCTTTTCTCTTTTTCTCCGTGATCAGATCTACCACTGTTTTGTCCCTTTTATCCTCTGTGGCGGACACCACCCCCGCCGGTTTATTCAGCATATAATACTCCAGTCTGGCATAGGAAACCTGCCGTCCCTTCACAGACACCAGATCTTTTCCGGTGTCGATCTTACACTCGGGATTTTTCACGGTCGTACCGTTTACCTGAACAGACCCTTTTTTTATCTCTTTCTTTACTTCGCTTCTGGTCCCCAGACTCATATCTGCCAGAAATTTGTCCAGTCTGATCATTCCCATTACATCAGCCTCCAGCCCGGATAATATTTATTTTTCAGGATCCCTCCGTTTAATTTGCCCCATCCTAAGACAAAACCGTCCACACATACCAGCTGCCAGCCTTTCTTCCGGGCAGCAGGAAGATCAGAGGTATCAATAGTCTCTCCCTTTAAATACTTTAAAGTCCGGATATCTTTTGAGGAAAGATCTATGCAGGAGTCAAAGGTCTCCGGAGAAAGAGCCATGGCAAAAGCCTGGCTGGGCTCAAACCGGTTCTTTTTCACATCTCCCAGATAAAGTCCTGTACGGAGATATCGCAGTCTTGGCATCTTTCCTCCCTCTGGCAGAAAAAAGACTCTCTCTCCTTCCATCTTAAAGGTTCCCGCCGAAAAATCCACAGTCGCCATTTTCAGAAAATCCTGAACCGGAAGGGGCAGAGAAACACTCTTTTCCTTTACCGTTTTTTCTTCTGCCGGTTTTCCCTTTTTTCTCAGAAGAGCGGCAAAATGTCCTTCTCCTGAAATCTTATGAGGAAAAAGACGGATACACTTTTCAAGTTGTCTATTGATCTCCTCTGTCTCGTCCTCTAAGGAAAATCCCTTGGAAAAATCTTTATAGGGCTCAGGCTCTATAGTCTCCATGTCCGGCCGTTCCTTTAAAAGAAAGGCGATCACCTCTTCGTTTTCTTTTTTAGAAAAAGTACAGGTGGAGTAAAGAAGCATTCCTCCCGGACGGAGCATATCCGCTCCCTGGAGGATCAGGTTTTTCTGGATACCGGCATAATAAGCCGGAGGCTTTTCTTCCCAGTAACGGGCCATCTGAGGCTCTTTGTGGAACATGCCTTCCCCGGAACAGGGAGCATCGATCAGTATCTTATGGAAATATTCCGGAAAACACCTTCTCAGCTTCTCCGGATCCTCACTGGTCACATAGTAATTGGGCAGACCTGTCAGTTCCAGATTTTTCAGAAGGGCTTTTGCCCGGCTGTTGCTGATATCATTGGCTACCAGGAATCCCTTTCCCGCCAGCCGGCAGCCCAGCTCTGTAGCCTTTCCTCCAGGCGCCGCGCACAGATCCAGGACCCTCTCTCCCGGCTTTACAGGGAGGCGGCTAGCCGGGGTCATAGCGCTGGGCTCCTGTATATAATAAAGGCCGGCATAATAATAGGGGTGCCGGGAAGGGCCAAAGCCCTTCTCCTCCCCCTCTTCCTTTTCCGTATAATATCCATTTTGGATCCAGGGAACAGGCTCACATCCGAAGGGATCCAAAGCCTCCCATTTTTCCTGTGTCAGTTTCTGTAAATTTATCCGCAGCCCCTGACGCACCGGACGTTCATAGGTAGCCAGATAAGCCGGATACTCCTCTCCCAGAAGCTCTTTCATTTCCTCTATAAATGCTTTCGGTAATTCTATCATCTCTGCCAGTTTCCCTCAATCCCTTTAAAATTCAGCGCCTGGGCCTGATATCCCTCGGCGATGATATCCAGTTCCCGGTGGAACCGCTCAAGCTGCTTAAGATCTTTTCTCTTATAGATCCGGTAAAACTCATCCTGGATCTTTGCCACTTCCCGTTTATTGGAGTAGTGGTACAGATTTTCAATATTATTCAGGATATCTGCCACCAGATTAGACTGATGGAGCATAGAATTCTGCGCGTCCATAACCTCGCTTCGTACAGAAGACATTTCCGTATCCAGCTGGATAATGGAATTGGCTGCGTTTGTCAGCCGTTCTGCCAGATGGGGCGGCATATTTCCCTTATACTTATACTGAAGGGAATGTTCAATAGTTGCCCAGAAATTCATAGCCAGAGTCCGGATCTGGATTTCTGCCCGGATCTCCTTTTTTCCTTCCAGAGTCTCGGTGGAATAGCCGATGATCATATGATAGCTCCGGTACCCGCTTTCTTTCATATGGGTTACGTAGTCCTTGATCTCCAGAACACGCATATCGCTGCGGTTTCTTATAAGATCCGCCACCTTTTCAATATCTTCGTAAAACTGGCAGATGATCCTTACTCCTGCGATGTCTTCTACCTTTTCTTCCAGTTCCTCCCAGGATATGTTTTTTCTCTGCATTTTTTCCAAAATGCTGTTAATGGATTTTACCCTTCCCGTTACCTCTTCAATAGGGGAATACAGGTCTTTTTCCTGGTGCTCCTTTTTCAGATGATTAAACTTCATGACCAGTTCTTTCACCGCAAGTTCATAGGGGATCAGCAATTCACGCCATAAACGTATTTCCATAACACATTACTCCTTAACTATATCACAAAAGTATAGCATATTTTTCCCGTTTTTAATAGGAAAAAATTTTCTGCTTTTCCTGTAAGAACTGCAGCACCGGATATGGATTAAGGGCATACTCCGGATCTTCTTCCCTTTCCACATAGATTCCCAGATGAAGATGAGGCGGAAATTTCCCCGTAGTCCCCTCCGGTCCGTAGCCGCTGTCTCCTAAAAATCCCAGGAGTTCCCCGGCTTTAACCGGATCTCCCTCCTGAAAATCCCGGCCGTAAGAGGAAAGATGGGCATAGTAAAAATATCCTCCTCCGGGACTTCTCACACCGATCCTCCAGCCGCCCAGAGGCAGCCATCCGATCTGTTCCACCCATCCGTCTGTCATGCTGACCACAGGATAGTAATCCGTCAGTTCCCGGCTTCCAAAGATATCGCAGCCTTCATGGAGCCGTTCTCCGCCATAGCTTCTTTTGTCATGCCACCCGTCTTCAAAAGAAAACTTTTCTTCCCCTTCATAAGGAAAAGCCAGAGGAAAAAATTCCAGATCCTTCCAGAATCCTATGTAGAGAAGGGCATCTTCCCTGCTGATACCTGCCGCCTGAAAACTCTCTTCCGGAATTCCTGCCTCTCTCAGAACATCCAGAGAGGTTTTCGATCCCAATCCTGCCAGAAGACGGGCATCAACAAGCAAAAGCAGGCACAAAAGGAGCAGCCATTTCCGCACAAAAACACCTCCGTCCGCCAAGCTGATACCTGGTGAATGCAAGTTCTTACCAGTGTATCATTTTATGCGCGGACAGAGGTATTTATGACATTATTCTTTCATATTTTTCAAAACTTCGATGAGATATTCCCACACTTTCTGTACAGAGGAAATGGACAGCTGCTCTTCCGTAGTATGGATATCCTTCATATCCGGTCCCAGAGATACACAGTCCAGTCCCGGGATCTTCTCATAGAAAAGACCGCATTCCAATCCGGCATGGATCACCCGCACCTCAGGTTTTGTATGGAAAAGTTTCTCATAAATATCCACCATATAAGGACGGAGTCTGGAGTCCTGCTTGTACTCCCAGGAAGGATAGTCTCCATCTGCCTTGTATTCTCCACCTAAAAATTCTGTCAGATAGGCAATCTTATCTGCCAGAGCCTTCTTCTCAGTTGCCACAGAACTGCGCACACTGGCAAATCCCTGAAAATCTTCCGGAGTCAGTTTGGTGATACCCAGGTTGCAGGAAGTTTCTACCAGTCCCTCCATATAACCGCACATTTTCTGTATTCCATTCGGATAATGAAGAAGGAAGAAAAGCACCTTTTCCAGGCTTACCGGATGGAGTGCCGGCTCTTTTCCTTCTCCTCTGGCTTCTACAGTTACTGTGATTCCCTCATCGCTTCCGGCATATTCCTTCCTCAGGTTCCCGGTAAAAGTTCCGGCAAATTTCTGAAGTTCTGCTCCGGTATCCTTATCAGTCAGGATCAAAGCCCGGGCAGTTCTTGGAATGGCGTTGTCTTTTTGTCCTCCTTCCAGTTCCGCCAATACATACTGTCCCTTTTCTCTGGCCTCAAAAAGAAAACGTCCTAAAAGCAAAGTCGCGTTTGCTCTGTTTTTATCGATCTCAGATCCGGAATGGCCGCCTAAAAGACCGGTCACAGTAATCTCATATTTCGTTCCTTCCGCTTCCTGATATTTCACAGGTATCCGTGACTTTGTCCTAAGTCCCCCTGCGCATCCAACCCAAAGGTACCCCTCTTCTTCTGAGTCAAGGTTGATCAGATATCTTCCCTTTAAAGGAGTTGTATCCAGCGCAACGGCTCCCAAAAGACCGATCTCCTCATCTACTGTGATCAGAACTTCCAAAGCCGGATGGCAGAGACTGTCATCTTCCAGGATTGCCAGAGCATAGGCTACTGCAATCCCGTCATCACCGCCCAGGGTGGTATCTTTTGCAGAAATATAGTCACCTTCCACTACCAGTTCCAGAGGATCTTTAGTAAAGTCGTGGCTGCTTTCCGGAGTTTTCTCACATACCATATCCATATGTCCCTGAAGGATCACACAGGGAGCCTTCTCATATCCTTTGGATGCATCTTTGAAAATGATCACATTATTACTTTCATCCTGTATATATTTCAGACCGTGTTCCTTGGCAAACTCCACCAGATAGTCGCTGATCTGTTTTGTATTTCCTGAGCCGTGAGGGATCTTCGTAATTTCCTCAAAATAGTAAAATACTCTTTCCGGCTTTAAATCTTTTAACACAGACATATTATTTCCTCCTATTTATCTCTGAATCTACTCTCTTATTCTTGCACATTCCTCTGAAATTGGCAAGTCTCCATTTTCTCAGTCATGAAAAGGCCTGAGACTCATATATTTTAAATAAAGATCCTGAGGACATTCTCCATGAAACAGTTATTATACTATCTTTCTTTTACCTGTTTTCTCCTTTTTCTTCTCTGTTTCCCGAAAACTGCGGCAGAATATGCGAAAACCGGACTTATGCTCTGGTTTAACACTCTTCTGCCCTCTATGCTCCCCTTTATGATCCTCTCAGGTCTTCTTATCAAAACCGGATTTCTGGAAAAACTCCTGTCCTTTACAGGAAAATTCTGGGAAAAGGCTTTTGGCCTGACTCCCCTGGGCGGTTACGGCCTTCTCATGGGAATTTTCTGCGGTTATCCTATGGGTGCCAAAACTGCTGCGGATCTGTACAGAAACCAGCGGATTTCCCGCCAGGAAGCCAGCTACCTCCTGACCTTTTCCAATCATCCCGGTCCTGCTTTTCTTTCCTCTTATCTGTGTACCGAACTGCTCCATCAGGAAGATCTGGTCCTCCCTGCTTACATAATCCTCTATCTGTCAAGTTTTCTCACCTCTCTGCTCTTCCGCCCTTTTTACTCTTTTCCAAAAGGAAACGGAGGGAAAGTAAAAAGAAAAGAGGCATCCTCTGTCTTCTCCTGGGGAGAAGCCCTGGACACCTCTATTATGGACAGTTTTCTCTCGATCACCAAACTGGGGGGATATATCATTCTATTTTCCCTTTTTCAGGGAATCCTGCAGCTTCTTCCCTGGCTTCCCGAAAACCTGAAAAGTCTCCTCCTGGGAATTACGGAGATCACTACAGGAGCAGCCGCCATCGCTGAGAAAAACTGGGAACTGTCCCTCACCTTTCCTCTTCTGCTGGCCTTTACTGCTTCCGGCGGACTGTGCATCGCCTTTCAGACCAAATCCATGCTTGGTGAAACAGACCTTTCCCTGGCTCCTTACCTGAAAGGAAAGCTCTGCATGTTCTTTATCACGCTGACTCTGGGGATCTTATTCGTCAAAATCATCAAAGTCATCATCTAGATCATCGTACTCGTCATCATATTCATCGTCCTCGTACTCTGTCTGATCCTCTTCCTGATGATCCTCTTTCGCAGGTTCCTGAGAAGGAGCCGCAGCAGCCTGAGGAGCAGGAGCGCCCTGAAGCTGTGGTGCCAGTTCTGCACGGTTCTGACGGATCACATCAAGAGAAGCCTGGAGTGCCTGGACAAACTCATTATATTTTCCTGCTGCATTCTCCAGCATACTGGAAGCGATCTGTCCCATATTCCCCATCAGCTCATCGGTATAGGATACTGCGCTTAAACGAAGGGAATTTGCATCATTGGTAGCCGCATCAATAATGGCCTGTGCCTGCTGGTTGGCACTGTTGATGGTCTCATTGGCCTGGGCATATGCCTGCTGCATAACCTCGGATTCTTTTACCATCTCCTGAACCTGTTTCTTGGTATCTTCAATAATATTATCTGCTTTAGACTGAGCGTCTGCCAGGATCGCATCCTTATTGCTGATGATCTTCTGATAACGCTTGATCTCGTCAGGAGTTTTCAGACGCAGTTCTCTTAAAAGCTCTTCGATTTCTTCTTTATTCACAATGATCTTTGTAGTTGATAAAGGCTGATACTTACAGCTCTCCACATACTCTTCGATTTCCTCAATGATTTGTTCAATTCTGCTGCTCATTTCTCATTTCTCCTTACTGTATTTTCTTCCTGACCGCCAAAGGATCCTTTGTCTCTTCTCATCTGGCAGGGTTCTGCCGGTATTTTTCTTCTACCTTGCGCACCACGTATTCCGGCACAAACTTGGAAATATCCGCTCCAAAATAAGCGGCTTCCTTTACGGTGGTAGAGCTGAGATACGCATATTCCAGACTTGTAGTCAGAAACATGGTATCCACATCCCGGGCCAATACCCTGTTGGTCTGAGCCATCTGAAGTTCATACTCAAAATCTGTAATGGCACGCAGTCCCCGGATAATCACCTTTGCGTTACAGCTTCTTGCAAAATTTACGGATAACCCGCTGAAAGATGTGACCTTTACATTAGGAACATCCTTCGTTATATTCTCTAATATATTAACACGTTCCTCCACAGAAAACAACGGACTTTTTGCAGAATTATTCAAAACTCCCACGATCACCTCGTCGAAAAGGGCCGCTGCCCTGCGGATGATATCTAAATGACCATATGTAGCCGGGTCAAAACTGCCCGGATAGATTGCTCTTACCATATTACTAAGCC
Source organism: Candidatus Blautia stercorigallinarum (assembly GCA_019112785.1). GTDB lineage: Bacteria > Bacillota > Clostridia > Lachnospirales > Lachnospiraceae > Blautia > Blautia stercorigallinarum. The sequence goes on from DXIQ01000092.1 coordinate 58,097, forward strand.
TTTCTGATAAATACATGCATATTTGTCTTATATCTTTTTTCCCGGAGGGAAATAAATCCGTAATTTTCCAGATAGGAAAAGTCTGTATCCAGGGAAGCTTCCACAATGATCAGGGTATCCTCATTCACATAGGAAGCATCTTTTAAAACAGCCAGAACCTGTTCTTCCAGTCCCTGCCTGTACGGCGGATCCATAAAAATACAGTCAAAAGGCTCCTCCCCTTCTAAAAGACGAAGGGCCGTCAGGGCCTCCTGGCTGAAAATCCTGGCTCTGTCCGCCAGTCTGGTAAATTTCAGATTTTCTTCTATAACTTTTACTGCTTTTCTATTTTTCTCAACAAAGGCGCAAAAATCAGCCCCCCTGCTTAAAGCTTCTATCCCGATCCCTCCGCTTCCGGCGAAGATATCCAGAAACCTGCACCCGCACATATATGGCTGGAGAATATTAAACAAAGTCTCCTTGATACGGTCTGTGGTAGGTCTGGTTTCCATACCCGGGATTGTCTTCAGGGGCATACTTTTTGCGCTGCCTGCAATTACTCTCATATAATTTGTCCTTTTCTTATCGGGAATTCAGACGGTAATCCAGATCTCCGTGTTCGAGACCCAGAATCAGGGATTCCGCTGTCGCAATATTGGTAGCAATGGGAATATTGTACTGATCACAGCATCTGGAAATCTGATATACATCCGGCTCCTTCGGATCGATCATAGCCGGATTGTAGAAAAAAATGACCATATCGATGTCTCCCCGCTCGATCATCTCTGTAAACTGTTTGTCTCCCCCCATACTGCCGGGCAGGAATTTATGGACACGGAGATTGGTAGCCTCTTCAATCCTTCTCCCTGTAGTTCCCGTAGCATATATTTCATGCTTTGCAAGAATATTTTTATACGCAATACAAAAATCTTCGATCAAAGCCTTTTTACTGTTATGTGCTATAATTCCTATGTTCATCTACATCATCCTTATTATTTTTTGTCAAAAAACATTATAGCAAAAACGCTAACTTTTTTCAATTCTCAATTACTATTTTATACATTTTTTACAAAATGCCAGAAGTCACATTCAAAATACCCTTAACAAAATCCTGAATTTCTATTTTCTTCCTGCACATCTGGCTCTTTATTGTAATATAATTCTCAGAATTTGTCAAAACATGAAAGAACTTCTAGTGTATTTTTTCTTTAACTTCATATACTACCACCGTAACAAAAAACAACTTTCAAAGGAGGAACTAAAAATGTCTAACAGTAATTCTTCTAACAAAGCAGCAGTGCCAGAGGCCAAAAGCGCATTAAACCGTTTTAAATATGAGGTAGCCAACGAACTGGGAGTACCCCTTACAGACGGTTATAACGGAAACCTGACTTCCAAACAGAACGGTTCTGTCGGCGGCTATATGGTCAAAAAGATGATCGAGGCTCAGGAAAGACAGATGTCCAGCGGCGGAAGCATGCAGCAGTACTAATCTCCGGACCAATCATATACCCTTGTCTGTTTAGTTTATAGTACAGATGGGAAAAAATCAGGGCAGAAGATATTTCTATAAAATATCCTCTGCCCTGTAATATTTTTAAGTGTTAGGCAAGGGGAAATGCAAGCATTTCATTTCCCACTGCCCGCATAAGAGCCAGCGCCAAAAGGGGTCCGGCCCATGGGTAGCAACAGACCGGAGGAAACCGGACAGCTGCCGCATTTACAACATTTATATTGGAATTATAAAAACTCTACTTATAACTCTACTTTTCTTCCGCCTTCTACGAACTCGCCGTTCACCACATAGTAAGCAGCATGCTCTTCAGGTTTTACGTAAATCTGGATATCGCTGATATCACTTTCTTTTTTACCAGTCTCAGCCATCCATGCTTTTTTCACATTGGCTTTCACATCATCCAAGTTGTACTCTGCTCCTGCGAACTGAAGGAATACAGACTCTTTTACTTCTGTCTTCTCTGCAGTCTTTTTAACAGCAGCTGTCTTCTTAACAGTAGTTGTCTCTTTCTTTACTGGTGTTGCTTTTTTTGCTGGTGCTTTTTTGGCAGCAGCAGTTTCAGTTTTAGGTTCTTCTGTCTTCACTGGAGTTGTCTTCACGGCAGCTTTTGTTGTCTCAGCTGTCTTTGCTGTTGTCTTTCTTACTGACATAAAAATTCTCCTCCTTTATACTTCCAACTCTAAATGTCCCGTTTATCATATACCTTTTTTTTTTAATTTTCAAGTTTTTCCCGGAAGTTTCTGTTTTTTTACAGAAACATAACCGTTTCTGCTCACAGGCCGGGGGACTCCATTTTATCCTTCGCGTAACTCAGGAGCCGGTCTTTCAGGCGGCTGTTCTGTTCCAGTTCCAGCCTGGGATCCAGCAGCAGGATCGCCCCCGCCGCTTCACTTGCTTTTTTCAGAATATCTGCATCCTGAAAAATATCCCCCAGGCGGAATTCCAGCATGCCGCTCTGGCGGATCCCCAGCAGATCCCCTGGTCCCCGCAGCCGCAGATCCTCCCCTGCTATAAAAAAACCATCATTGGACTTTACCAGGATTTCCAGCCGTTTTCTGGTTTCTTCATCATCTCCTCCATAAACAAAGATACAGTAAGACTGATAGGCGCCTCTTCCTACTCTTCCTCTTAGCTGATGAAGCTGAGCCAGACCGAAACGCTCTGCGTTTTCTACCATCATTACCGTAGCATTTGGTACATTGACACCCACCTCAATAACTGTGGTGGACACCAGCACCTGTATCTCATTTTTGGAAAAAGCCTCCATGATCTCGTTTTTCTGGGCTGCCTTCATACGTCCGTGAAGATAAGCAACTTTTATCTGAGACGGCAGAGTCTGTGAAAGCATGTGGCTGTAATCCAGGACATTCTCCGCCTCCAGGCCTTCACTTTCTTCCACCATAGGACAGATCACATAGACCTGGCGCCCCTGAAGCACCTGATTTTCAATAAATTTATAGGCTTTCGGCCGGTAAGAGGTATCCACAACACAGTTTTTTATAGGAAGCCGCCTGGCCGGAAGTTCATCCATAACGGAAATATCCAGATCTCCATAAAGAATGATCCCCAGTGTCCTGGGAATGGGAGTAGCGCTCATGACCAGCACATGGGGTTTTCCGCCTTTTCTGGATAAGTCCTCTCTCTGGTTCACCCCGAACCGGTGCTGTTCATCGGTGATCACAAGAGCCAGATCCTGATAAAAGACTTTCTCCTGGATCAGCGCATGGGTGCCGATGATCAGCTTTGCTTCTCCCTCCTGGATCTGCCTGTAGATCTCTTTTTTCTCTTTTCCTTTGGTGGAACCGGTAAGAAGAACTGCCGGATAAGACAGTCCCTGTTCTTCCAGAAGCTGGCACATGCCTTCATAATGCTGCCTGGCCAGCACTTCCGTAGGCGCCATAAGGGCCGCCTGGCACCCATTTGCCGCCGTCAGGATCATGGCCAGAAAAGCAATGATGGTCTTTCCGCTTCCCACGTCTCCCTGAACCAGCCGGGACATCAGATGTTCCCCTGTCATATTGGTCTCAATCTCATTCCAGACTCGTTTCTGGGCATTCGTCAGAGCATAGGGAAGATTCTCTATAATTTTTTCCGTCTCCCACACCGGTTTCAGATGAAAAGTATTTTCACTGTCCTGGTTTTTCTCCTTCATCATGCGGACTGACAGGATAAAAAGCAGAAATTCATCAAAAACCAGCCGTTTCCTTCCCTCTACCATATCTTTTCTGTTTTCCGGAAAATGGATATGCGTCAGAGCATAATTATATTCTGCCAGCTGATAATGGGTGCGGTATTCTTCCGGAAGATATTCCTGGGTCATTTCTCTCTCTTCCAGTATCTGCTTCATGGTTTTTGCCATAAATTTATTAGTAAGCCCTTTAGTCAGACTGTAGATCGGATAAAGTACATGAAGCCGCTCTTCATACTGTTCCCGGGAAAAGATCTCCGGATGTTCCATAGTCCGTCTTCCTCTTTTTTCCACTACCATTCCCCGGAAAATATACAGGCCTCCCGGGCGGAGGGTGTTTCTCAGAAAAGGCATATTGTACCAGGTAAACCAGAGAGTCTCTTCTCCCTCTCTGGCACTGGCAGTGATCACTGTAAGTCTCCCTGTATTCTTTACCCCTACTTTTCCCGAAAGTCTTGCGAAAACCGCCACTTTCTTTCCCGGAATGGCCTGGGATATTTCCACAGGTTCCTGATATTCATCATAGTCCCTGGGATAATACCGGAGAAAATCCCCCACTGTAAAGATTCCCAGCTTTCCCAGGAGTTTTTCTGTCTTTTCGCCAATGCCTTTGATGGTCCGTATACTGTCCCGTTCTTTCATTCTTTCACTCTCCCATATCCTGTTCTCTGTCTTTCCCGGCTATTCTGAAACTATAATGGTAAAAAGAGGGAGCCGCCGCATTAAACATATTTTTGATTAATGCGACAGCTCCTCTCCGACTTTCTATGATCTATCTCTTATTCTACAGAAATCACATAATAGTAAATAGGCTGTCCTCCATAATTGATCTCAATATCATAATCCGGATACAGCTCTTCCAGACGGGAGGAAACTTCCTCTGCGTCTGCTTCTGTTACTTCGGCACCGTAATAAATACTGATCAGTTCACTGTCTTCATCAGTCATCTTGCCGGTCATCTCCACAGCAACATCCTGTATATCCTGTCCTACTGCCAGGATTCCCTTATCGCCGATCCCCATGATATCTCCTTCATGGATATCCTGGTCATCGATCCTGGTATCCCTTACTGCATAAGTCACCTGTCCGGTTTTTACATTTTCAATAGCTTCCATCATCTCGGCAGTATTTTCTTCTACCGTCTTTTCCGGTACATAGGCGATCATAGCTGAGATTCCCTGAGGGATCGTCTTTGCAGGAATCACCACAATATTCTTGTCTTCCGTCAGATCCCTTGCCTGATTTGCCGCCAGGATAATATTCTTATTATTGGGGAAAATGAAAATATTTTTAGCATTTACCTCATCAATAGCTTTCAGCATATCTTCTGTGCTGGGATTCATGGTCTGGCCACCCTGGATCAGATAGTCAGCTCCCAGTTCTTTAAAGATTTCTCCCATGCCGTCTCCGGCAGATACAGTTATAAATCCCACTTCTTTTTCCGGTTTTACAGCTCTTTGGGCAGCCTGCTGAGCAGCCATCTTTTCAGCCTCTTTGATCACCTTTTCATGGTGTTCCAGCCGCATATTATCAATCTTCATATTAGAGAGCTGACCATATGTCAGCGCTTTCTGAATGGCTTCACCCGGATCATTGGTATGCACATGTACCTTTACAATATCATCATCAGCCACTACCACCAGGGAATCGCCGATAGACATCAGATAGTCCTTAAACTCTTCCTCATCTTTCTCTGTGAATTCTTTTTCCAGCATGATGATGAATTCCGTACAGTATCCGAATTTAATATTACTCTCTTCTGCAGACACCGGCTTTGTTCCTGTAACCCTTGCTGCCGGCTTTTCAAAGTTCAGATCGATCTCCTTGCCAAGATAGCCGTCAAAAGCGCCTTTCAGGACTTCCACAAGTCCCTGTCCTCCGGAATCTACCACACCTGCTTCTTTCAGCACAGGCAGAAGTTCCGGTGTTCTGGCAAGAACTCTCTCAGCCTCCGCGATCACATCTGTAAAGAAACTTTCCAGGCTTTCACTGTCCTCTGCAATCTCCGCCGCTTTATCAGACACCCCTTTTGCCACAGTAAGGATGGTTCCTTCTTTTGGTTTCATAACTGCTTTATAAGCAGTCTCCACTGCTCTTTCAAAGGCTCTGGCAAAAGTCGGCGCATCGATTTCATCACATTTTTCTATAACCTTTGTAAATCCTCTTAAAAGCTGTGACAGAATAACTCCGGAGTTTCCTCTTGCGCCCCTTAATGAACCGGAAGATATAGCCTTTGCCAGGCTTTTCATATCCGGATCTGACAGAGCGTTCACCTCAGAAGCCGCGGACATAATGGTCAGCGTCATATTTGTCCCTGTGTCCCCGTCAGGAACCGGGAAAACATTCAGCTCATTAATCCACTCTTTTTTTGCCTCCAGATTCTTGGCTCCTGAAAGGAACATCCGTCCAAGGATCTTTGCATCAACGGTATTGGTATTCACAACAAGTTTCCTCCTTATTAATCAATTACTCTCACGCCTTCTACAAGGATGTTGATCTTCTCTATAGTAAGACCGGTAAATTCTTCTACCTTATATTTTACATTGCTTATCAGATTATCGGACACTGCAGAAATGCTCACCCCGTAAGCAACGATCACATGAAATTCCAGAGTGATCTTGTTATCTGCTATGGTCACATTGATCCCATGTTTCAGGCTGTCCTTTTTCAACAGCTTTACAAGTCCGTCCTTCATACTCACTGCGGCCATACCTACTATCCCAAAACATTCAACCGCTACGCTTCCCGCATAAGTGGCAATGACATCTGTATCAATCGTAATCTTTCCTAATCCTGTATCAACAAATCCATTCATGCCGGACACCTCCATAATTTTATATAAGCTATTCTAACATATCTTTTCCTAAAACGAAATAATAATTTATTTTTTTTTAGAATTTTACTTGCAAATCAAAAGCTAATCTGCTAAAATAGCTAGTGTTGTGAGTTTGTTTATACGGACTTAATATATATTAGGGAGGTGCTACCATGGCAAGATGTGCTATTTGTGACAAAGGCGCTCATTTCGGAAATAATGTCAGCCATTCTCATAGAAGAACAAACAAGATGTGGAAATCCAATATTAAATCTGTAAAAGTTAAGACAGAAAACGGAAATGCAAAGAAAATGTATGTTTGTACTTCCTGCTTAAGAAGCGGCAAGGTAGAAAGAGCATAAGAATGAAGAAAATATTAAAAGAGATATTACCTGATCAGAAAATTTGATCCGGTGATATCTCTTTTTTTCTGCATATTCGGACCAGAGGGCGATCCTGCGACCCCTGGCCTCTTTCTCATAACATTCTATATAAACCTCCGACGTATCAACAACAAAATAAATTATATCCTGCCAGGAGACACAGGGCGGCAGCCACCACCATCAGAAAAGTTTTCGGAAAGATCAGAGCGATAAAAAGCCCCGTCCCCAGACAAAATAATGCAAGTCCCCACACTCTGCGCATGATCTGTTTCTCCTTTTTCTCTCAATAACAGTATATGCAGATCTGTGAGGACCAATTATAAGCTTTTTATACTTCTTTCTTCTCTTCTTCCGTCTTGTCTGTATCTGACTTTTCTTCTTTTTCCTCAGAAAGGACTACTTCACTTTTCTTTCCATCTGTGAATTTATTCAGGAAGTCCGGAACCATATCCAGTATCTTGGTGAGACCGTCCTGATTCTTGATATTTACCAGTTTTGTCACTCCATTGGAGATCACCAGCACTGCGCTGGGAGATATCTTTCCTCCCATACCGCCGCCTCCGTTATTCTTTTTTTCTCCGGCAAAGGCTCCTGCTCCCACTCCGAAGGTCACATCCACCAAAGGAAGGATAATGGTATCTCCCACTGTAATGGCATCGCCTACTACAGTTTTCGTCGTAATGAAACTGTCCATGCCTTTAAACAAAGATTCTACTGTTGATTGAAAGTTATTATTTTCTGAAGCCATAGCTGGTTCCTCCTTCACGTTGTTTATGACAATCCCACCGCTGACAAAGTCTGCCGTCTATTGTCTGAAATGCCTGATAATATAGCGGACATCCCGGCTCCGGATGATCTTCACCGCCGAGATCAGCACCATAATGCCGTACATTCTCCCTCTGAGGGAAACAGTCCCTTCTAAAACAGTCTGGTCAAAACATGGCTCTATACTGAAATTTTTCCCATACAAAGGATAAAATATGCCTGCCGCCCCCAGAATTTCTCCTGTAAGACAGGGATCATCCGTTCCGAATTTTATGCGGCCCTGTATTTTTCCCGGAAGCATATGGATCAGCAGCTTTTTCCCTTCCTGTAAGATCAGGCTCATTCCTCTTTTGAATTTTTCATTTTCCAGAAATTTCTTTATTTTTTTTATTTTATCACAGATGTCTCCGGCTGTTAACCAGAAATTTTTCAAAGCTTTGATCATTTTTCCGGGAATCTGAAAAATTTCTCTGAGCTTTCTGAGAAAGACCGGGTACTTTCTTTCCTTACTTTCCGGGGATCTGCCCCTTTCTTTCTCTTCCGGTCTTTCCTTACATTTTTCTTCTTGTTCCCGGATCTTAGAAGGCTCTGTATCCCCCGGGGTTTCAGTCCTGGTTTCTTTCTCAGCCGTTCCTTCCCGTTTTTTTCCTGCATCAGTTCCTGTCCGGGAAGGAAGGGTATTTTTTCTGCTTTTCTTTCTTTTCTTCTGTCTTTTTCGCTGCTTCAGGACCTTTAAAAGTTTCAGGACCGGGATCCCGAAAATACGGATCTCATACCCGGCCCTATCTTCCCCGCTGTCATACCATACTGTAAAAAAGATCAGATGAAAAAGCCAGGAAACCCCGGCTTTTCCCCCGTAGTTTTCCTTATCCCGGTATCCCCGGGCCTGGTATCGTACAGGGCAGAATAAAACAGCAAGTACCCCCAAAAGAAGGATCCCCACTAAAACAAGAAGGAGAATGCCGATTATCTTTAAGATCATGAAAACTATATGTAGCACTGCCATTTTGTCACCTGCCATCCTCCATCTGTTTTTCCAGCCACTGTCTCACATTCCCCGTGGCGGTTTCCCGGTAGGTCTGCTGTACCATGGCTTCCACCAGTTCCAGAGCTTCCCAGTAGCCGCAGGCCAATCCTACGATCACCGGGCAGTTCTTTCTCCTTGCTTTCTGCATCAGTTCATTTGCCGGAAATATGTCCAGCTGATCCCGGTGGTTGGCGGCAAGGGTGATCAGATAAACATCCACCACCCCGGCGCCCTGGCTGATCTTCCGGATCAGTTTCTTTTTTTTCTTTTTTGCATTATTGCCAACATACAGCCCCTTATACCAGTTTAACATAAAAATTCTTTCCCATCGAATCTATTTTTTCAATCTCTCCTCTATGGCATTGACCACAGATTCCAGGACTTTGATCCTGGCATAATATTTATTATTTCCTTCCACAATGATCCAGGGCGCATAGGAAGTGGAAGTCTTAATGATCATTTCATTGACCGCTTCCTCATACTGATCCCATTTTTCCCGGTTTCTCCAGTCTTCGTCTGTGATCTTCCACTGTTTCTCCGGATTTTCCATACGCTCCTTAAATCTCCGCTCCTGCTCATCCTTATCGATATGCATCCAGAACTTCAGCACGATCGCTCCGGAATGGGTCAGATGGGCTTCCATATCATTGATCTCCCGATAGGCTCTCTGCCATTCTTCTTTTGTGCAGAAGCCCTCGATCCGCTCCACCATCACTCTGCCGTACCAGGTCCGGTCAAAAATCGTGATATGGCCGTCTTTTGGCATGGCCTTCCAGAATCTCCAGAGATAATGATGGCTTTTCTCCGTAGGGGTGGGAGAAGCTGTAGGACTTACCAGATATCCTCTGGGATCCATTGGTTCTGTAAGCCGTTTGATAGCGCCCCCTTTTCCTCCGGCGTCCCAGCCTTCGAATCCCAGGACCACCGGGATCCTCTGACGGTACAGCTCACTGTGAAGGATCTCCATACGATCCTGAAGCTTTTTCAGTTTTTCCTTATACTCTTCTTTTGTATAAGCAAGAGACAAGTCTACTTTGCTCAATACCGTAGAATCCAGCTCCTTATTTTCCTTGGGCTGCCAGGCAGGCTTTTCTTCCTGCATCCCTTTCTTTTCTTCTGCCAGAGCCAGTTCTTCTCTCTTAGCCGCTACCTTTTCTGAAAGTTTTTCCACTACAGTTTTATAGATCTTTGCAGTGGCAAAACGCCGGTCTTCCGCTTCAATGATTGTCCATGGGGCATATTCGGTCTCGGTCTTTTCCAGCATTTCCTCATTCATGGCTTTATAGCGGTCATATTCTTTGTTTCTTTTGATATCTTCTTTGCTTACTCTCCATGCTGTTTCCTTGGAACCCAGCAGTTTATCAAAGCGCTTTTTCTGTTCCTTCTGACTGATATAAAGGAAGAACTTGATCAGCACTGCACCGTCATCCGTCAGTGTACGTTCAAAAGTATTGATCTCCTGGTAGGCATACAGAAGTTCCTCTCTGGAAATCTTATTTTCAAACCGGTCTACGGAAACTTTCCTGTACCAGCTTGTATCAAAAAAGGCTATACGTCCTTTTTCCGGTGTTTTCGTCCAGAACCGCCACAGGAAGGGGTGCATTTCTTCTTCCTCTGTAGCTTTCTTGATGGCAAATACCTGAAAGCCTCTGGGGTCCAGAGGATAGATCAGTTTGCTGATCTGAAGGCCCTTTCCCGAAGCTCCCAGCCCTTCAAAGACAAGGATCACCGGGATCCCCAACGCCTTGCATTCTCTTTGAAGCCTGGCAAGCTCAGGTTCCATAACCTCCATTTTCTCCTGGTATACGCTTTTTTCCATTTTCTTTGTAAGATTGATCTGTTCCAACATTTCTTACTGCACCTCCTTCATTTTACCGGACCATGATATGGAAGAAGCTGCCGCAGTAAACAGCATCTATTTGTTTAGTGCGGCAGCCTTCTCTAAAAGTACTTTCGATTCCCCCAAAGATTCGCTTTTTTCAGATCCAGATATTCACTGTAGGCCCTTTCCAGTATCTGCTTTTCATTGGAAAAGCGCAACAGATGATACGCTTCATGGAACTTGTAAAAGCCGGAATCCACAAAGTATTCCTCCCTCTGCGGTCTGCTGTAATAGCTGTTTGCAGACATGAGATACCAGTAGACATTCTTTTCTACAGTATCTTCCGGAATGCAAAAACTATACTGACTCTTTCCTACATATTTTATAATATTTGCGGTAACCCCTGCCTCTTCCTTCACTTCCCGAAGTGCAGTAGTCTTATAATCTTCTCCTTTTTCCACGGTGCCCTTAGGCAGTACCCATCCCTCATATTTATGCTTATAGGATTTATACAAAGTCAGTATCTTTCCCCTATAGATCACCACTCCGCCACAGCTTGTTGCTTCGATCATTTTGTGGTTCCTCCTGCTAAAGACGTCCCAGGGACGCCTGCGTTGTGTTCTTAAAGGTAGTATACCTCTTTTTCAGGACAGGCGCAATCCTTTCTTCTTAGTCATCCGTAATAGTATGCATTAAAAATTTCATGAGCAATGGGGACCGCCGCCCGGCTTCCTGTACCGGCGCCCTCGGCGATCACTGCCACCACCAGATCCGGATCTTCCACATTAGAGAAGCCGATAAACCAGGAATGCGTCCTGATAGAGCCGTCGCTTCCCTCATATTCTGCGGAACCGGTCTTTCCTGCGGCACTGTAGCTTTCTCCGGAAAGCTGGGTACCCGTTCCGGAATTAACTACCTCTTCCATCAGCCCTTTCAGTGTCTGGGCCTCGCTTTCACTCATCAGTTCCTTATAGACAGAAGGCTTGGTTGTTTTTATTACATCCCCGCCGTCATTTTCTACATGGTCGATATAATAAGGTTTCATCAGTTCTCCGTTATTGGCAACAGCGCTGGTGCTCATAGCCATATGCATAGGTGATACCAGCGTGGTCCCCTGCCCGATGGAAGACTGCATCAGGAACGGGATCCCTTCGGATTTTTTCAGATCTATAGTGCTCTTCCGGTAATCCAGGGAAATCGGAAGTTCTTTGTTGAACAGCAGATCCTCTGCCGTCTTCTGGATGGTATCGGCCCCCAGATCCAGTCCGATCTGAACAAAAGCGGTATTGCAGGACTGGGCAAAAGCCGTGGTAAAATCCACCTGCCCGTGAACTTCTCCGTCAAAACATGGGATAGTATGGCCCTCCTGAGTGATACTTCCTGTACAGTCGTAAGAAAAATCATCTAAAGTCCCGTGTTCCCTGAGATAAGCAAGGGACATAACCACCTTAAAGATAGATCCGGGAGGATATGCTCCCTGGGTAGCCCTGTTCAGCAGGCTGCTGTTCGTAGAATCATTAGCCAGTGTATCCCAGTCAGCCTCTATGGTATTGGGATCAAAATCCGGCTTGCTGACAGAAGCCAGCACGGCTCCGGTCTGGGGATCCATGACCACTACAGCCCCGTTATATCCGCCCAGAGCGTTATATGCCACTTCCTGGAGCCTGGTATCCAGTGTGGTTACCACATTGTCTCCCGGATTTTTCAGATCCATGATCTCATTTTTGATCCGGTCCACATACTCATGATGTGTAGACATAAGTGATGAATTAGCCAGAGCTTCCAGGCCGTTCTTTCCGTTAGACACATAGCCTACCACATGGGCGAACATATTGCCGTAAGGATAAACTCTGGTCTCATTTCCTTCACTGTCCGTCTGGGTATATGCCAGAGTCTGTCCGTCAGCAGAAAGGATACTTCCTCTTACGATACGGTCCTCTGCCTGATTTTGTCTGCTGTTGTAAGGACTGCTGATAATATCATCTCTCTCCCAGATATTAAAATAGCCCATATAAACGATAAGGGAAACAAAAATCAGCACAAAGAAATAACTGACAATGGTATACTCCCGGTTTTTCCGCCGTTTAGCTTTTTTTCGTTTTTTCTTCTGCAGCTCCTCTTCTCTTCTGAGCTGTTTCTCATATTTTTTCTTTTTGCCGTTCAAATTCCTCATCCTCATCTTCTCTTAAAATATACAGTCCCTGGATAATGGCCAGCATGATAATAGTGGCCAGAACAGAACTTCCTCCATAACTTACCAGCGGAAGCGTGATCCCTGTCATTGGTATAAATTTACTCACGCCTCCGATAGTCAGGAATACCTGAAAGGCATATTCTGTTCCCAGCCCCAGAGCGATCAGTTTATAAAAACGTTTCTTGATCCTCAGAGAAATATTGACAACCAGAAGGAACATGCTCATACACACCAGGATCATACAGATAGCAAAAAGTCCTCCCAGTTCCTCACAGATCGCCGCGAACATATAATCCTGCTGCACAAAGGGGATCAGTTCCGGGGATCCCTTGCACAGGCCCACGCCGAACCAGCCTCCTGCGCCGATAGCAAAAAGTCCCTGGAGGATCTGGTAACCGGAAGTTTCCCATACAGAGAAAGGATCTCTCCAGGCAACAACTCTCTGTCTTACATGAGAAAACAGGAAATAAGCGATCACCGCCGCCAGGCAGCCGCTTCCCAGACCCGCAAAAAGATACAAAGGCTTCTTGGTGGCCACATAAAGCATGACCACATAAGTAATGAAAAATACCACCGCGCTTCCCAGGTCCCTGGAAAGGACCAGCACCAGCACATAAGCCGCCGCCACTGCCGTGGTGATCACATGGTCCAGGAAGGTTGCGCTTTTCTTATAAAGTCTGCTGGCTACAAAAAATACATAAATGATCTTTACAAATTCCGAGGGCTGGAAAGCAAAAGATCCGATATTAATATTGATCTTCGCTCCGTTTACATTAGAGCCTGCCACCAGCACCACTGCCAGCATAAGAAATCCTACTACCGCATAAAGCCATGTGAGCTTTTTCAGAAAGTACATTTTCCGTATCATTACCGGAATGACCATAGCAAGCACAGTAGCCGCCACGGCAATGGCCATCTGCCGAAGTCCTGAATCCGGATCCAGTCTGGCCAGCATGATAAATCCAATAGACAGGAGCATACACATGTGATTCAGCAGAAGAATGGATGAAGTCTTATACAAAGCCCTGTATAATGCCTGGACAATGACCAGATACAGGATCAGGGCTCCGAAGATATACAGTACCTTCAACTCCTCTGTCTGTAGAAAGATCACCAGAAAAGCGGTAAGATCTAAAAATATGATCAGCAAAAGCTGTTTTCGCAGGATATATCTCTGATCGTAATCCTCCTCATACCGGAAAACCAGGAAGCTTTCCAGGGTATACAAAAGCATGATGATCAGTATCAGGTATTTTGATAATTCAACAATGATATTCAGCACTTTTTCACCTACTCTACTCCCCTTCTGAAATGCCCTTTTGTAAATTCAGGCAGTTTCTCCGGGATTTTCTTTTTCTCTGTTGGTTTTGTAAATCCATAGGCCAGGGCAAAAAGCTCCAGCATCTCCCTGGTCTCCTCATATCCTTCCTCTGTAAAATTCAGACGGAAAGCAGGAATCCCCATTTCCAGTATCTCCCCGGCCTCTTTGACAAGTCCGGTGGGAATACTGTTGTAGATCACATTATAGCAGAAATCGCAGGAACATTTTGTCAGAAACCGCTGTCCGTAACGGTCTTTCAGCCAGACCTTCCCGGATCTGTGATCACAGGACCCGCAGGTTTTCTTCAGGCACTGAGCGGAAACCATCATGGGATAATAGCCGTAAAGGATCATTTCACTGTTTCTGTTGTTTTTCTCTCTGATCTCTCTGGCGTTCAGTTCCAAAGGCAGGGTAGTTCTTTTTACTCCCAGATCCTCCAGAAATTCTTTTGCCAGATCGTTAAAATTGTAGATGGAGTAGTCACACACCAGCTTCTCTCCCAGACCCAGCTCCTTAAAATATCCCACTTCTTCCAGGTTCCGCACCAGAAATCCATCTATATCCTCTCCCAGATCCCGGAAAATATCCTCAAAACCGTCCAGGCGTCCCTCCCTCAGCATATAAGGCATTGCCAGGTAAAATTTCTTTCCGGCCAGAGCTGCCTCTTTTGCCGCTTTTTTCACATTGACTTTCAGATTTTTTAATCCGATCATAGAAAGGGAAGCATAAACTCCCGTAACCGCCTGATTTTCCAGGGCCGCCTTCCACTGATCGCTGGTTTCCACAAGAACATAAAGCCTTCCGGGATCTGTTTCCCGGGCTGCCGGATCTTCTGGATCTTTCTTTTCCTCCCTATCTCCATCTTGCTTTAAAGGAAGCTTCCTCCGGAATTTCTTCAGATATGCTTCTTCCAGCTTTTCAAGGCCTTCCCTTCTCAGCGCATTCAGACTCTGCATTGGCAGGAATCCCTTTTCATCTGTCAGGATTTCCAGATCGTCAAAAATAAAAGGAGTTTCCCCGGTCTTTTCCATCTGACGTCTTACCCTTTCTGCCGAAAGAGGCTGTTTCAAAGCTTCCTCCACCAGACAGCCCTGGACCTGCACATGAATATCCTGAAAGTCCAAATCCAGTATAGCAGGACTGTCCGTATAGAGGATTAAATTTCCATAAATTTTTTCTTGTGTTTTTGTATCTAAATATTTCTTTTTTAATTCGGTAAACAATTCTTCATTACGATTTTCTGAAGTTTTTTTCTTCCGGCCCTGTTCCTTATAATTGACTACGGCCATCATATTTCTTCCATTATAGCTGTGATAATAGCCTTGATTAAAACCGTCTCTCTGATAAAGATCCAGAAGGATCTGACGGTCCTCGTCAGACACCTGGTAGTGCTCCGGATCTTTTTCATAAAGATCCAGATATTTCCGGTATATGGAGGTTACTCCTGCCGCATATTCCGGTCTTTTCATTCTTCCCTCTATTTTCAGGGAATACACACCTGCTTTCAGGATTTCCGGCAGGATCTCAACGGTACACATATCCTTTGGGCTCAGCAGATACCGGCTGTTTTCATCATTTAAAGCTTTTCCCCCTTCAAAGGCCTGGTAAGGCAGCCTGCAGGGCTGGGCACATCTTCCTCTGTTGCCGCTTCTGCCCCCAAGCATACTGCTGAACAGACACATGCCGGAATAGCAATAGCAAAGAGCCCCATGAACAAAACATTCAATCTCCATCCCGGTTTCCTCATGAATCCTCCGGATCTCCTCCAGGGAAAGCTCTCTTGCAGGCACGATCCTGGATACTCCTGCTTTTCCAAGAAGGGCAGCTCCCTTTGGTCCTGTAACCGTCATCTGAGTGCTGGCATGGACCGGCAGTCCCGGAAACTCTTTTTTCAAAAAGGCCAGCACTCCAAGATCCTGGACAATAACCCCGTCTGCCCCCTGTTCATAAAAGGGTGCCAGGAAATCATAGAGCTGCCCATAGAGCTCCCGGTTCTTCAGCAGCGTATTCACTGTCAGATAAATCTTTTTTCCATGGATATGGGTAAAATCAATGGCTTCTTTCATCTCTTCCCTGTCAGGATTATCTGCGTAGGCCCTGGCTCCGAACAGACTGCCTCCGATATATACGGCATCTGCCCCGGCCCTTATCACAGCCTGCAGTCCCTGATAGGAACCTGCAGGAGCCAATAATTCGGATTTCATCGATTTCTTGTATCCTTTCTAACATTTTCTATAAAAAGAAAAGGGGCGTTACATGATCTGCCGCCCCGGTTTTTCTATTCTCTTACTTTAACAGTTCTTCCAGCTCCTTCTCCAGCTCGTCTACTTTTGCCTGAAGTTCTGCGATCTGACGGTCCTTTTCCTGACCTGATTTCTTTCCCCGGTCCAGCTCTACCTGTCCGTTGATCAGATCATGCTTCAGATCGTACATTTCCCGATCCTTGGCCTCCAGTTCTTCCTCATACATCTCTGCCTGGCGTTTCGCTTTAAAATAATCATCTGCAATGTTCAGGCTTAATAAAGTATGTCTGGTTTCCAGTGCCTGCCGGTTATATCCCGGCAGCTGTCCTAATTCTGTAAGTTTATTATTCATATAATTAGCGACCTTCTGGAGATATTCCTCGCTTTCATAGCCGCTTAATGTGACAATCTTTCCCCCGATCAGCACCTGGGTAGTATTTTTCACTGCCATATGCTTCCTCCCGCCTTTTTCTTAGGTTTCTATGTCTATTATAATCGAATTTTAAGGAAAAACAACTATTATTTTGTTCCCAGATGATGATAGGTCAGATCTGTAACAGCCCTGCCCCTGGGCGTGCGCAGAAGGAATCCTTTCTTGATCAGATAAGGTTCATACACATCCTCGATGGTCCCTGCGTCCTCTCCGATAGCTGCCGCCAGAGTATCCAAACCTACAGGACCCCCTGCGAACTTATCTATAATGGTAGAAAGGAGCAGCCGGTCTGTCTGATCCAGACCATATCGGTCTACTTCCAGAAGATCCATAGCAAAATCCGCTACGTCCTTGGTGATCCTTCCGTCATACTTTACCTGGGCAAAATCTCTTACCCGTTTTAAAAGCCGGTTGGCAAGACGGGGAGTACCCCTGGAACGTCTGGCCATCTCCAGAGCCCCGTCCTCGTCAATCTCCACTCCCAGTATTGCCGCAGAATGGATGATGATCTTCTGAAGCTCTTCTTCCGTATAAAATTCCAAATGATGGACTACTCCAAAACGGTCTCTTAAAGGAGCCGTCAGAAGCCCGGCCCTGGTAGTGGCTCCCACCAGAGTAAACTTTGGAAGATCCAGCCGGATCGAACGGGCAGTTGCCCCTTTACCGATCATAATATCAATGGCATAATCTTCCATAGCAGGGTAAAGGACCTCCTCTACCTGCCGGTTCAGCCTGTGGATCTCGTCTACAAAGAGTACATCATTTTCCTGAAGGCTGTTTAAGATTGCTGCCATTTCCCCCGGCTTTTCTATGGCAGGCCCGCTGGTAACCTTCATATGTACCCCCATCTCATTGGCAATGATCCCTGCCAGGGTGGTCTTTCCCAGGCCCGGAGGGCCGTAAAACAGCACATGATCCAGAGCGTCTCCCCTCTGCTTTGCCGCCTCGATATAGACTTTCAGATTACTTTTTGCCTTTTCCTGGCCAATATAGTCTTTCAGATATTGAGGACGGAGACTTCCCTCTGTGCGGATGTCTTCTTCCATCACATCTGTTGTAATGATTCTTCTTTCCATGTCATTCTCCCAAACTGCCAAAGACAGTTTTTTCTGTCTTTATCTATCTGATCTTTCAGAACATATTTTTCAAAGCCAGCTTCAGCAGGGTCTCAACGCTCATATCCGGCGTCAATTCTACTTTTTTCACCGCCCGGAGGGCATCCGTCCCTGAATATCCTAAGGCAGTCAGAGCTTCAACAGCTTCTTTCTTGACGTCGGTCAGGTCCGCCTCTCCTTCTGCTCCCGGCATTTGAATATGCTCTGCCTTCATTTCCAGTGCTTCCTGGATATTAAATTTATCCTTCAGTTCCAGGATCAGTTTCTGAGCGGTTTTCTTTCCTATTCCCGGCGCTCTGGAAATGGTTTTCACATCATCTGCCAGAACCGCAAAACGCAGCTCATCAGCGCTGAGTCCGGACAGAACTCCCAGAGCCGCCTTTGGTCCGATGCCATTCACCCCTAAAAGAAGTTTAAAGGTATTCAAGTCATCTCTTGACAGAAATCCAAATAGCTGAAGGGCATCTTCCTTCACATTCAGATAGGTATGTATTTTTATCTCCTGCCCTTTGTGGAGGAGGTGTTCCACTGCTCCCATAGGCATAAAGATATTATATCCCATATTTCCTGCTTCCAGGATCACCCGGTCTTCCAGGATTTCTTCTACTGTGCCTTTTATATATGCGATCATACGAGTTTCCTTCCTGATGTTCTCTTTAAGATTTCTCCTGACAGGATCCCGATGAGGAATCCTGTGATCAGCCCGGCAATGAGAAGGGCCGGGAAATAATAGAACAGATTTACATTCTCCACTACCAGAGCCGCCACAACGATCTGACCCAGATTATGGGTTACCCCGCCCACAATACTGACCCCGGTAATAGAAAGTCCCAGATATCTTTTCGCCAGTGTCATACAGGCCAGACTAAGTGCCGCTCCCGCCAGACTGAATAAAATAGAGAAAAGATTTCCGAACAAAAATCCGATCACAAGGATCCTGATAAAGGATATCATAGCAGCCTCTTTATAACTATAGGTATAAAGTATAAAAACTGTCACAAGATTCGCCAGCCCCAGTTTGATACCGGGAATCCCTGCAAATACAGGAAAAAGAGATTCTACATATCCGAATATAATGGCAACGGCCGCGAAAAGGCCCATATAAGCTGTTTTTTTCATTCTTTTCTCCTGTTACTGCACGACGCCGTCCAGCTGTTCGTCTTTATCATTTCCGGTAATTTCCACCACCACGCGATTAGGGAGACAGACGATAGTCTCCCCCTGTATATGGATAGGCCCCTGATGGATACAAAGCTGATCCGGACAGTCCGCCTGGATCATATTTACTTCACCGTCTTTTATCTCGCAGACATTGGTATCATTGATCTCTATGATCTGATCTTCGGACAGGCTGTAAGTTCCGTATTCTTCTCCGCCCACAGTGATCCGCACCCGTGAGGCATCCTCCCCGGCAAAGATCCCCGCAGCCCTTGGAACAACCCAACATAAAAAAGCCAGCACCAGCACAGCCCCGATCAATATAAAGTCTCTTTTCTTCATGGATCTCTCCTGTTCAATTCGCTGTGTTTTATCTTAACATAGGAGGGGTAAAATTGCAAATCTAATAAAAAGGGACGCCCCATCCACAGATCCCTCTTCCGGCTCAGACTGGAATTCGCCGGAGAGAGGGATCTGTGGATGGGGCTGTGCTTTTTAGGTCGGAGGGTGCTGTTGATAGGGCAGTGCTTTTTAAGTCGGAGGATGCTGTTAACGAGGCTATATTCCGAATTCCTGGAACAGCTTGTTACGGTATTCTTTGTCTTCGGAGGCTTTTCTCAGGTCTCCGATCCGGTTTCTCTCGGCCAGAAGGAGGGCCAGTCTGGCGCTTCTTTTTTCTCCTCGTTCTTCGCCACGTTTTTCACCGTTCTTTACCATATCTCTGATTGCTGTGCACATGTTCACTTTCCCCCTTTCATTTCTATATTTCTCGTGATTTTCTTTTAATACCGGGATGTCTAAAAATTTACCTACCAGCCGACTTGTTTCTTCATCTAAATTCTTATAATGATCTTCTTTTTCTCTCAATAGCTTCTCCAGTTCATCTCTGTTTGCAAAAACTTCCAGAAGTTCAAATACCTCCCTTAAACCTGTATGAAAATTTTCTTTCTGTACTGCTGTATCAGGACTGACAGCTTTTATATCGCATAATAGTGCCGCCTATCAATTTATAGTTTTTTCATCATCCAGTGTGCAGCTTCATAAGTGCCATCTTTATATTTCATATTGTCTGGAAAGGTTCCGAAGGTTTCAAATCCTAATTTTTTGTATAGGGCAACTGCTTTCTGATTACTTGCCGCCACTTCCAGTTCTATCTGTTCAATGCCCTGTGCTTTTGCTATGGAAAATATTTTTTCTATCATGATCCTTCCGATGCCCAGCCCGGTGTATTTCTGATACAAAGCAATGGCCATGACTGCCCTGTGCTGGTATCGTTTTAAATCCATTCTCATCAGTGAACAGTTTCCTACATGTTTTCCATTCAGCATTCCGATCAGAAGCAGTTTATGTTCGGAGTTGTTCTGCCTTTTGATAAATTCTTTTTCTTCTTCCAGGGTCAGGGTGATCTCCTCCGGTTCTCTTATTAAATAGGGTGTTTCCCTGCTGGTTGTTTTCAGATAGGATAAAAGTCTTTCTGCGTCACTTTCTTCCGGATTTCTGAGGATCAGTTCTTTTCCTTTGATTTCATAAATACTGCTTTCTACTCTCATAGTCCATCCCCCTATTAAAAAGAACAAGGCCGGAAAATTCCCTGCCTTGTTCTTTCTCAATCACTTTTATTCCTGCGGGCAACGAGCCAAGCGAACATGCTCGCATGTCCATTTGGCGACTGCCGCAAGGGGCAAGTTCCCCGATGCTTGCATCAGGGTATTTGACTATACAATAATCTTCCTTGGACATGTGGCTTTACACTTGCCGCAGTTGATACATTTTTCCGGATCAATGTGGGCTACATTGTCCACTACGGTAATGGCTTCTTTCGGACATTCTTTTACACACTTTCTACATCCGATACATCCTACTTCACAGGCGCTCATAACTGCTTTTCCTTTGTCTTTGGAACTGCAGGCCACTGCCTGTTTCTGATCGTAAGGGATCAGCTCAATGATCTTCTTAGGACATTCTGCCACACATTTGCCGCAGGCTTTACATTTTTCTTTGTCTACCTTTGCAATGCCGTTTACAATGTGGATGGCGTCAAAGGGGCAGACTTTTACACAGGATCCATATCCCAGACAGCCGTAGGTACAGGTCTTGGAACCGCCGTTCTGCATCAGAGCCGCCATTTTACAGTCTTTAACACCTATATATTCATAGCTCTGTCCAGCCTTCTCACAGTCACCTGCACATTTCACAAAAGCCGTCATACGGACGCTTTCTCCTGCTTCCTGTCCCATGATCTCCCCGATCTTGGCAGCTGCCGCCGCGCCGCCTACGGGACATGCGTTTACGGGAGCTTCCCCTTTAGCGATAGCTGCCGCCAGACCGTCACAGCCTGGATAGCCGCAGCCGCCGCAGTTATTTCCAGGGAGGGCTTCCCTTACCAATATTTCTTTTTCATCTACTTCTACTGCAAATTTCTTTCCGGCAATTCCCAGGAAAAGTCCAATAAAGAGACCTACGCCGCCTACCAGGACTGCCGCAATGATAATACCTGTTACCATATCTTATGCCTCCTTATATGATTCCTGAAAAGCCGAAGAAAGCGATGGCCATCAATCCGGCTGTAAGGAGCACATGAGGAAATCCCTGGAAATACTTGGGAATATCATTGTACTCCATTTTTTCTCTTAATCCTGCCATCAGAATAATAGAAATCGTAAAACCTGTTGCTGTGGCAAATCCGTAAACCACACCTTCCAGCAGGTTGTATCCATACTGCACATTATTCAGGGCAACACCCAGAACTGCACAGTTTGTGGTGATCAGAGGCAGATAAACACCCAGGCTCTCATACAGAGAAGGCATGGATTTTTTCAAAAACATTTCTACAAACTGTACCAATGCCGCGATTACCAGGATAAATACAATAGTCTGCATATAATCCATATCCAGAGGAACCAGAATGAACTTGTACACCAGACCTGTTACAAAGGAAGAAAGGGTAATAACAAAGATTACCGCTCCGCCCATGCCTGCTGCTGTTTCGATCTTCTTGGAAACTCCGAAGAAAGGACACAGACCTAAGAACTGGCTTAATACTACATTATTTACTACTGCAGCGCTGACTGCTATGATCAATAAATTTCCTAAACCTTCCATCTATCCGTCCCCCTTACTTCTTTACTACCGTATTGTCGTAGAATTTTCCGCTGCAGGCTTCATTACTGCAGGAAGCACAGCCGCCTTCCATACAGTGCACCGGTTTCTGCTCTTCTTTTGGTTTTTTCTCCATGATCTTTGCCCGGACTGCAGCCAGGAAAGCCAGTACGAAGAAAGCGCCGGGAGCCAGGATAAAGATGGTTGCAGGCTCATAAGCCGCCGGCATGATCTGGAATCCGAAAACAGTTCCTGCGCCGATCAGCTCGCGGAATGCCGCCAGAATAGTTATAGACAGGGTAAAGCCCAGTCCCATACCGATACCGTCAAAGATAGAGGCTACAGGTCCGTTCTGAGAAGCATAAGCTTCCGCTCTTCCCAGAATGATACAGTTTACTACGATCAGAGGGATATAAAGTCCCAGAGAATCGTAAAGGCTGGGGATAAATCCCTGTAAAAGCAGCTGCACAATGGTTACAAAAGAAGCAACTACTACGATATAAGCAGGCATACGTACTTTATCCGGGATAATATTCCTCAAAAGTGAAATAAACAGATTAGACATAGCCAGGACCACTGTAGTGGTAAGTCCCATACCGATACCGTTTATGGCTGCTGTTGTTACAGCCAGAGTCGGACACATACCCAAAACCAGTACAAAGGTGGGATTTTCCTTAATGATACCGTTATATAAACGTTCCACAGGTGTATTTGCTTTCATTTTATTCTCCCTCCTTTATGTAATTAAAGGCGCACAGACCGGCGTTTACACCGCCTGTAATGGCATTTGAGGTAATGGTCGCGCCGCTGATAGCGTTGATCTCGTTGTCTGCGGAAGCCCCTGTTTTGGTTACTGTGAAGGATTCCACATTTTTATTGCTGAACTGCCCCTTAAAGGATTCATCTGTAGCATTCATTCCAAGACCAGCGGTCTCATTAATGGTCAGGATAGAAATCCCATTTAAAGTTCCATCAAGCTGTACGCCCATGGAGAAAGAAATATCTCCGCCATATCCTTCAGAAGTAGTCATGTTCAGCGCATAGCCGATGGTTTCCCCTGAAGCATCTTTTGCCTCCATGACCTCATTCACTGTCTGGGCTGTAAAGCCGTTGTCTGCAAGGTACTGGGCAATATCTGCATCTCCTGCTTCCACACAGACCTCAAAGGAATCTGCATCTTCAAATACCGCCTGATATGCTTCCTGTTTGGCCATCTCTTCCTGCTGGGCAATAGGTTCTTTTGTAACCTGATAAACCAGTCCCAGAAGACCGCCGGATACTAAAGTGATCAGGGTAAGTATGATCGTATCTTTTATGATTGTATTTTTCATGCTTTCTTACCTCCCTTTCCGAAGGCTGCCGGCATGGTAAAACGCTCAATAAGCGGAACCAGCAGGTTGCAGAAGATGATCGCATAGGAAACGCCTTCTGCAGATCCTCCGAAGATACGGAAAAGACCTGTGAAAATCCCTAAGCAGATACCGTATACGATCCGTCCCTTGCTTGTGATAGGAGATGTAACATAATCTGTCGCCATAAACCATGCTCCCAGCATCAGTCCGCCGCCGCAGAGCTGGCAAAGCAGATAATAGAAATCCAGTCCATGTCCCCCAAAGATCAGAGCAAATACGCTGAATGTAAGGATATAGGCAACCGGGATCCTGAAATCGATGATTCCTCGGATCAGAAGGATCGCAGCACCGATCAGAATAGCAAGAGCCGATGTCTCACCGATAGTCCCTTGAACATTACCGATAAAAAGGCTTAACAGGTCTACTGTCTCTCCGGACTTCATAGCTGCCAGAGGAGTAGCTCCTGATACAGTATCCACAATGTTTCCCCAGGCGCCGTCTGGTACGGCAAAGTCTGTCATCCTGCCTGTAAATGAGATCAGCAGGAAACATCTGGCTGCCAGAGCCGGGTTCATAAAGTTCTGTCCCAGGCCGCCGAAAAGCTGTTTTACCACTAAGATAGCAAAAATGCCGCCGATCACAGCAATCCACCAGGGAGCCTTTGGAGGAAGGTTCAGCGCCAGCAGAAGTCCTGTGACTACTGCGCTGTAATCCTTCACTGTAAGTTTTTTATGTACGATCTTTTCATAAACCGCTTCTGTCGCCACACAGGCTGCTATGGTCACCAGTACAAGCAGAAGGGCGTGGGGTCCGAAATTATAAATTCCGAATAATGTAGCAGGCAGTAATGCGATAATGACTGTAAGCATTATGCTGCTGGTGTCCACCTTCGACCTTACATGAGGGGAAGATGATACGTGTAATAATTCACTCATGACTTTCTCCTCCTATTTCGGTTTTCTGCGGTTTGCCATAACCATTTTTCTCATGGACCGCATGGACTGGGTCAGTGGACGTTTTGCCGGACAGACAAAGCTGCAGCATCCGCACTCCACACATTCCATTCCGTAATGTTTTTCGAACAGTTCCGCCTGTCCATGTTCCGAATAGGTAGCCAGTCTTGAGGGAACCAGCCTTGCAGGGCAGGCTTTGACACATCTGCCGCAGTTAATGCAGGCTGTAGGCTCTTTTTCAGAGATATCATCTTCTGTCATGCACAGCATGGCTGAAGATGTCTTTACAACAGGCACATGATAATCAAACATGGCAAATCCCATCATAGGACCGCCGGAAATGATCTTCTTGGCAGGCTGTTTAAAGCCCCCGGCAGCCTCCAGCAGGTCTGCAAAAGAAGTTCCCAGTTTTGCCTTAAAGTTGCAGGGATCAGCCACTGCCTCGCCAGTTACTGTCACGATCCGGTCCATTACCGGTTCTCCTGCTATAACCGCCCGGTACACAGCACATACTGTATCGATATTATCTACCACACAGCCGGCGTCTGCGGGAAGCATAGAAGAATTGATCTCCCTGCCGCTGACCGCATAGATCAGGCAGCGCTCAGCACCCTGGGGATATTTCGTCTTCAGAGTCTGCACCTCGATCTTCGGCTCGTTTTTTACCATCTCTGATATCTTTGCGATACAATCCGGCTTGTTATCCTCAATACAGATATAACCCTTTGCATTGTCAAAAAGTTTCAGAATGCATTTTAAGCCCCCGATGATCCATTCCGGCTGCTCTAACATCCTTCTGTAGTCAGAAGTAAGATAAGGTTCGCACTCCGCTCCGTTTACCAGAACATATTCGATCTTCTCCGGCTCCTTGGGAGCCAGTTTTACATGAGTCGGGAAACCTGCGCCTCCCATTCCCACTACGCCGCCTTCCTTGATCCGCTCCAGGATTTCTTCCTTGGACAGCGCCTCCAGCGAATCGGCTTTCTGAAACTCAACAGTTTCATACTTTTCGTCATTTTCCACCACGATGGCATCCACCATGGATCCTACATTATTTCTGACTTTTTTAATCTCTTTCACTGTTCCTGACACGGAAGCGTGAATATTTGCAGAAACAAATCCCCCCATTTCTGCAATCTTCTGACCTGCCAGAACATGATCACCTTTTGCCACGATCGGTTTCGCCGGAGCACCGATATGCTGTGACAGAGGATATACCAGTTCTTTCCCGGGAAGCAGTTCCCGGACAGGCTTTTCCTTGGACAGCTCTTTTCCATCATAGGGATGGACGCCGCCTCGAAAGGTTAAAAACGCCATATGTTAGTCCCTCCTTTATCTATGTATAACCGGACATGGCCCGATTATCGTCTATCTGGTCCTTTTCTCCTATAGGCTGAGGATACAGATTTGTATTCCAGGAGACAAAGGGTTGCAGCAGTTTAAAAAGCAAAATAGAAAAAGCTCCCCACAACAATGAGGAGGCCAGGCACAGAAAGAGTCGTTTATGATATACTAACCGCAAACGCCAATATCACCGGCAGACGTCAAATATATATAAATATTCACTCGGCTTGTTGCTTTATGATATAATAAAGAAATATTCCTGCTATTTTGAAACCCATATTTCTCCTTTCTATATAATATATCATCTCTTTGGAGAAATCACTAGAAAAATTTAGGAATTTTTCGTACAATTTTAAATACAATTTGAAAGGATTTTGTTAAAATGATAACAACTAAAGAAATTCTCTGTCAGGAAAATATCAATATAGACAAAGGCTTCTTTCCTGAAGAAATGTGTCTGGAGGATACACTCTTTTTCGATATTGAAACAACTGGTCTGAGTCCTGGAAACAGCCGGGTATTTCTTATCGGTATCATTACAAAAGACAGGGAAGATCCTTTTCCTGTTCTCCTTCAGTTTCTGGCGGAGGAAAACACAGAAAATCAACACCACCCGTCTAACGGGTGGTTTGCTCTGAGGCTATAAGCCTCTGTTACCGGCCAGCGCCTAAAGACGCTGGCTTTCACTTTGTTCAAGCCACTATTGCCCTTGACTCGTCGCTGCCCTTCA
>DXIQ01000093.1 GCA_019112785.1 Candidatus Blautia stercorigallinarum
CATCGTTGAAGTAAGCAGGAACTGTGATAACCGCTTCTGTAACTTTCTCACCCAGATAGTTTTCTGCATCACCTTTCAGTTTCTGAAGGATCATTGCGGAAATTTCCTGGGGTGAATATTTTTTATCATCAATAGCTACTCTGTAGTCTGTACCCATATGTCTTTTAATAGAAGAAATAGTCTTGTCAGCGTTTGTAACAGCCTGACGTTTTGCAGGCTCACCTACAAGTCTTTCTCCTGATTTTGTAAATGCCACAACGGAAGGTGTTGTTCTTGCGCCTTCTGCATTTGGAATAACTGTTGGCTGTCCGCCTTCCATAACGGCTACACAGCTATTTGTAGTACCTAAGTCAATACCTATGATCTTGCTCATGATAAACTCCTCCTTGTATCATTTCTATTGTTAGTTATTATTTGCTGTTTATAAGATAAAATCCTTCAGGATCACTCCTGCATATAAAATCCTTTCGGTTCAGGTCCGCAGATTAATTTGCCACCTTCACCATGCTGTGGCGGATCACTGTATCCTTATAGGTATAACCTTTCTGGAATTCTTCCACCACTGTATTCTCTCCGGCTTCTTCATCTTCCACATGCATTACTGCGTTATGATAATCCGGATTAAATTCCTGGCCTACAGATTCAATGGCCTTAACTCCCATTCCTTCAAATGAAGAAAGGAGCTGACGGTAAACTTTATTCATTCCTTCTACAAAAGGACTGTCTTTTTCCTCTTCCGGAACTGCTGCCAGACCTCGTTCAAAATTATCAACGATAGGAAGGATCTTTTCGATCACTTCTCTGGCGCCGATCTCATACATGGAAGATTTTTCCTTCTCTGTACGTTTCCGGTAGTTATCAAACTCCGCCATCTGTCTTTTGACCATGTCGGTAAGCTCTTCTATCTTTTCATCTTTTTTGTCTTTTTTCTTTTTGCCGAAGAGCCCTTTCTTTTCAGGTTCCTTCTGTGTTTCCTCCCCGGAAGCTTCCTCAGTTTCTTCTGCCTGGTCTTCTTTTATTTCTTCCTGTTCGGCCTCTTCTGTAACATTTTCATCATCTTCCTTCAGGATCTCTTCTGCCTGGTCTTCAGAAACTGTTTCTTCATCTATGGGATTGAATTCTTTCTTTTCCTCTGCCACGAATTCTTACCACCTTTCTACGTTTTCTTCTTAAATATATTGTCCAACTGACTCTTCAGAGTTTTCAGATTGTCTACTACATTTTCATAATCCATTCGCTTAGGACCTATAATACCAATGGTTCCCTGCATACCGCCGCCCAGATCGTAAGTAGCAGTTACTACACTGCAGTCTTTCATAGTCTTTACCGGGCTTTCGTTTCCGATATAAACCTGGATACCGGTATTTTCACTGCCATTATCATTATCCATAGTGTCCTTGACGAATTCTGCCAATGCATCTTTCTCCTCAAATGCGGAGATCAGTTCGCTGGCTTTAGAGGTATCCGCAAGTTCCGGATATTTGAAAATGTTTGTTGCGCCGCTGGTATAAATCTCCATCTCCTGGTCATCTACTGCTATAGCCTGAGCTATGGCATCGATCACACTGCTGATCACTTCGCTGTGTATACCGGCCTGTTCCTTCATCCGGGAGATCATTGCCAGATTGATCTCTTCAATGGTGAGGCCATTCAGCTGGGTATTCAGAAGAAGATTCAATTTCAACACTGTCTCTTCATCCATTGACTCCCGAAGTTCAATAATATGATTCTTCACAATATTGCCTTCCACGACCACAACTGCCAGAAGCTGAACCTCGCTGACTCTGGACAGCTGGATGAATTTCAGTTTATTCCGATGATAGGTAGGACCTGTGATCATGGTAGCATAATTGGTATTGGAAGCCAGGATCTTTACCACCTGCTTCAACACCTTTTCCATCTTGTCTGTCTTTTCTATCATCAGATCTTTAATCTCTGCAACTTCCTTATCCTTCTCTTTCATAAGTTCGTCTACGTAGAGGCGGTAACCCAGATCCGAAGGAATCCGTCCGGCGGATGTATAAGGCTGGATAATATATCCCAGCTCCTCCAGGTCGGACATCTCGTTGCGGATAGTGGCGGAGCTAAGATTCAGATCTGTATATTTGGAAATCGTCCTGGAACCTACCGGCTCGCCGGTTTCCAAATAGGTCTGGATAATGGCCTTCAGAATTTTTCGTTTTCTCTCGTCTAATTCATTCTCCATTCCATCTTACGCTCCTTTCTTTTGTAGTTGTTAGCACTCGTTGTAGTGGAGTGCTAACATCTATGCTCTTAAGATAGCACCACTGAAAATATTTGTCAAGAGCTTTCTACGTATTTTTATCTAAACTTTTCCAATATTTTTTATTAAAAATGCCAATATTAGATTCCTAACTAAAAAAGCAGGGACATCTCCTGCGTAAACACAGGTTCATGATGCCCCCGCTCTCCGGCTTCTGGTGAAACAGAAACTATGCGTCTAATTCCGCCAGATTTTTCTTTAATTCTATCATCTTATCACGAAGTTCTGCCGCCATCTCAAAGTTCAGATCCGCCGCTGCCGCTCTCATCTGTTTCTCCACATCTTTCACCAGCTTCTCCAGTTCCTTTTTGCTCATGGATTCCGGATCTTTCATCATCCTGTCTTCTGTCTCGGCCACTTCTTTGGAGATACTGATCAGATCCCGGACAGCTTTCTTAATGGTGGTAGGCGTAATTCCGTGTTCCTCATTATATTGCTGCTGCATGCTCCGGCGGCGCATAGTCTCGTCAATAGCGATCCGCATAGAATCCGTTATGGTATCTGCGTACATGATAACCCTGCCTTCTGCATTTCTGGCTGCACGGCCGATAGTCTGGATCAGAGAAGTCTCAGATCTTAAAAATCCTTCTTTATCTGCATCCAGTATGGCCACAAGGGTAATTTCCGGGATATCCAGTCCTTCTCTCAGAAGATTGATCCCCACCAGAACATCAAACACATTCAAACGCATATCCCGGATGATCTGGGTCCTTTCCAAAGTATCAATATCTGAATGCAGATATTTTACCCGGATCCCCAGATCCTTCATATAATCCGTAAGATCCTCTGCCATACGCTTCGTCAAGGTGGTGATCAGGATCTTATTTCCTTTTTCTACTTCTTTGTTCACTTCTCCCACCAGGTCATCGATCTGACCCTCTACCGGCCGTACCTCCACCATAGGATCCAGAAGTCCGGTGGGGCGGATGATCTGCTCTGCCCTAAGAAGCTCATGTTCTTCCTCATATTCTCCGGGAGTAGCGGACACAAAAAGAATCTGGTCGATCTTACTTTCAAACTCCTCAAAATTCAAAGGACGGTTATCCATGGCAGAAGGCAGACGAAACCCATAATCTACCAGAGTCTTCTTTCTGGATTGGTCTCCTGCAAACATTCCTCTTATCTGAGGGATGGTCTTATGCGATTCATCTATAATAATAAGGAAATCATCCCCGAAATAATCGATCAGGGTATAGGGCGGCTGCCCCGGAGCCAGTCCGGCCAGATGTCTGGAATAATTCTCAACTCCGGAACAGAATCCTGTCTCCTTGAGCATCTCAATATCGAAATTGGTCCGTTCCGCGATCCTCTGGGCTTCCAGAAGTTTATCCTCGCTTTTAAAATATTCCACCCGCTCTTTCAGCTCTTCTTCAATGGCATCTGCCGCCTTCAGGATCTTTTCCATAGGCACCACATAATGAGAAGCCGGAAAAATCCCAATATGGTTCAGGGATCTTTTGATCTCCCCGGTAAGAACGTCAATCTCCGTGATCCGGTCGATCTCATCTCCGAAAAATTCCACTCGCACTGCAGTATCACTATAGTCTGCCGGGAATATTTCCACCACATCTCCCCGCACCCGGAAGGTTCCACGGTGGAAGTCCATTTCATTTCTGTCATACTGGATGTCGATCAGCTCCCGTATTACCTCATCCCGATCCTTCTCCATACCAGGCCGAAGGGAAATGATCATGTTCTGGTAGTCGTTAGGGCTTCCAATACCATAGATGCAGGAAACACTGGAAACAATGATCACATCTTTCCGCTCGCTCAGTGCTGCGGTGGCGGAAAGACGGAGCTTATCGATCTCGTCGTTTACCGCAGAGTCCTTGGCAATATATGTGTCCGAAGAAGGGACATAGGCCTCCGGCTGGTAGTAGTCGTAATAGGAGACAAAATATTCCACGGCATTATTTGGAAAAAACTCCTTAAACTCACTGTAAAGCTGTGCCGCCAGGGTCTTATTGTGGGCGATGATCAGCGTCGGTTTATTTAATTGCTGGATGACATTTGCCATAGTAAATGTCTTACCGGAACCGGTGACACCCAGAAGTGTCTCGCACTGGTTGCCTTCTTTAAAACCTTTGACCAGCTGCTCGATGGCCTGGGGCTGGTCGCCGGTAGGTTTATATTCTGATACTAATTCGAAATGATCCATTGCTATTCTTTCTCCTTTTCGCACATTATAGCAAAGATAATGATAAAAGTATATATCTCTGGCAGCAAAAAGGTACAAATGTTCGATTTTTCCTTTATTCCCTTTTATCCAAATAGCACAGCGGCCTGATCTCTATGGATATAAAAAACCGGAGGACCTTCACTCCTGAAAATCCTCCGGCTATGCGCTATGTATAATTTTTTCCTGATTTTATACTCTGAAGTATCCATCTCAGGCTGCTGTGGCTGTTTCTCTTTCCTGGCTCTGTCTGAATATCTTTCCAAAGATCCATCTTACCAGGGGACCTGCATAGAAGATCTGCCAGCACAGGGCCATTGGGAAATTCCGCACAGAAATCTGAAGCCAGTTGGCGATCATATCAGCGTTCACTCCCTGGAAAAGCACAGTTGCGATAAAGCTCATGATAGGGCACATGAAACATACGGTAAGGGCAGAGATCACCAGGATCACTGCTATCGGTCTGTCCTTGCCCGGTGTTACGATACGGAAAGCCAGTCCGGGAACGATCCGTCCTACTACGAACAGCTCCAGGATAAAACCTGCGATCACCATGATCGGGAACTCATGAAAGGCCAGAAGGAAAATCTGATTGCTCATACCTCCCTTATCAAAGGCGATATTATATACCACCATGGCATAAACCATTACCATCACCATTAAAATCGTAAAAATAACTTCCTGAAATTTTGTTTTTGGCATTTTTACTCCTCCTTTTTGCGGAACAAAAAAGGCAGCGGGTTATATTTTCTGTAAAAGCGGCGACGGCAGATCCTCTGCCGGGCCATTATAACTTTCGCTGCGATTACAGTTCTATAATCTCACTACCATTTTCATCTGATCCAATATTTAATTTCCTGTGCTATTCTAACAAAAAATCTTTCTCCGTGTAAGTACCAATTTTAATTTCAGCGGTTTTACTGAAGTCCTTCCCTCGCCCCTGGCAGAAGGTCATGGACATCATACAGACTCGTCTCGTAAAAACAGCATATTTACAGCAATCCACCTGGAAAGGTATCACTTCAGGCAAAAGACATTTTATACAGGCTGCTGTAGATCCCATTCTTTTTCATCAGCTCCTCATGAGTTCCTTCCTCAGCGATCCCCTCTTCTGTCAGGACCAGGATCCGCTGGGCTTTTCGTATGGTGGAGAGGCGATGGGCGATAACAAAAGTTGTCCTATCCTTTGCCAGGTCCTCTAAAGACTTCTGGACGATCTTCTCGCTTTCATTATCCAGAGCTGAAGTTGCCTCATCGAAGATCAGGATCGGCGGATTCTTTAAAAAGACTCTTGCGATAGAAAGCCTCTGTTTCTGGCCTCCGGAAAGTTTCACTCCTCTCTGGCCGATATCGGTATCATATCCATTCTCCAGTTCCATGATAAATTCATGGGCATTAGCAGCTTTAGCTGCCCGGATAACTTCTTCGTCTGAGGCTTCCGGTTTTCCGTAGCGGATATTTTCCATAACAGTCCCTGCAAAAAGATATACATCCTGCTGCACGATCCCGATATGATTCCGCAGACTTTGGAGCTTCAGGTTCCGGATATCTTCTCCGTCTAAAAGCACTCTCCCCTCGGTAACGTCATAAAATCTGGGGATCAGGCTGCACAGAGTAGTTTTCCCCGCTCCCGAGCTTCCCACCAGAGCCACATATTCTCCGGCCTTTACCCGGAGGTTCACATGGCTTAAAACCTTCTCCTTGTTCCCTTCATAGGCGAAAGACACATTTTCAAAATCTATTTCTCCCTTTACATCGGTAAGTTCTTTTGCGTCTTCCCGGTCTTTGATATCCGGGGCTACCGCCATGATCTCCAGGAAACGGGAATATCCGCTGTATCCGTTCTGGAACTGCTCAGTAAAACTGATCAGCTTTTTCACCGGATCAGTAAGATTATTGATATAAAGAAGAGCAGTCACAAGATCTTCCACCGGCATCTCTCCTCTGGTAAGGAAAAAGGCTCCCGCCAGCAGAACCGAAATGGTGATCAGAGTGGTAAAGGCTCCCATTCCGGAGTTATAACCGCCCATATATTTGTAACTCAGCTTCTTAGAATCCACAAATCGCTCGTTTCCTCTGCGGAATTTTTCCATCTCCTGCTTCTCATTGGCAAAAGACTTTACCACCCGGATCCCGGAAAGACTGTCCTCGATCTGGGTATTGATGTCCGCGATCCTGGCCCGGTTTTCCCTGAAAGCTGCTTTCATCTTCTTGTTAAAGACAACTGCGTAGATGATCAGAAAGGGAACAAAAAGAAAAGCGGCCAAAGCCAGTCTTACATTTACCAGCATAAGGATGATAAAAGCTCCCAGGAATTTGATAATGGAGATCACCAGGTCCTCAGGTCCATGATGAAGAAGCTCGCTTATATCAAAAAGATCTGAAGTGATCCTGGACAGCAGATGGCCCACCTTCTGATTATCATAAAAAGCAAAGGACAGCTTCTGATAATGGCCGAAGATCTCATTACGCATATCCCTCTCGATCCTGGCCCCCATAATGTGACCGTAATAAGCAATATAAAAATTGCAGAATGCCTCCACCAGCACCAGCAGGATCATAAAAATTCCCAGTTTTACGATCATACCGGTGGCCTTTTCCACAGGAAGATTTACAATATTACTGGTAATATACCGTACAATGAGCGGAATCACCAGAGTAATGGCCGCCCCCAGTATGGCGAAAAACATATCTGAAAAAAACAGCCCCTTATAAGGCTTATAATATCCGGCAAGGTTCTTTAGTGTTTTCAGCATCTTTCTTCTCCTTCTGTAAATGATCTGCTTCCAGTGTACTGACACAGTTATTTCCGGATTCAGGCAAATCCTCAGCGGCATTATGTCATGTCGGTACACCCAGTATATATAATCATACAACTGTGTTAATGGATGATTATTCGCTGTATTAGTATACCCCCGGCAATTTTCCTTTGCAACGGATATTTTCTGTTTTACACAGGAAAACTGTCCCCCAGGCACAGGAAGCCGAAACCGGTCTCCGGATTTGGATAAACTCCTCCTGAAAGCCGCCTGGCTCCTCTTCTTAAATAAGCTTTGACCTTTTCTCCATACAGGTAGGGATCCTGTCCCCTGACGATCCCCCACTCCATAAGCAGGGCTGCCGCCCCTGTGACAAAGGGCGCCGCAAAGGAAGTCCCGGTCCTGGTGCCATATCCTCCTCCCGGCACAGTGGTAAGGATATCCACCCCCGGAGCCGCCAGATCCGGCTTGATCTCCCTGGTCACTCTGGTATAACCCCTTCCTGAAAACTCTGCGTAGGAAAGCAGCCGGGAATTATAAGCTCCCACGGAAATAATCTTTCTTGCAGTAGACGGTATGGTAAGTGTAGTATCCGGTGTGGGAAATGGAAATTTCGTGTCTTCATTTAAGACGCCTCCACCCGGCAGCCACAGATCAAAGTTTCCCTCTACAATCTCCTGGGGGAGCAGAAGAAGCCTCCAGGTTCCGCTGTCCACATACTGGGCTTTTGGGATCCACTCTATATAAATTTCCTGTGAAATACTATAGGGACCGGGCTCTCCATAGTAGATCAGGATTTCCGTGTTTCCCACAGAAAATCTCTGGGGACCCAATACTTCCTGAAAAGGCCCTACCCGGCTTCCATCCGGATGGAGCAGAGCTATCTCCACCTGATCTATATACTGTTTCCATAATTGAACATTGACCCCTGTCTCGTACGCTCCGATATTCAGCTGTACAGAAGTTTCCCGTCCTGTTTCCAGGATCCCGGAGGTATGAAGAGCCTCCCCTCCTTCATTTCCCGTTCCCACACAGATCACATTTCTTCCCACATCCGAGACGCTGTCCAGGTAAGCTTCGATCAGCGACTCTCCGCTGTGGGATCCGTAATTATTTCCGAAACTTAAATTCAGGGCAAGGGGCATTTTCAGTTTCAGCCCCTGACGGATCAGATAATCAATGCCCTGGATCAGTTCCGTAGTCCCTGGGAAGCCCCCTTGTCTGGGGATCCCCAGCTTCACTGCCATCAGAGTGCTTTCATAAGCCACACCCCGGTTAACGCCGCCGGAAGCTCTCCCATTTCCCCCTGCAATTCCCATGACTCCCGTTCCGTGTCCGCTTATGTCCCGGCTGGGCAGCTTTTCCCCCGGCACCGGTTCTTCCTCTTCCAGAAGGATCCTGTCAAGATCTTCTTTGGTAAATTCTGTTCCGATCTGATAGCCTGCAGGGGGATTTCCCGGCAGGCTCTGATCCCAGAACCGGAGGATCCTGGTGCTGCCGTCAGGATTCCGGAAATCAGGATGTGTATAATCAATCCCTGAATCCACACATGCCACCAGGACTCCTTTTCCTGTAAGGGGAAATCCCAAAGGAGAAAATTCACTTTGCACTGCATTCATACAAGAAGCGCTCCTGCCCTGGCTGACGGCAAAGAAGAGACTTTTTGGCTTTTCCACATATTCAATTTCTTCCAGGTCCGCCAGCGAATCGATCAATCCCTCCGGCACGGTAAGTACGGCAAATCCATTTAAAAGCTCCACAATGCCCACATTTTCTCCCAGAACTCTTCTCAGATCCCCGGAGTACTTCACAATTACCTCCCAGGTACTGTCTTCTTCATCATACCCTATATTCAACTGCAGAGATTTTGTTCTTTCCTGGGGAGTAGCGTCAAGAGCCAGGTTCAGCAGATTATCTACCTTTTGATCCTGCATAGTCCCGCCTGCCTTTCACTATACTGTCCGTTGTTTATCCTATGATAATTTACCTCATAAAATGACTGGATAGAAATAATGTCCGCTCGTGCGAGCAGGTTGGCCGCTTGCCGGGTGTATCGCCGCCAGCTCATGGCGGTGCCCTTCGCTGTCCGTTACCCTGCAAATGTCCGCTCGTGCAAGCACGGCGGCCGCTTGCCGGGTGTATCGCACAAAAAACAGACAGCCACATCGGGCTGTCTGTTCTATAGCAATGGAAGCCTGCGGAGAAGAACTTCCAATATGCCCTCTATTTTATTTTTCTTTAGAAATCAGATGATAAGGCAGAGCCACAAATACAATGGCACCTATCATGTTTCCTATTGTAGCCAGAAGAATGTTGTATATGTACTGACCGATTCCTACGTATCCGTTTACCAGAGCCACGCCGATAATACTCATATTGGCAACGCTGTGCTCAAATCCGCATACCATGAAGACGAAGATACACCAGAAGATCATGATCAGTTTTCCGGATTCTGTTTTCAGTTTGGTTGCGCACCATACAGCAAGACAGACCAGAATATTACAGAGGATCGCTCTTGCCAGCAGAGGGATCGGAGCATATCCTACCTTGCCTGCTGCAACACTTCCGAAATATGCGGCTGTATCACCGCTTGGGATTCCTGTTATCTGGAAGATAGCCACGCAGATCACAGAACCTACCAGGTTTCCGATCCAGCATACTACCCACAGCTTTATGGTATCTGCCCAGCTTACCGCTTTTCTGAATGACGCGGAAGACATTACAAAGTTGTTTCCTGTAAACAGTTCAGCTCCGGCCATGACAACCAGGCTCAATGCTGAGGCAAAAGCAAATGCCTGTGCAGGTTTTGTCCAGGAAGCGGCATCCCCTGCATTAATAACAGCACCAAGAGTAAAAGCCACAAAACTGCCGAAAGAAATAAACATACCGGCAACCATTGCCGCAACAAAATATCCAAGAGGATTATTCTTCAGAAAGTTGATCTTTCCGACTCCTCCATTGACAACTGCCTTAAATTCATCTTTAAACATATGTAATTCGCTCCCTTCAAGCTGTCCTTTATAAAATGGGACTGCCGCACTAAACAGTTCTTGTTTAATACGGCAGTACTCCACTTATGAAAGAGAATATCTCCCTATGGCTGATTTAGAACAGACCGGAAATCTTTCCTGTCTCGTCAACATCAATTCTCTCAGCAGCAGGTACCTTCGGCAGACCAGGCATAGTCATGATCTCACCGGTAAGTGCTACTACAAAGCCTGCTCCGGCAGAGATCTTCAGATTTCTTACCGTAACTTCAAAGTCTGTAGGAGCTCCCAGTTTTGTCTGGTCATCTGTTAAGCTGTACTGAGTCTTGGCAACACAGATCGGGCAGTTTCCATAGCCCAGCTT
>DXIQ01000094.1 GCA_019112785.1 Candidatus Blautia stercorigallinarum
TAACCGCCTCGCCGTAAATTGTGGCCATTCCAAAAAAGGCGCTGACCCACATCCAGAAGATGGCTCCCGGTCCTCCTGAAGCAATCGCCGTAGCGGCTCCGGCAATGTTGCCTGTTCCTACCTGTGCGGCAATGGCTGTAGCCAGAGCCTGAAAAGAACTCAGGCCTTTTTCTGTACTTTTTCCATGGAGAGAAAAGTTTCCGAACATCCTCTTCATTCCCTCTCCGAATTTTCTTACCTGGATAAACTTCAGGTTTATGGTATAAAAAATCCCTGTCCCCAGAAGCAATACCAGCAGGGCTCCGTCCCACAAAAAGGAATTCACCCGTTCTACGATCTGCGATAAAATTTCCATGTTACCGTCTCCCTCTTTTTCTTATTCTTTTTCATGCTTCTCTCCGGGGAAGACAGAAAATAGGGTTTCTCCCTGTACTTTTTACAGAGCTGATTTCTTTGCCTCATTCCAGTCCGAGACCCTCACAGCACCGCTAAATGGACATGCGAGCATCTCCCCTTGGCTGGCTGCCTGCGGGAATAAAAAAAGA
This sequence comes from Candidatus Blautia stercorigallinarum, assembly GCA_019112785.1. Taxonomy (GTDB): domain Bacteria; phylum Bacillota; class Clostridia; order Lachnospirales; family Lachnospiraceae; genus Blautia; species Blautia stercorigallinarum. The sequence continues at coordinate 546 of DXIQ01000094.1, forward strand.
GCTACTGCATGATCCTAATGCAATAGCTCTCTGAAGCTTTCTTAACCCGAACCTTTGTCCGGTCTTCTGATCTCACTGTCCTTTTGCCTGAGAGATTCACAGATATGCTTTATCTGCTTACACCTTCGGCACCCTTAACGGGATTCTCCAGAGAGCCATCCAGATACAGTCCTGTCTCCTTTTGGAAACCCCTGAGAGTATTACTCCTTCGGTGGGCCTTCCGGCCGCTTTCCTGCACCCTTCAATTGGCACGATATACTGACGGAACGCTCTCCGTCTTTGTAACAACGGTCACCATTATAGCACTTACAGAAACTTTGTCAATGTTCTTTTGTATCTTTTATCGTTTTCGGATATAAAAGATGTTGCTTACCAGGAAACTGCTGTGTTTTTTCACGTAATCCATATATTCCTGGATATCCAGGAAATACTCTTTTCCCCAGGAAGATATCTTCAGATATTTTCCTTCCATAGCAGTGACAGTGACAAAATGAGCCGCCGCCTGGCAGGCGATACTATATTCCTCGCCTTTTTTCACGTAAAAATTCAGTTTATTTTTCCTGCGGAACAGGGAAAGATTCGGCCCTATAGCCAGGATTACCGGAATGTCATGGGTCAGCATAGCCGCTGTCCGGATCCAGATATTCCGCCCCAAGACGCCAAAGGAAACCTTCAGAGGTATCCTGTTTTTGCGGAAATAACGGTTCATTCCCCCAGCCAGAAACCATACCGGCATTCCAAAACCGGGAATTACTGGAAAGTACCGGTGGTACATAGTCCTGACAAGCTCCCGGTATTTCTCCTCTTCCAGGATCCCGCTGTCTTCTTCCTCCTTAAATTCCCTGCCCCGGCAGTATTCTTTACATAAACTTAGATACAGCAGAGTATCCGTTCCCGCGATCACCCCGCAGCCGTATTTTTTCAGGATCTTTCCGGAAAACCAGCCCTGATTTCCCCCATAGGAAAGGCTTCCGTCTTTCATCACTGCCACATAAGGATATTTCAGACGAACTGTTTTCATATTATGTAAACCTCTTGTTTTCTAATTCTATTTCCATCTCTTCCGATATTTTCACAGGGCCGCCCAGCGTGCACCGGAGAATCTCTCCATCTTTTTTATGAACTTCCGCACAGATCTCCCCTCCCGGCTGACGCAGAGTATAAGTAAAAATCCCGTTTTTTTCCTCTCTGGACAGATAAACTGCCGCAGCCATACTGCCGCTGGCACAGCTGCTCTCCCAGATCAGAGAGTCTGTGCTTTCCACATAAACCACCGGGACCATCCTGTTCTCTTCCAGGAACATGATCCCCCATGCTCCGCAGGGGCAGATTTTTCTGGCTTTTCCCAGAACTGTTTCCACAAATTTCCTGTCTCTGGGCTTTCCGGGAACGATCATATGACAGATCCCGTCAAAGCGCACCATACAGAGAACTTCTTCACTGTCTGTCTTCAGCAACTCCATTCCTCTAGGAAGAGGCATATCGATCTGGCTGGTTTCTGCTTCTGTATCTGCGATCACTTTTAACAATCCATCGGATCCGCTGACATCTACCTCCAGCTCCTGCCTCTCTTTCCCGGACTGCTGACACTGGAGATATCCGAAACTTCTGGAAGCGTTCCCGCAGAATTCTCCTCCCATCATTTCCATCCGAAAACCGCCACGGGCCTTCTTTTCTATAAAGCCCACCTGCTCGCCTTTCAGGTCTTTTCTGGCAAGGAGCTGCCTGGCAACAGCCGGATACTTTTCTCTCTCTACAGGAGTCGTCACAAAAATGGTAATATTCCCTGCCGGATCAGCCACACGCACTTTTATCCTCAATGGATCTCCTCCTCTCCGGGTTCCCTGACTCCGGTACTTTTTCAGGCCTTCTAAAAAAATCTCTGTTAATATCATATCATGAATTTTCCATATCGACAATTACCATAAGCTATGATATATATTGTTATATCGAATTTAAATACAGGGGGGATTGTTACCATGCCAAAGAAAGACGCCTCCGTAAATCAGATCACGGAAGGGGTTATATGGAAACAGCTGCTGATCTTTTTCTTTCCCATTATGCTGGGAACCCTTTTTCAGCAGCTTTATAATACGGCAGACGCCGTAGTCGTAGGCCGCTTTGTAGGGACCAAAGCTCTGGCGGCAGTGGGAGGCTCCACCGGTCAGATCACCAACCTGATCGTTAACTTTTTCGTTGCCCTGGCCTCCGGCGCTACTGTTATCATTGCCCGGTATTATGGGGCAAAAAATAAGAAGGACCTTAACGATACTCTTCACACAGCCGCAGCCTTGTCTGTTGTGGGAGGGATCCTTACCACAATTGCAGGAATCGCTCTGGCTCCGGTCCTTCTGAAGATGATGAAAACTCCGGCTGATGTAATGCCGGATTCTGTTACTTATCTGCGGATTTATTTTGCAGGTATTATTTTTGTGTTTATTTATAATGTGGGCTCTGCTATTTTAAGAGCTGTAGGAGATTCTACCAGGCCTCTGTACTTCCTGATCGTCTGCTGCTTTATCAATATCTTTCTGGATATCCTTCTGGTGGTGGGCTTTAATATGGGAGTGGCAGGAGCTGCCATAGCTACAGTGATCTCCCAGGTAGTCAGCGCCATTCTGATCATCCACGCCCTTATGAAGTCTACAGATATGTACCGTCTGGAACCCAGGAAAATACGTTTTCACAAGTTTCTGCTGGTATCCATCATCACCATCGGACTTCCTGCCGGTATCCAGTCTATCATGTATAATATTTCCAATATTATCATCCAGACTTCTCTCAATGATCTGGGAACGGACACTATGGCTGCCTATACTGCTTTTGGCAAGATCGACGCTATCTACTGGATGATCTCCGGAGCCTTCAGTGTTTCCATTATAACTTTCATCGGTCAGAACTACGGCGCAGGCAAATACGACCGTATGAAGAAAAGTGTCAAAGTCTGCCTGCTCCTGGACTTTATTGCTTCCCTGCTGGTCAGCGCCCTGCTGCTGTTTCTGGGACAGTACCTTCTCAAGCTGTTTACTACAGACCCGGAAGTTATCCGGATCGGCATGGAGATCATAAGGATCATCGCGCCCTCTTATGTGCTTTTCATTTTTATTGAGATCCTGTCCAGTGCACTGAGGGGTATGGGCAACGTGCTGGTCCCAATGATCATGACCTGTACCGGCGTGTGTATCCTCAGGATCCTCTGGATCTTCCTGGCAGTGCCTCACTGGCCTGGAGTAAAGACGATCCTGATGAGCTATCCCATTTCCTGGGGACTTACGGCAGTACTTTTTATTGTCTATTATTACTTTGATCAGAAAAAATTTTATAAAACCCATCAATAAGGAGATCTTACTTTATGAATCTGAAATTTAACGGAGATCAGGACCTGATCCGATCCATAGAAGAAGGCAGCCGCCTCCTTTTATCTGAAAAAAAACAGGATGGAACAGCTGCAATGACCTTTTCCCTGGAAAAGGCCCCTGAAGATGCCAGCAGCTCTATAGTAAAAAAAGGCGATACCTGTACTGTCCGCTTCCAGGAGCCGGCCCAGTATTTCCGCCTGTTTAATTATGCCCTTCACCATAACAACGAAGATTTTTCACTGGAAGAAAAGCCCTATTTTGCCAGACGGGGATTTATGCTGGACTGTTCCAGAAATGCTGTGGCTAATCCTGAAAAACTCAGATCCCTGGTCCGCAGGCTGGCAAAAATGGGCATGAACCAGCTTTTCCTCTATATGGAAGATACTTATGAAGTGCCGGGCTATCCCTACTTTGGCACCTACCGGGGCAAGTATACCAGAGAGGAACTTCGGGATCTGGATAAATACTGTGCCCTTTTCGGCATTGAGCTGGTCCCCTGTATCCAGACCCTGGCCCATCTCCACAGTTTTCTCCGCTGGCATAATTCCAGGCCTCTGCGGGATACAGGAGACATTTTAAAAGTGGGTTCCAAGGAAGTCTATACTTTCATCCGCAATCTGCTGGAATCTCTGCGGTCCTGCTTTTCCACCCGGAATATCCATATCGGCATGGACGAAGCCCATATGCTGGGACTGGGAAATTATCTCAGGGAAAACGGCTATGAAGAAAGTTCCGTGATCATCCGCAGACATACGGACAGGGTGCTGGAACTGTGCCAGGAAACTGGCTGGACCCCTATGATGTGGAGTGATATGTATATTACCGCCAACACCGGAGGAGGCTATTATGATGTGAAGGCTTCCACAGACACTTCAGGCTGGGAAAAGCCCCCTAAAGAGCTGGGAATGGTATACTGGGATTATTACAACACCAGAAAGGATATCTACCACAATATGCTCCGGGTCCACAAAGCTCTGTCAGACCGGGTGATCTTTGCCGGCGGGATCTGGAACTGGAACGGGATCTCACCAAACTATGGAAAAGCTTTCTGCTGCAGCCGACTGGCCCTTGAAGCCTGCCGCCAGGAAGGCATACAGGAAGTCTTTGCCACCGGCTGGATGGACAACGGCGCGGAAACTCCCATTGATGCCATTTATCCGGGGCTGGCCGTATTCTCTTTCCTTTGTTTCCATGAGGATCTTTATGAGGAAGAACTGAGTACCTATTTCCGTGACTGTATAGACGCCGAACTGGAGGACTTCCTTCTGCTGGATCTTCTGGATGCTTTGTTTAAAGGCTCAGGGAAAAATCTCACAGCAGACAATCCTTCCAAATATCTGCTGTATCAGGATCCCATGCTGGGAATTTTTGACTATCATCTGAAGGATACAGACACAGAGACTTATTACCGCACACTGGCGGATAAGCTGAAGTCCAAGGCAGAGACACCCGGGGAATATCAGGAATTTTTCCGATTCTACTATTATCTGAGCCTGGTCCTTTCCCGGAAAGCAGACCTGGGGATCCGGATAAAAACCGCTTATGACGCAAAGGACTTATCCACATTAAAAGAAATTTCTGAGGAAGTTATCCCCAATATTATCCGAAATCTGACGGTTATGCACACTTCCAGAGAATCCCTCTGGTTCGCAGATGCCAAGCCTTTCGGCTATGAGCTGCTGGATATCCGTCTGGGAGGAGTAAAAACCCGGCTGGAAAGCTGCCGCCGAAGACTCCAAAGTTTCCTGGAGGGCAAGGTTCAAACCCTGGAAGAACTGGAACAGGAGCGTCTCCCCTACTGGGAACTGGGTGATGCCAAACCTCAGGATCCAAAAGCAGAGTTAAGAGAAAATCTCTGGGATAAGATCATCAGCGGCTGTGATCTGGTGGATACTGTATAAACAACAAATGTCATATCCCGTATACGGACTGTTATTGTATAGAAAAAGGGGAGGGCTTTATGCCCTCTCTTTTCTGTCCATGATCCTGCAGAATATTATGGCCACTCCTGTACTTACTGCGGTAGCCACAATGGCAGGCCCTACAATAGCAGCGGGATTTACACTTCCGTACTGGCTCCTATAAGCAATGATATTTACCGGGATCAGCTGTATAGAAGAAATATTGATAATGAGGAAGGTACACATTTCATTTCCTGCAATCCCTTTTCCTCTGGCCTTTCCCAGCGCTTTTCCCTCTCTTCTGTCTTCCTCCAGATTTCCCAGCTCTTCCATGGCCTTCAGTCCGAAAGGAGTGGCCGCCCAGCCCAGGCCCAGAAAATTAGCGATCATATTGGCGGATATGTACTCCAGAGACCGGTGTTCTTTCGGTATCTGCGGAAATAAAAAATGAAGCAGCGGTCTCATTGCATTGGTAAGGCGATCCACCAGGCCGGCGGCTCTGGCGATCTCCATCAATCCCACCCACATGGCTACGATCCCGGCCATGGTAATGCAAAGAGATACTGCCTCTTCCGCAGAGGAAAGGGCAGCCTCCGTCACTTCATTCATATTTCCTGTGATCCCTCCATATAGGATTCCTACCAGGAGCATGCCGCCCCAGAGATAATTCAGCATAGAGAGCTCCTACTTTTTTATCTTAATTAACTATATGAAGGATTTTCTAATATTATTTAATTCTTTTCTTACTTAATTTCCATGATTGCTTTAACGCACTCATTATCGTTCTGGCAAAATGTCATAGAAACTTTCTATTCTTCCACAGCAGCGCCGGACACAGTCTCTGTCTGCCCGTTCTCTTCCTGGTCTTTGTCCAGAGATGACTGGATCTGGGCCGCCTCTGTGCCATACTGTTCTGCCAGACCCTGGCTGTACTTTTCCACACGTTCGATAATGGCCTCTCCAAGTTCTCCCTCCACAGGGGTAGGCTGATAGTCGTTCACTCCCTGAGCCCAGGACCCGGAAATTTTCACTGGAACCACATTGGTCACATTATCTTCTGTCAGTTCTCCGTCTTCCAGAGTAAACGTCTGCTGGAAGATCATAGCGTCCATATCGTTTGGCCCGGAATTTCCTCCAAAGCAGAAATTACCCAGACTGTAGACAATATTCTTTCCTTTATAAGTCTCGATCCCCTGGAGCACATGAGGATGATGTCCCAGGACCAGGTCTGCGCCGTGATCTATAGCTGAATGGGCCAGATCCACCTGGATCTCATTTGGGATATTTTCCCGCTCGGTTCCCCAGTGAAAAGAGGCAATAATGATCTGAGCGCCCTGTTCCTGAAGACTCTGGATATTCTTGATCATCTCTTCCTCGCATCCCATATGATCTGCCAGTTCGTAAGTTCCCAGAAGGCCTACTTTTATTCCCTTTATATCCATGACCGCAGTCCTGTCATAGCCGAAAGTAGTGATCCCGGCGTCTTCCAGAGCCTGTATGGTGTCCGTATAGCTTTTCTCGCCATAATCATGACTGTGATTGTTAGCCAGATTAGCTGCTTCCACAGAACCTTCTGTCAGGATCTGTGTGTACTCCTCGTCTCCCTTAAAGGCATAAAGTTTTGCCTCTCTGGCTGTTTCCTGAGTAAGAGTGCCTTCCATATTCACGATCGTCAGATCATCTTTAGAAAAGACCGGGAGCACTTTCTGAAAAAAATATCCCGGATCCTGGACTTCCTCGTATTTTGCCGGAAGACTGGTAGCATAATAAAAGTTTTCATCTGTTCCCAGAGTACAGTCTCCTGCTGCACTAATGGTAAGGCTGACTTTCTCCGGCTCTTTTTCCCGGGCTTTCTGGGCCTGTTCCTGTTTTTCCATTTTCTCTGTCCGGGCTTTTTCCGCAGCACTGCCGGCTATTCCCCGTACTGCCAGCACCAGGATCAGCAGAAGCAGGATCCCAGCTGCTCCTCCTCCCAGGATCATTTTCTGCCTGCGGACCTGGCGGCGGCGCATTTCTATTTTTCTCTCCCGTTCCCTCTGTCTTTTTCTTCCGTTCTCCTCCATAGTTTATCTCCCGTAATCGTTCACACCGGATTCAGGATTCCTGAAGCAGGATCTGGTAAATATCCCGTTTGCTCACGCCCCGGTCTTTTGCCACCTGCTTCATAGCCTCCTTCTTCTCCATACCCTGGTCCAGATACAGTTCCATGTGCTCTGCCACAGACATATCCTCCCATTTTTTTCTCTCTTCTTTAACGATCTCTTCTCTGGACTTTCCTTCCAGCACCAGAACGCACTCCCCTTTGGGCGGATTGTCCTGATACCATTTCCAGGCTTCCTCTAAAGTTCCTTTAAAAACCGTTTCATGTTTTTTGGTCAGTTCCCTGCACACCGCGATCTTCCGGTTTCCCAGCTCATGAAAAAGCTCTTCCAATGTCTTTACCAGACGATGGGGAGCTTCATAAAGGATCAGGGTCCTGGTGTCTGTCTTCATCTCTTCCAGGATCGCCCTCCGCTCCTTTTTCTCCTGAGGCAGAAAAGCCTCGAATGAAAACCGCCGTGCAGGCAGGCCGGACATGGTAAGGGCCGTGATACAGGCTGCCGGTCCGGGAACTGAGGTCACCGGTATTCCCGCTTCCCAGCACATAGCCACCAGCTCTTCCCCCGGATCTGAAATCCCCGGAGTTCCCGCATCGGTGATCAGGGCTACCTGTTTTCCTTCTTCCATCTGGCTTACCAGCCATCTTCCCTTATCGTATTTATTATATTCGTGATAACTGGTCATAGGGGTCCTGATCTCAAAGTGATTCAGAAGCTTTCGGCTGTTCCTGGTATCCTCTGCCGCGATCAGATCCGCTTCCTTCAGCACCCGCAGCACCCGGAAGGTGATGTCCTCCAGGTTGCCGATAGGGGTTGCACATAAATACAGCTGTCCCTTCATTTCTTCCACTCCTGTCCGTAAATATCCAAAACCTCCCTGGTATATACGCCGGGAGCTTCATAAACGATCAGAGGCTTTTCCACCGTCATCCTGGAACGGCCGCCTCTCATGCCCTCTATAAGTACCAGATTCGGTTCCTTATCCACATATGGGTGGACCAGACGCATCCTCTTAGGTTCTATCTTATAATGGATCATAGCCGAAAGGATCTCTGCCAGCCGGAAGGGCCGGTGTACCATGTAAAACCTCCCCTTTGGCCGGAGGACCCTGGCCCCCTGCTCTAAAATATCCTCCAGGGTGCACAATGTCTCATGACGGGCAATGGTCTTTGCCTGATTTTCTCCCGTAAGCCCATGGCTGCCGATCATATAGGGAGGATTGGTCACAACCACGTCAAAAGAAGAACCTCCGTATATCCGGGAAGCTTCTTTAATGTCTCCCAGGGTAATGGAAATATCCTCCTCCAGATGGTTATAAGCCACGCTCCTTTTGGCCATTTCCGCGCTTTCCGGCTGTATTTCCAGACCTGTATACTTTCCCTGGGGATACCTTGCTTTTAATAAAATAGGGACGATCCCTGTGCCCGTCCCCATGTCCAGCGCTTTCTCTCCCGGTCTGACTTTGGCATACCAGGAAAGAAGCACCGCATCAATGCCAAAACAGAACTGCGAAGGGTTCTGTATCAGCATATATCCGTTCTGGAGGTCATCCAGCCTCTCATTCTCTCTGATCAGTCTGTTCTCTTCCATGAATGGATGATCCTTTCTCCTATTTATCCTTTTCCAGTTCTTTTAAAGCCTTCATCTCTTCATCGCTGACTTTTACCTTTTTCTGTCTGGACTTAAATTTCAGCTCCGAAGCCTGATACTCTCTGACTTCCTTTTCATCATCTACATCCACGACCACCTTTACCAGCTGGCGGAGGACATTGACACTTTGTACCTCTCCCTTCAGCCCTTCAGGAGTGGTCACCTTATCTCCTGTGTTAGGCAGCTTTTTGTTCAGCTCCTCATAGGTCTCTTCTTCGTTTTTCAGACAGCACATCAGTCTGCCGCAGACTCCGGATATCTTGGATGGATTCAGAGACAGATTCTGCTCCTTTGCCATCTTGATAGAAACCGGGGCGAATTCTGAGAGGTAGGTATGACAGCATAATTCTCTTCCGCAGATACCGATGCCTCCCAGGATCTTGGTCTCGTCTCTGACGCCGATCTGGCGCAGCTCGATCCTGGTCTTGAATACTGCTGCCAGATCCTTTACCAGCTCACGGAAATCAATCCTGCCGTCGGCAGTAAAGTAAAACAGGATCTTATTATTATCAAAGGTATATTCTACGTCGATCAGCTTCATTTCCAGTCCATGTTCCCGGATCTTCTTCTGGCAGATCTTGTAAGCTTCCTTCTCTTTTTTCCGATTAGTCTCTTCCTTCTTATCGTCCTGGGGATTGGCGATCCGGATCACTTCCTTCAGAGGCTGGACTACTTTTTCCTCCTTTACATCTCTGGGAGGCAGCACCACATTTCCGTACTCGACCCCTCTGGCAGTTTCCACGATCACATGGTCGCCCGCTTTGATCTCCAGGTTCTTTGGTGAAAAATAATATATCTTTCCTACGTTTCGAAATCTTACTCCAATTACTCTTATCATGTCAGTTCTCCCTGATTGTCAGGAACAAAAGCTCCATAGTCAGCTCAAAATTCACATTTGCCTGAAGCCGCACTTTTGCGGTCTCAATAGCTTTGATAATATTTTCCAGGCCTTCATAAGAACTTTTGTCCGCGCGATTTTTTATGTCCTTATACTCCTGTCTGAATACCAGACCATCTATCTCATGGGTAGCTTTAAACATCAGCACATCCCTGAACCATACCAGAAACAGATCCAGGTATTCATAAATAGTATGTTTCTCTTCTGACAGAGTCCTGATGGCGTCTACCATCTCATAGACCTCCATATCCTTGCTTTTCTTCAGGATCCTGAGCGCCGCCTCCATCATCTGAGAAAAATCCTCTGCCGTAGCGATCTGTTTTGCTTTTCCTACATTTCCCTGAGCAAAAGCCACGCTGATATCTGCCTGATAATCCGGAACATGAAGATCTTCCATGAGATACTGCCGGATCACTTCATCCCGCACCGGCTTAAAATTCAGAGTCACACACCGGGAAGAAATAGTAGGCAGAAGAGAGCCTCCGTTGTTCACCAGGAGAAGGATCACCGCATAGGCGGGAGGCTCCTCTATGGTCTTCAGCAGAGCATTCTGAGCCTGCACCGTCATCTTCTCCGCTTCATCTACAATGTATATTTTATAGGGACCGGTATATGGCTTGATGGCCACATCCCCGATCAGCTGTTCCCTGATATCCTCAATACCGATAGAGTTGGGTTTCTCGTGGGTCACGTAAATAATGTCCGGATGATTCCGGTTCATGGCTTTTTTACAGGAACTGCACTGCAGACATGGTTCTTTTCCGTGTTTCTCGCACTGCAATGTCATGGCAAAGATCTTTGCCAGAAGCTTTTTGCCGCTTCCCTTCTCTCCTGCAAAAATATAGGAATGGGAAACCTTGTCCATAGCCGCAGCATTCTGTAAATGTTTGATCACTTCTTCATGTCCTAATACTTTTTCCATTTCCTGCATTGCAATCCACCTCAATTCCTGCTTTAAATCTGCATTTCTATCTATGATAACACAAAGCAGCGAGCCATGTGAATATTTATATTCCTTTGGCAACTGCCGATGATACTAGTGTACCACACATTTCTTGTTTACTGCAACTTTTGTATACAGTTTTTCAGCTCATTTACACAGCTTTCCAGGTCAATATTCCGGAAACGCTTTACAATCCCGGCCTTTTTCAGATTCTCTTCGGAAAAATCCTCCTCGTCTGCCAGAAACCTCCTGCACATCTCCGCATATTTTGGTTCCGGCTGAAGCTCTTCTCTGCGGATGGCCCGTTTCAGCCGCTCTCCGTCTTCCACTTCTATATAAAGTGGACACAGATTCTCCTCCCCGAAATATTCCTTCATATGGATATAAGATTCCAGAGTTCCGATCCCCAGATAATTTTTCTTTTCCAGTTCGATCTGACCGTCATCAGCAGTAAAATAGATCCAGGGACCGTAGACGGTCTGATAGGTCCTGGCTTCAATGATCTTTCCAAGCTTCTCATATTCCCGGAAGGTTTCCTCTTTTACAAAATAGTACTCTCTTCCCGGCTGTTCCCCCTGGCGCATAGGCCTGGTAGTGTAAAGGATAATATTCCTCAGTTCCAGTTCCTTATCCTCCAGGAGTCTTCTGTATATGGTGTCCTTTCCCGATGAACTTTTTCCCATAATATAAAATATTTTTCCCATTTTTTTCCTCTTTATTTCCCTGGCAGCAAATCCCACAGGACTACCGGCTCGCCGCCATATCTATTATATCTTAACTGTTTTTATTTTTTTCATACTGTAATCTGAAAGCCCCTGAAGCTCCAGTCCCTGCTCCTGCCAGAGACCGGCCCTCTGTATAAACTCCCGGCTGATCTCCTCTCCGGGGGCCAGAATGGGGATTCCCGGGGGATACAGATAGGCAAACTCCCCGGATATCTCTCCGGCGCTGTGCTCCAGATCTCTTTCTTCCATCTCTGATTCCATAGCCCGGGCTATGGTCATCTCCTGTCTGGGCCGGAGTTCTTCCGGATATTTTTCAAAAGAAGGGATGATCTTTCTGTGAATTCCTGCTTTTGTGCGATACGCCTGATCAAGTCCGGAATCTATGGCCTCCAGAGCCTGTATCAGTCTCTCAAATCCTTCTTCTGTATCCATAACACTGGTAAGGGCCAGCACATATCCCGGCGCTTCCATTTCCATCTCCAGCCCGTATTTTTCCCTCAGGATCCTGTGAAGGACCGGGCCTTCTGCACCTGTTCCGGCATCGGATATCAGGATCTTAGACAGGTCCAGATCAAAAATATCCCCCTGACCCCGGATCTCTTTTCCCGGCAGATAAAGGTTTTTCATCTGCCGCAGTTTTCTTCTGCACTGTTCCAGCCGGAAAACATATCCGTCAAAAGCCTTTTTCCCTTCTTCTTCCAGATAACGGAGACAGGCGGTCATAGAAGCCATAAGTACATAGGAAGGGCTGCTGGTCTGATAGATTCCCAGAAAACGCTCCAGTCTTTCCCCGGACACCAGGTCAGACTGCCTGTGGATCACCGCAGTCTGAGTCAGGGAGGGTAATGTTTTATGTAAACTCTGGATCACCAGATCTCCTCCCAGGTAAAGGGCAGACTTTGGAAAACTCCCGTGAAAAGGCAGATGTGCTCCATGAGCCTCGTCCACAATAAGGGGAATGCCATATCTGTGAGCTGCCTGTGCGATCTTTTCTACATCGGACAGGATCCCGTCATAGGTGGGAGAGGTGATCAGTACCGCCTGGATATCCCGGTGTTTCTCTAAAGCAATCTCCACATCTTCCGGGGAGATTCCTCCATTAAGCCCCAGACTCATCTCCCGGGATGGATAAAGGTATACTGTCTTAAGCTGTCTTAAATAGGCGGCGTGATAAACTGCTTTATGACAATTTCGCGCCATAAGGATCTTCCCCCCAGGACTGGTGCAGGCGGACACTGCCGCCAGGATCCCGGCGGTGCTCCCATTGATCAGGAACCAGGTCTGCTCTGCCCGGAATATCCTGGCCGCATATTCCTGGGCTTCCTTCAGGATCCCCTCTGCATGGTGGAGATTGTCAAATCCTGTGATCTCTGTAATGTCTTCTTTCCAGGGATCTGTCAGATAGGGAGTCACTGCCTGTCTTTTATGACCGGGCATATGAAAAGGATACGTCTGCCCTCTTCCGTACTGATATAGTTCCCGATCCAGATATTTTCCCATCTCCTTCATCCTAAAGCTCCTTTTACTTTCTTTTTCTCCTTTTCGTCCATAGACGAAAAAGTATCCTGATTTTTCTCATTATACTATAAAAAGAAAAAGAGGCAAAGCCCGGGATTTTCATTTGACTTTGCCCCTCTCACCTATAAGGAGGTATGTATTTGATCTATAGTATACAGCATTTCTGCCGCAACTATCTTTTAAGTTTATCCCGGATTTCCTGTATGACCTTTGGATCTACAGGTTTTTTCCGGGTATTGGACATATCCAGGTTCTCCATGATCAGAACCTGACTGCCCGGTGCAAGGATAATACTGTGATACTCCTTTTCCTGAACCACATACAGCCCGTCCTTTTCCAAGGCACAGAGCTGGTAATCTTCCGGATCTGTCCCTTGTTCTGAAAGGGCCAGCCAGGCTTTTCCCTTCAGAAGGACAAAAGCCTCCTGAGAGTCCTCATGGACGCCCCACTCTGTAAAAGCTGTGATTCCATTTGTTTTCTCTTCGTAAGCGTGAACGGCGATCCGCCAGCCCACACTGTTATGTATCACTTCAAATCCGGATCTCTTAGCAAGACTGATTTTTTCCATAGTTTCCGCTCCAGCTTTTCTTCTTATACTCAGATCCTCTTGGGCATCCTACAGTTCTACACTTCTGCATGCTTCCAGGAAATACCGGATCTGAGTATCTGACACATGATTGTCAATACCCACGCAGGAAACGGAAATCTTCTGTCCATTCTCCTGTCCGTTTTCCGCCAGATATTTTACCTCACTGAAGATATCTTCTTTTGAAGCATTCATCAAGCGTACAGGGCTGTACCGGGCATTAAGGAAAATTCCCGGAAGATGACTGCGTACTGTTTTGATATCAGAGAATGCCCCTACCTCAGCAAAGGTCAGCCCCTTTACCTTAGAATATCCCTCTACTACATGTTCCATGGATTTTCCGCAGTGATGGATCCCGAAGTTTCCAAAAGCATCTGCCAGCTCCTGATCGTATTTCAGAAGAAATTCCTCATACAGATCATTGGAGATCATCTCCACGGAACAGTTGGAAGTAAGATAACACTCTGGTACAGTCTGGCGTACAATAGCCGTAACTCCTCCTGAAACATCATTGGAAAGCGCTTTGAACCTCTTTCCCACCTCTATGGACATCTTTGTAATCTTTTCCAGGAGTCCGTTGATCTCCTCCGGGGCCGTGTAGTAAGAAACCATCAGCTCCTGTCCCATAATATCCATAGCAATGTTCTGGATTCCCTGTAAGTTTACATAAGTTTCCACATGACCATATTTCTCCAGGAGATAATCTATCTGTTTCTGGGTCCGCTGCCACACTTCACTGGTATCCAGATCCGGCACCTGGATCTGATCAATGCTATCCTCGTCCAGATCCATACACTCCACCTGAGGAGAATTGTCTGCCTGATAACGGATCCCGCAGCCCATCAGTTCTGACAAAAGATATCCTGCTGCCAGTAGATCTGTACCCAGCAAAGGTCTTTTCTGGGGGTCTTTCTCACCAATACCCAGATCTCCGAAATGCTCATAGAGCGTTCTTCTCATTTTTATATCTGCTTCCATACGGTATTCCGGATCGTCGAAAAACTGCTGGGTAAAATCTATACCTGCATTTTCGTGCCACCAGCTTGGATGGAAGGTGATATCATATTTCATTTTGTGCCTGCCTCCATTTCGTGCAAACGATTATAAAGGATCTCCTGTTCCTCAGGAGTCTTACAGTAGGTAACACAGATCAGCTTCTGCTCTGGTCTCCACAGTTTCTGGAAAGCCTCAAAACTGTTTTGAGCATTTCCCACTGCCCGGGCATTGAGAATGATTCCTGTGCCGTTAAAGGCATCTCCAAACACTTCCGGTTTATTGGGGCTGGGGTCTGTCTCAATGGTAAAGGCTCCGTCCGCGCACCGTATATTCCGGTAAGTCTGGACCATATGGATCTTCTTCTCCCAGACGCCGCAGGAATGATATACCATTCCTCCGAACTCATCTCCCAGCTTCTCATCCAGTTCTTTAAACAGGTCTGTATAGTCCTCTTCACTGAGCATGATAGAGGTATCATCGCTTAATCCTACGCCGGTAAAGGCTCTGCTGCTGGCGAAGCCATGGCCGGGTTTTGCCAGAGCGTCTCCGATGAGCTTTTCCTGTTCTTTCAGGAAATCAATGAGCAGGTCTGTACAAAGCGCCGCTGCCTTTTTGATTCCTTCCGGATCTTCCAGTACTTCCATAAACAGGTCCGTTACCGGAAGAAGATAGGTAAGCATATTCAGGGGAGACTGGATATCGCTGAAGGAAACCGGAACTTTTCCCTTGGTCTTGTCCATGAAATACTCGATCATTTCCAGATTATATTTTCCTTCAGGGGTCTGGGCGATAGGCACGAAATCTGAATCCAGGATCTCCTGGGCAGTCTCAAATTTTGCTTCTACGCTGGGGGCCTGCTCAGGCAGCCAGCGGTAGGTACTTCCAAAGCAGGAAGCAATATACCCGATCCCATACCAGGGTTCCAGGAAATTGGCAACATCTGCTTTATAGGCCATACTTTCTTTCAGCGCTCCCAGCTGCAGGGCCAGAGACTCCTTATAGTCCCTGCATTTGTCATAAAAGACTCCGTTTGCCCGGACTCTTCGATAAACAAGAAGTCCGCTGTCTGCTTTCATAAACTCACGGTTTTTCTCTAAAAGTCCCGCTTCATATTCCTGGTAAGCATCCAGGTCGAAGTTCTCCGGGGCTACCGGAGTCACTTCTGTTCCCTGAGAATCTCTTAAACTTGTGTCAAATTTTACTTCTCCCATTTTCTGCTCCTCTCTTTCACCTTGTCTTTATCAGCCTTTTACAGCTCCTGCCATAATACCTTTTACAAAGTATTTCTGCATGCTCAGGAAAATGATCATAACCGGGATCAATGACAGGATAATGGTAGCCGTCAGTGTTCCGTACTGCCAGGATGCGGCCTCGTCCCTCAGGAATGTAATACCAACTGCCAGCGTCTGAGAATTGGCGGTTACACAAAGAGTACGGGCATAGGTAAATTCTCCCCACACACTGATGAACGTCATAATGATCACCGTAGCGATTCCCGGTTTTACGATAGGCATCATAACCTTGGCAAAGGTCTGCCACTGATTGGCACCGTCGATCCTGGCCGCTTCCATCATTTCATTGGGAACTCCGTTAAACTGTCCCCTCATGATAAATACAGACATTGGAAGGTTTGTTGCAATATAAGGCAGGATCAGACCTAATGCGGTATCGATCATGTTCATTCTGGACTGCATGATATAAATAGGGATCAGGTAAATAACATAAGGAAGAGTGATTACCAGCAGTACAAATCCGAAGAAAATCCCTCTTCCCGGATATTTGAATTTGGCAAAGGAATATCCCAGGCTGGCTGCAAACAATACATTAAACAGCACGCTCCAGAAGGATACCACTACGGAATTACGGAAATATGCAAAGAAATTTCCCATTTTTGTAAACACAGAAGCATAATGTCCGAAATATAAATGAGTGGGCAAAAACTTCAGCACGTTTGTATAAATCTCACTGTCGTCCTTTAAAGAAGTCAGCAGCGTCCAGATAAAGGGGATCATCCAGATAAAAGCGATGATCGCCAGCACGATACCTATAATGATCCTGCTTACATGTATTTTTTTCTTTTTCATGCCGCTGCTCCTCCTTTCTTTCTCTTTTTCTTCTTTACTTCATCTACATCTTTTTCCCTGTTCAGGAACATATTGATAGCTGACAGGACCAGGATAATGATTCCCATAAAGTAAGCGATGGATGAGGCATATCCCATTTCATAATACTTGAAAGCGTTCTGCCAGGTATACTGATAAAGTACCAGAGTAGCTGTTCCCGGACCGCCGTTGGTCATAACGAATGGCTGTTCAAATACTTTTACAGACTGGATGATCGCCCAGAGTCCGCAGATGATATAGCTCTCTTTCAGGTTCGGCAGTATGATCCGGAAGATGATCTGCATACCGTTGGCTCCGTCAATCTTGGCTGATTCGATAATATCATTGGGGATTCCCGCCAGGCCTGCCATAAACAGGATTACCAGCATACCCATGTTCTTCCACAGGCTGACGATGATAATACTGAACATGGCCCATTTTCCTTCTCCCAGCCAGTTGTGTGTCCAGCTGTCCAGGCCCAGGATCTGGCTTAACACAGAGTTTAAAAGTCCATACTGGTTATTAAAGATCCACTGGAAGATAATACCTGTCAGCGAAAGAGGCACTACCATGGCCATAAAAATACAGGTACGGTAGATCCCGGAACCTCTTACTCCTTTATCCAGAAGCAGGGCGATGATCAGAGAGACCACCATCAGGCTGGGGAAAAAGGCCAGAGAAAATACTGCGGTATTTCTCAGAGAATCCAGGAAATAAGAGTCCGAAAACATTCTTACATAATTATTCAGTCCCACAAACACCGGTTTGGGGTCAAAAGCAAAGTTATACTGGGTAAAACTCAGGTAAAAAGAGCGGACCAGAGGATAGCCCATATACAGGATGGCAAAAATCATGCCAGGAGCCGCAAAGGCGTATCCTGCAAGTATGCTCTTTTTCCGGTATGACATTTTCATTCCTTGCAACCTCCGTTTATCTTTGATAAAGTTCGGGCAGGCTTTGGCAAATCATTTTCACCATGGCCTGCCCATTTTTCACATTTTAATTAAAAATTATGTTAGTCCTCCGCATTTCTGCTTAGCTCATTCCCGTACTCAGATCCAATGTGCTTTCATACTGATCCATATTGTTCTGGAAGTCTTCCAGAGATTCAGAACCTGTCAGATATCTCTGCATTTCTGTCTGAGTGTAAGTATCCAGTTTTGTCATGTCCTTATACAGAGGAGAAGTGATTGCCTTCTCTGTAAACTCCAGAACTGTCGGCCAGTAAGCATTCTCCAGGTTCTCATAGTGAGCCTTCAGAGGAGACATCTTGCCGTATGCATTAGTCGCATCTTCCTGGAAACTGTCTTTTAACATTTCTTCTTTAATAAACTGGATTGCCAGTTCCTGATTTTCAGATACTTTCGGAATAACCATACCGTGGATATAAGTAAGAGAACCGTTCTCATCAGTTCCCGGTACAGGCATAACGCCTACTGCATCTTCGCCCAGATTCTCAATAGCCTCGATCCAACGGGAAGCAGGTGCCAGGTGCATAGCCAGCTGTCCGGACTTAAACTGAGTACGGTTGGCATCCATATCGGCAAATACATCTGTTGTCGTATAGCCCTTGTCGATAAGATTCTTCCAGGACTCCAGCAGGTAAGCCACATCATCGCCTGTATACTCGATGGTTGTTCCGTCGTCTTTAAAGATAGATCCTGCAAGACCGTTTAAGCAGGTTTCATAAGTATACATCATCATATTGGAACCCCAGTCAATACCAAGACCGGTCTGGCCGTCTTTTGTCAGTTTCTCTGCATACTCAGTAAGTTCATCCCAGGTTTTTGCCGGAATGATCTCGCCGTTCTCATCCAGAAGTCCGGCTTCTCCCATCATATCTTTGTTGCAGACTATACCTACTACCTCGCCTACCAGAGGGATCATAAACTGTTTGCCTTCAATATTGCCGCCTTCCAGGAAGGTATCATAGAATTTATCCTTTGTGAAATCTCCGTTAAAGAAATTGTCCTCTGTAAATTCTACAATGTAATCATTAGCTGCATAAGACACTGTCTGGGACCGGTCGCCGCCGATAGCGATATCACAGCTTGTCTTTCCCTGAGACCACTCCAGCATGGAAGTAGTAACGTCTACATTATCCACCTGATTGTAAGTAACCGTCACGCCGGGATGATTTGCTTCAAAGCTTTCCTTCGCTCCTTCAAAGTCATATTTTCCCATCATCCACGCCTGTACCGTTACACGAAGTTCTGTATTTCCATCAGAACTTCCGCTGTCAGAGGATCCTGAGCTGCCTCCTGCGCCTCCGCTGGTTCCGCCGCCGCATCCTGCCAAAAGACAGGCGCTCATAGTTCCCGCCAATACTGCTGCAAACGCTTTTTTCACAGTTCTTCTTTTCATAAAATACCTCCTTTAATGAAAAACTTCTCTATTTATTCACAGCTTCCGCTGTAAATTTCTTCTCCTGATCCATAAAATATTTGTAATTTTCTTTTAATACCACGCTTAAAATACTTTCCTCTCTCACTGTAACTTCCCCCTGTGGATTAGAAAGACAGGCATAAAGCTGTTTTACCGCTTTTTCTCCCTGTTCCCTGTGAGACTGGTAAACTGTGGCCTTCAATACCCCATTTTCAAAGAATGGGATCAATTCCTCAAATACATCCATACCTACTACCGGAGGAATTTTCATTCCCTGTTGTCTCAATTCATCTGTCTCCTCACAGACCCAGTAAGATGCTCTGGCACATCCGCAGATGATTCCTTTTATCTTTCCGTTTTCCAGCAGCTCTTCCAGCTGCTTTCTTCCGGTTTCTTCCTCATAACCGTCCAGGATCACCAGTTTTTCTCCCTGGTGAAGATCCAGTTTTTCTTCTATGGCTGTCCGGTATCCCCGGTAACTGACTCGCTCTTCAGGGCCGTTTACCAGGATCAGATCGCCCTGTTTTTCTCCCGCAAGTAAATGCATGATGTTCATAGCCAGATGCCCCATGTCATGAGTAGAACTTTCAATACAAAAGGACAGGTTTTCTAAATCTGCGCCTCTGTCTACCAGGGCCACCCTGGTTCCCCGCTTGATAAATCTCTGTATCCATTCCTTTGACCGCTCATCATCACATACCGTTATCAATCCGTTGAGAGATTCATCTGTCTCATCATAAAGCTGTTCCAGGGCCTCGCCGATCCGGCTGATCCCCTTTTCCCACTGTCTGAAGGAAATCCGGACCTTATGTCTTTTGAGCTCTTCTGCTCCTTTATAGATTCCTTCCCACATTCCTCTGTAGTAGAATCGCTCCTGGCCCTGAGGTTTAGGCAGAAGCACTACAATATGATACTGTTTTCTCCGCAACAGGGAAGCCGCCTCATCTACCTGATAATTACTTCTTTCCACTTCTGTCAGGATCCGGCGTCTGAGAGATTCACTGATTCCTGCTCTTCCATACAAAGCCCGGTGGACAGAAGTTACTGAAGTGCCGGTCTTTCGGGCTATATCCTTAATTGTCACCCTCTGCTGCATGGATCACCTCTCCCCTTCAGTTTTTGTAAACATTTCCTGCAAACGTTTATTTTAACGTTTACGTAAACGTTTTCTTTATGGTTATTATGTACCTTTTCCAATATTTTGTCAATTACTTTATTCACTTTCTATGTTTTGCGAAAATCATCATTGCTATTTTTGTCTATTTTTCACAATTTTCTTCTGCTTTTTCACAAAAAAATCCGTCAGAAGATTTTTCACCTCTTCTGACGGATTTTTCCGACCTGTCTATCCATTTTACTGTCTTATTTCAGACCAGATCCAGAAAACATTCATAATTACTTTTCATAAGCAAAACACAGGGCAGTACCTCGTTCTCCTGCTCTCTGCAGCCTCTGCTAAGGTACTCGTAGATCTTTTTTACAGCCTTCAGTCCCTGTTCCCAGTGGTACTGGCAGATCACTCCGTTAAGGATGCCGTCTTCAAAATAGGGGACCAGTTCTTCGAAAATATCCGTGCCGATCACCAATATATTCTTTGGAAAATCATATTCCTCCAGGATCCTGCAGATTGCATAGGTATTCCTGGCATTACTGCTGAATATGGCCTTTACAGGTTCTTTTTCCAGATATTCCAGAGCTTGTGCTTCTATGTTCTCTCTTCCAAAACCTTCGACTGTAAGGATTTCATATGATTTTTCACGCATTTCCTTTTCAAAACTTTTGGCATAAACCCGGTTGTTGTACACATTCTTGCCTCCACAGAGCATGAGGATCTTTCCCTGATCCTGTTTTAGTCCGTACTGTATAAATTCTGCTGCCAGTCTTCCACTCCTTACCAGATCCACTTTAATAGAATTAAGGGAATGGGTAGTCTCTGTCTCATAGTAGCTGGATACCAGAACTGTATAAATTCCCCTTCGTATAAATCGCTCGATCCACAGGTTGGCAGCGCCGCTGTCCGATATAGTGATCAGTCCGTCCATTTCATCCAGTTTTTCATCATAAACCCTCTCCAGTTCATTGCTGATCTGATACAGAGGATATTCAGACTCTATCATCTCAAAATAAATTTTATACTGCTCCATTCCTTTGGCAGCCTCCCGGATGCCTCTCCAGATCCCCCGGAAGTAAAATCTGTCTTCATTCTGAGGTTTTGGCAGGACCACCAGCACCTTCTTGGCACTTCGTTTCAATACAGATGCCGCCTCATCAATCTGATAGTTAGAACGTTCCACTTCCTCCAGTATCCGTTTTCTGGTAGCCTCACTGATACCGCTTTTATTGTAAATAGCCCGGTGAACAGTTCCCAGTGAGACCCCTGTTTTTTGAGCAATTTCCTTTAAAGTAACTCTTTTTCCTGACAAAACACACCTCCAGGGGTATGCATTCAAATTTTCTGTCAAACCACGCGATACCCCATGACATCTCTAAGGATTCTCTGCGTTTCATGAAAGGACAAAACGCACAAATCCTTCCACTTATAACATGATACCTGTGATTTACACCTCTTGTCAATATATGGAATCCTGGAAAAAGGGCAAAAACCGGGGGTTTTCTTTATCCGGATGATTTATTCATACCTGGAAGCGGCTCTGGCTCCTCTCAGCAGCGCCTTGACATTCTCCAGAGGCGTACCGATCTCCAGATAATCTGAGCAGGCAAAAATATAATGTCCTCCCTTTTTCCCTGTCATCATCAGATCATATGCCCGTTTTTCAACTTCCTCCGGTGTGGCTTCTTTCAGAAAATGTACCTGGTCAAAGTTTCCAAAAAGGATCAGATCGTCTTTAAAGTATTCTTTCGCCTCAGCCAGAACATTATCCCCCTGAGGTGCTTCGGAAATTGTTTCCCAGACTGTGATCCCCAGTTTCTTATATGCCGGATATAAAACTCTGGCTTTGCCGCAGTTGTGATAAATAATGGGCTTCTTCCCCTGGCGCAGTACATCAATAGCCTTTCTCTCATAAGGAAGGACATATTCCTCAAAATAGTCCGGTCCCATCATACCGCCATTTGCAATATTTCCCTGCATACCTACACAGTCAAACTGGCTGTCTACGAAAATCTCGTGATCCGAGGCCACCAGATCCGCAAAAAAATTCATGTAGTCTTCATAATAATCTTCTTCCGACAGGGCATCCACCATCATATCCTGTACGTTAATGTAAGTAGAGGCCAGGTTATAGACCCCTCCCATAGCCCAGGGGCAGGAAATTCCCAGGTCTCCGATTTCTTTTTTCGCAATTTTTCCAGATTCCAGAATATGATCCACATCACGCTTTTCTCTTCTTGGACAGTATTTTTTGAAGACCTCAAAGTCATCCTGGTCCTTGATCAGATATTCCATAGTACTGAAATGGATCCCATTCAGGATCTTTTCATTATAAGGAGCCCCTTCCACCTGACGCAGTTCCTTTACCGGAGTCTTTACTTTGATCGTCCGGATATAATTGCCGTTTACCACCTCAACCTTGTTCTCTACTTCCCAGTTTGTAAAGCTTCTCTGAAGAAAATAGGGAATTTCATTGACATACTGTCTTGTGACCAGGTCAAAATCCAGTTCTTTCCGCAAAGCCACTGCGTCAAACAGTCTGTCCGTATTTTTTTTATTAAAATAATAGGACAGATATTCCTCCTGGATAAATGGGCTTACAGGCACCATATCCGGAGTGCCTCCCTCAAGTACGCACAGCAACCGTTCTCTTGAATTCATGATTTCCTCCTTAATATATCGTTTTTCGTAAACGTTTTAGTTATAAATTCATTATGTCTTTTTTTCTTTATTTTGTCAACCCCTTTTTATTTTCCGGCTGCCGTTTTTATTATCAGTCAAAGACCCCGATGCAAGCATACGGGGCATCAAACTAGCAGCGATGCAAGCATGGCCGCTTGGCTCGTTGCCCGCGGGAATAAAGCCAGAAGGCTGTCCGCGGGCAGTCTAAACCCTGGCGGACAGCCTTCTGGCTCTGCTTTTTCTTATACTTTTTATACCTTAAACCGGTATCCCACACCCCAGATAGTTTCAATATACTGAGGCTTTGCCGTATTAAACTCGATCTTTTCCCGGATCTTCTTGATATGGACCGTCACTGTAGCGATATCGCCGATCGATTCCATATCCCAGATTTCCTTAAACAGTTCGTCTTTGGTAAAAACACGGTTGGGGTTCTGGGCAAGGAAGGTAAGAAGATCGAATTCTTTGGTGGTGAAATTCTTCTCTTCTCCGTTTACCCATACACGTCTGGCAGTCTTGTCGATCTTCAGACCCCGGATCTCGATCACATCATTCTCCTGAACACCGGTTCCGATAAGGCGCTCATATCTTGCCAGATGGGCCTTTACTCTCGCCACCAGCTCGCTGGGGCTGAAAGGTTTTGTCATGTAGTCGTCTGCTCCCAGGCCCAATCCGCGGATCTTGTCAATATCATCCTTCTTGGCAGATACCATGATGATCGGGGTATTCTTCTGATTGCGGATCTCCCGGCAGATTTCAAAGCCATCTACCTCGGGAAGCATTAAGTCCAGGATAAACAGATCGAAGTCCTCTTCCAGGGCTCTCTTCAGTCCCACGTCTCCTCTATGTTCGATCTCTACCTCAAAACCGCTGAGTTCCAGATAATCCTTCTCCAGATCCGCAATGGCTTCTTCGTCTTCAATAATTAAAATCTTACTCATTTACCGGTACCTCCTGATATTTTCTAAGGACAAAGTACATAACTGTCCCGATATTTTCCTTGCTTGTGGCCCACACCTTGCCTCCATGGTCCTCCATGATCTTCTTTACGATAGAGAGTCCTATGCCGCTTCCTCCCTGGGAAGAATTTCTGGAGGCGTCTGTGCGGTAAAAACGGTCAAAGATGTTGGGCAGATCTCTGGCCGCGATCCCTTTTCCATTATCCTCCAGTTCCACCTGGATAAAGTCTCCCACATCTTTTACCCTGAGATTGATCCGCTTGGTCCTTCCCGGAGCCATATATTTCAGGGAATTGCTGACAATATTATTTACTACTCTCTTGATCTGCTCTGCGTCTGCAATAACCATAACTTCCGGCTCCACATAATTGGAATAGGAGAAATCCACACCTTTTGCTTCCAGTTCCACACTGAGATCTTCCGCGCAGTCATCAAAGAAATCTGTCACGGAAATCTTGTTAAAGGTATAGGGGATCCGGTTGGTATCCATCTTGGAATAAAAGGTCAGCTCATTGATCAGGCGATCCATATCATTGGCCTTTGTATATATAGTTTTAATATAGCGTTCCTGCTTCTCCGGGGTATTGGCCACCCCGTCCATGATCCCTTCCACATATCCCTTAATGGCGGTGATAGGTGTTTTCAGATCATGGGAAATATTGCTGATCAGCTCCTTACTCTCCTTGTCGAAGGCTACCTTTTCCTCAGCATTTTCCTTCAATCTCTGACGCATATCCTCAAAATCCTGACATAGATCCGCGATCTCGCTGACTCCCTCTGTGGTCACGGAAAAGTTCAGATCCCCTTCCTTGATCTTCCGGGTAGCCATCCGCAGCTTATCCAGCGGCGCGATCACTCCCCGGTAGATCCACCATGTAAGCCATAAGGCTGTGATCGCCAGGATCAGGATCACGGTAATGATCATAGTTTCCATAAGGTTCCGAAGCTGGGGAAGCGTCTCAAGGGCATTAGAAACGATATAGACATTCCCTTCCTGGATAGCTGACGTTGAAAAATTGATCTGCTTTACCAGAGACTGGACTCTGTCGCCCAGATACACTCTGTCGCTGATATCCGCGTCATCTCCCTGATAGATATTATCCAGCTTCTCGATCAGCTCGCTGGGATAATTGTCACAGCCAAAATAAGTGATCCTGCCGTTTTCCCGCACCAGGAGATAGGAATTGCTGTCTTCCAGTTCTTTATTCATCTCCTCCAGATACTGTACATCTGTAAAACGGTCCGGATCATCCTGGGCGGTCTTTTCCAGCTCTTCCGCCGCCTTATTCGTCAGATGGGCCACTACCTCCGCCGTATTGGCAAGGGTCTCGTAAGTGGGATCTTCTATCCCATACTGTTTTTCGATCAGGCCCAGCTGGTAATGGCTGAGAGCCCAGAATGCCAGAACAGTAAAGATCACAGGCTCGAGCACAATAATGAAAAATGAAATGATGATTCTTGTCTTTAGCTTCATATATGTTCCTGCCTCTTATTTATCTTTGTCCATTATAGCATAATTTTTTTTCTTTTTCCTCTAAAGAAAAAGGTGCTAAATCTAAACTTTCTATAAAAAATACCAGGAAATACTTTGACTTTCCGGTAAAACCCCTCTAAAATGATGGTGTCCGTATTAACGGTATAAGAATCTAAGTGTGAAAAGGACAGAACATGTTTATTGATAAAGACCGATTACTTTCAAAATTAAATAAACTCTATGAGACCCGCATGCCCTGCTGTGTCTCTCTCTATTCCTATCCCGGAGAGGGAAGATCACGCCTGCTCCAGGAATTTCTGAAAGGAAAAAGAGGACTTTTCTATAAAGCTTCCTGTGTGCCCTGGCAGGAAAATTTCCGGCTGCTGCGGGATCTGTGCTTACGTGAACTTGGGGAAAATTTTGCCCAGGTTACCAAGACTTCCGGACTGATAAAAGCCCTGAAAAAGGCTTCTCTTACAGAACCGCTGATACTGGTGCTGGAAGATTTCCAATATCTCTCCGGACAGAACCGCCGCCTTGCCTCCCAGCTTCTCGCATTGGAACAAGAAGCCCCTTCCTGCAGGCTCTTTGCAATTTTATGTAAATCTTCCAGTCTTTGGGAAAAAGAATCCCCCAGGGAAGAGCAGGCTTTTCGTCTTAGAAATTTCAACTTTTTTGAAACCTGCCGTCTGTATCCGGACCTTTCTCTCAGGGATCAATTACTGCTGTACAGCGTTACCGGAGGCAATCCCGGACTCCTGGAATACTTTTCACCGGAATTTTCCGTCTGCGATAATCTGGAAAAACTGTTTTTCCAGGAAAAAGGCAGTCTGTACCGTCTGGTTCCCGGAAAACTCCAAAGACATTATGGGAATTCTCCCCTTATGGGCGGGATCCTGGCTGCCATTGGTTCTACTCCCCGGCACCTTCAGGAAATCTGTGACAGAACAGAGCTCACTCCCAGTGCCGCCAGCAGTCTCCTGTCTTCTCTGGAAAAGCACGGGATGACTGAAAAGCTGGTCCCTGTTACCGAACCATCTTCCAGCCGCCGGGCTTTATACAGGATTTCAGACAGCGCTTTCCGCTTCTGGTATACCTGCATCTATCCCTTCCAGGGAGAGATCGAAACAGAAAAAGGCAGGGAAATCTTCCACAATCAGGTGCTTCCCGGTTTTTCTGTCTATTTAAAAGCTGCCTTTGAAGATATCTGCCGGGATTTTCTCCGCCTGGAACAAAGCCGGGGAGAAACGCCCTTCCCACTGGAACAGGTAGGTATGTGGTGGGGGCAGCATCCCACCAAAAAGCGTACAGAATACATTCCCATCGCTGCCGCAGGAAAGAAACAGATCCTCCTGGGCGCCTGTTTTCTCACAGAAGACTGGCTGGATGCAGATGCCCTTTCCAGTCTTCAGAAACATGCCGGACTTTTTCCTGACAGGGAAAAATGGTACTATCTTTTCTCTACTTCTGATTTTGTGTCAGGGTTTGAGGCTATTTCCGGCAGCCATGTCCGCATATTCCGTTTAGAGGATATGTGCCGTACCATGAATGATCTATGATTTGCATTTTCCTGATATTACTTTGCTTATGTTTTTATGGCATTGCATTTGCACATTTACAGTTTGTTTTTGCCAGATATTTCCAATGCTATAGTGTAGCAAAAAGGAGATTGGCAATGACAGAAGATAAGCGTCTGAAACAGCTCCGGGAACTGGGGCTTACCATTTCCTATTACCGCAAATTAAAAGGCCTGACTCAGGGACAGCTGGCTTCCCTGGTGGGCTTAAGCAGGACCCATATCAGCAATATCGAAGCACCAAATATCAAAACATCCATATCTCTGGACAGTCTTCTGGATATTGCTGAGGCTCTGGGCATACCGGTAAAGGATCTGTTTGATTTCAGAGGAATTTAAAAAGCGGGGAGCTGCCGCATTAGTCATATTTCAGGAATATTTAAACATTTTATGCGAATGTGTCGAGCATAGCTTTGAGACCATAGGCTCAAAGCAGCGCAGACTGAGCAATAAAATGTTTAAATATTCTCGATTTTGATTAATGCGACAGCTCCCCGCTTTTTTCTTCTATTTTACGATACCAGGCTTGTGGGAGCGCGAAGTGCAGAACAATCCGCAGGTATCATAGTTGGGGTCTTTTGACCCCAACATCATTTTACTGTTCCAGATATTTTTTCAGGGTATCTGCTCTGTCCAGTTTCTCCCAGGGCAGATCCAGATCATTTCTTCCGAAATGTCCATATGCGGCTGTTTGTTTATAGATCGGACGGCGCAGATCCAGCATTTTGATGATCCCTGCCGGTCTCAGATCGAAGTTCTCCCGGATGATTTCTACCAGACGGTTATCGGAAAGCTTTCCTGTACCAAAGGTATCCACCATAATTGAAGTAGGATGTGCAACGCCGATCGCATAGGACAGCTGGATCTCGCATTTCTTTGCCAGGCCTGCTGCCACCAGATTCTTTGCCACATAACGGGCTGCATAAGCTGCGGAACGGTCTACCTTGGTGCAATCCTTTCCTGAGAAGGCTCCGCCGCCATGACGGGCATATCCGCCGTAAGTATCCACAATGATCTTACGTCCTGTCAGACCGCTGTCTCCATGAGGTCCGCCGATAACGAAACGGCCTGTGGGATTAATAAAGAATTTTGTATTTTCATCAACCATATCCTTTGGCAGGATAGGATCAAAGACATATTTCTTAATATCTTCATGGATCTGTTCCTGAGTCACTTCCGGATCGTGCTGGGTAGAAAGCACTACCGCATCCAGACGTACAGGTCTGTCATTTTCATCATATTCTACCGTTACCTGTGTCTTTCCGTCCGGTCTTAAATAGGTCAGAGTGCCGTCTTTGCGGACTTTTGTCAGCTGTCTTGCCAGCTTATGAGCCAGAGCGATAGGATAAGGCATATATTCTTCTGTCTCGTCTGTAGCGAAACCGAACATCATACCCTGGTCGCCGGCACCGATAGCGTCCAGCTCTTCCTCGGACATTTTATGCTCTTTTGCTTCTAATGCCTTGTCCACACCCAGAGCAATATCTGCAGACTGCTCGTCAATGGTAGTGATCACACCGCAGGTGTCTGCGTCAAAACCATATTTTGCTCTTGTATATCCGATCTCTCTTACAGTGTCCCGGACAATCTTGGGGATATCCACATAGGCTTTCGTGGTGATCTCTCCCATGACCATGACCATTCCTGTAGTGGTGGCTGTCTCGCAGGCCACGCGGCTCATAGGATCTTTTTCCATAAGGGCATCCAGGATAGCGTCAGAAATGGCATCGCACATTTTATCCGGATGGCCTTCTGTAACAGATTCTGATGTAAATAATCTTTTTTCCATGTTGTTCTCCTTTCATTTATCTTTCGCCCATTCAGGGAAACTGATGTATTCTGCCATAGGAAAGGGCCCGCATAAGCGGACCCACATATGATACAATATGAATCCTCTTATTGTTCGATTTATTCGCTCAGGTTGGCACCTTCCGCATAGCGGGGTTGCCGTGACTTCACAGTTCCTATGTAACTCCATCACTCTGAATAAGAGAAATAATATCCTTTGTTCAATTTTCGAATACTACATTAACGCTTTTTCCTCTCTGCGTCAAGTACTATTTTTCATCCAACCCGAAGCTGGAATTTTTTAATCTCTTTCTCACTGGACACTTTTTCGATCTCTGCGCCCAGAGCTCTCAGCTTTTCTTCAAAACGCTCATATCCTCTCTGGATATATACGATATCGTCTACAATAGTTATCCCTTCTGCTGCAAGTCCGGCGATGACCAGGGCAGCCCCTGCACGAAGGTCCGGAGCACTGACCTGGGCTCCGGTCAGCTTTTCCACCCCATTGACAATGGCAGTGTTGCCTTCTACTTTGATATCTGCGCCCATACGCACCAGCTCAGCCGCATATTTGAAACGGTTTTCAAAAATACTTTCTGTAATGATACTTGTCCCTTCCGCCAGAGTCAGAGCCACTGCAAACTGGGGCTGCATATCTGTAGGATATCCAGGATACGGCATAGTCTTTACATTGGTCCGTTTCAGCCGTTTATTGGCAACTACACGGACGGCGTCGTCAAATTCCTCTACCTGACATCCGATTTCTTCAAGTTTCGCAGTAGTTGCCTCCAGATGCTTGGGAATGACATTTTTCACCATAACATCACCCATAGTAGCAGCAGCGGCGCACATAAAGGTTCCCGCTTCAATCTGATCCGGAATAATGGAATAGCTGGTACCGTGAAGTTTTTCCACTCCTCTGATACGGATCACATCAGTACCTGCTCCCTTGATATTAGCGCCCATACTGTTCAGGAAGTTGGCTACGTCTACTACATGAGGCTCTTTGGCCGCATTTTCAATAGTGGTATTTCCGTTTGCCATAGCTGCTGCCATCATGATATTGATCGTAGCCCCTACAGAAACCATGTCCAGGAAAATATGTTTTCCTCTCAATTCCTCTGCCTTAGCCACTACAGCTCCGTGGATAATATCCACAGATGCGCCCAGAGCACGAAATCCCTTCAGATGCTGGTCAATAGGACGGCTGCCGATGTTGCAGCCTCCCGGAAGAGGGACCTCTGCATTTTTATATTTGCCAAGAAGAGCTCCTAAAAGATAATAGGACGCCCGGATCTTCTTTATATATTCATACTCGACAGTAATATTTCCAATTGTAGCTCCTACGATCCTTACTTCTGTAGGACTGATACGGTCCACAGTAGCACCGATCTCTCTGATAGCTTCCAGCAGAACATTGATGTCCCGCACATCCGGCAGATTCTCGATATGCACAGCCTCGTCTGTCATGATCGCTGCTGCCAGGATAGCCAGAGCCGCGTTCTTTGCGCCGCCTATCTCTACTTCTCCCACTAAAGGATTTCCGCCTTTGATAATATACTGTTCCATATACACACCTCTTATTTTGGCTTATGCCCGTCTATATTTAACAGCCTGTCCCAGGAACAGGCCCTTATACTCCATTTTCCCCTGTAATACAATCCGTCCCATAAGGAACTTCCATCACTATAATACCATAAATTGCTCCGCATTTCATGCTCATGTTTTACGGGTCCCAACGCCATGTTTTTTCATGCAGGCATGAAACACATGGCTTTTGGACCCTTGGTATCATTTTATGACTTAACCATAATATTATAACAGATAAATGTTTTTGTAAACAAAAATTAAAATTTTGCCCTTATTCTTTTTACGTAAATTTTATTTTAATTCTGTAATTATTGAAGGATTTCCAATATTTTCTGCAAAGTTCCTTCTGCATTGGTTTTTTCCTCGTCAATTATATAATCTGCATATTTTTCGTAAAGAGGCACTCTTTCTTCGTAAAGATCTTTCAGTGTCTGGCCTTTTTTCAGGACCACGCCTCTTCCGATCAGATTGCTGAGTCGTCTGTTCAGGATCTGATAATCCAGTTTCAGATATATGACTGTGCCGATTTTTTTCAGATGTTCCATGGCCTCCTGACAGTATACCACACTGCCCCCTGTGGCGATCACGGATTTTTCTGTGTCTATGGACTTATTCACACGATTTTCAATCCTCAGAAACCCATCCTGCCCTTCTCTGGCAATTATATCTTTCAGCAGCTGTTTCTCTTCTTTCTGGATCAGCAGGTCAGAATCCACAAAAGTATAGCCCAGGACTTTCGCAAGGATAACTCCTACTGTGCTCTTCCCTGATCCCGGCATACCGATCAGTACTATATTTTCTTTCTGGTCTTTCATTTCTTCTGTTTCTTTTTTCTCCTTTTTTTGATACTGTACCCGAATGTTCCCAGCTTTTTCCCAAGTCCATAATATTCTCCATGGGAGTATACAATAGGCCGGGCCAGTGCCAGGTCGAATTTTCCTTTTTCATCCATGTATTCTTTGTCTACGTGGACAGCCAGCACATCTGCGGTGAATACCCGGTGGCTTCCGTAATCTTTTTCTTCCCGGACTCTGCACTCTATGGATACCGGAGACTCCTTGATCATAGGAGCTCCCACATGGGAAGCCGGCTCCCTGGTCAGTCCTGTTTCCAGAAATTTATCCACATCTCTTCCTGATTTTACCCCGCAGTAATCTGTAGCAAAAGCCAGTTTTTCTGTAGTAAGGTTGATCACAAATTCTCCGGTTTCATGGAGCATCCGGTAAGTGTAGCGTTCAGGTCTCACGGAAATAGACACCATAGGCGGATTGGTACACACTGTGCCGGCCCATGCTACTGTAATAATATTATCATGCCCTTCCTCATCCGCCGCCGTTACCATGACCACCGGCAGAGGATACAGCATATTTCCCGGTTTCCATTCTATTTTACTCATATCTGTCCTGTCTCCTTATCTCAGCTATTGTTCTGCTGAAGAGTTCCGATAAAAGCAGGGATCAGCTGTTTCTTTCTGGAAACAACTCCCGGAAGCAGATAGCCCCCGTCTTTCTCCTTGACTTCAAAGGATTCTTCCACCAGCCTTCCGCTGCCGTCTCCATAGCAGAGTATTTCCGAAGATTCCTCCAGGATATTGGTAAGCATAAAGAATACCATAGAAACTCCATTCTTTCCACATTCATGTTTCATAACCGGCAGGATCCTCTTCTTCAGATCTGTCAGCTCCTGAGCGCTCATAGAACTGATCTGTCCTACGCCGAAGTTTACCTTATCTGAAGTAAAACGTTTGAAGTCCTGATAGAAGATAACTTCTATAGTCTTTCCCTTCAGGTTGCTTCCTGCAGTGAACATCTCTTTTGCGAACTCTTCTATATTAATTCCCGCAATAAGTGCCAGGGCCCCTGCCGCCATCTTATCGGAAGAAGTACAGGTAGGCGACCGGAACATAAGAGTGTCGGAAATAATAGCCGCGCAGAGCAGTCCTGCGATCTGCGGACTGATCTCCAGAGATTTTTCCACATACATCTGATAAAGGATCGTTGCGGTACATCCTACCGGCTGGTTCCTGAACATAATGGGCTGAAGAGTCTCCAGAGAACCCAGTCTGTGATGATCTATGATCTCCAGGATTTCTGCGGAATCAATATTATCCACTGCCTGGGTTTTCTCATTATGGTCTACTAAAATCAACTGTTTCTTCTTCATTCCCAGAAGATTTCTTCTGGACACGGTTCCGATATATTTTCCGTGTTTATTCACCACAGGGAAAGCTCTGTGGCGATTTTTTACCATAATATCTTTAATATTGTCTGTATAATCATCGGTCTGAAAAGTGATCAGGTTATCCTTCTTCATAATATGTTTCACCGGAATACTCTGATTGATCAGTCTGGCCACACTGAAAGTATCCAGGGCAGACTGGATGATCACACATTGATTTTTCTCCGCCGCATCTATAATATCCTGTTCAACCTCTGTATGGTTGCAGACGATAATACAGCTTACATTCTTCTCTATGGCGCAGAGATGATCCTCATGCCTGTCACCCAGGATAACCAGATCATCTTCTTCCAGGAACTCTCCCATTTTATCCGGGTGAGCCGCTCCAATGACCACCTTTCCCCTTACAAAATAACCATGAGGGTTTCCTGTGACC
The DNA here is from genome assembly GCA_019112785.1 of Candidatus Blautia stercorigallinarum. Classification (GTDB taxonomy): domain Bacteria; phylum Bacillota; class Clostridia; order Lachnospirales; family Lachnospiraceae; genus Blautia; species Blautia stercorigallinarum. Next base: position 33,502 of record DXIQ01000094.1, read on the forward strand.
ACCTTTCCTTCCACAGTATTGGCAATACTTCTGTACTGAGTCCTTGCGTTGGAAAGAAAATAATTGTCATGAGCATCCATATAGGACTTGGCAATATCCCCTGTTGTGATCAGTCCTTCCAGCTTCCCATCCTCCTTGGTAATAGGCAGGGTCACCGCACTGGTCTGCTTCATAATAGCCCAGGCGTCCTTAATAGAAATACTGTTCTCCACACCCGGCGTCTCCCGGATCTCCATATCCTTCACCTGAGTTCCTACATCCGAAAGATATCCCGGCGCCTCCACGCCAAACCGCTTCAGCACATACTCCGTCTCCTCATTGATCTGGCCGGCCCTCTTCGCCGCATATTTATTTCCTTTATTCATCCGGTTCTTAAAATCCGCATAAGCAATCGCAGAACAAATAGAATCCGTATCCGGATTCTTATGCCCGATAATATAAATTTTCCTCTGCTTCGCCATTCCATTTTTCCTTTCTCAAAGGTCATTTTCACTTCTTTTTTTATACTATCACACTTCTAATTTCCTGGCAATTATGATATGATATCCCCAGGGTTCCAAGCTCAGGCATTTCATGCTCGCATGAATATGCCTGAATTTGGAACCCGTCTAAAACATGAGCATGTAAACCGATAGGTTGAAATGCGAATGTTTTCTGAATTGCGGGAGCCGAAGGCGGAGCAATTCTGGGGGATATCATTCCCCCGAATACGACACCCATTAAAACATGAACATGTAGCCCGATAGGGCGGAGTGTGAATGTTTTCCTGAATTGCGGGAGCCCAAAGGGCGGAACAATTCAGGGAGTATCATTAAACTTGAGGGTGACACCCGTCTAAAACATGAGCATGGAAACCGATAGGTTGGAATGCGAATGTTTTCTGAATTGCGGGAGCCGAAGGCGGAGCAATTCAGGGGGATATCATTCCCCCGAATACGACACCCGTTAAAACATGAACATGTAGCCCGATAGGGCGGAATGTGAATGTTTTCCTGAATTGCGGGAGCCGAAGGCGGAGCAATTCTGGGGGATATCATTTCCCCAATTTTAAACTGCATTTAAAGGAGGAGCGAATTATGTCAGAAGAAACAAAGAAACCGGAAACCATGGAAGATTATATGAATGAGATCAACGCATCCTTTTCTAATTTCCGGGATGACGATATGCTGATCTGGGACAAGCTGGCCCAGATGAAAGAGGATAAAGAATCTTTTGAAGTTACTGTGGAAGGTATTGTAAAGGGCGGCGTGATCGCCTATGTAGAAGGCATCCGCGCCTTTATCCCTGTATCCCAGCTGGCCCTTCACTATGTGGAAAATCCCGAGGATTATTTAAAGAAAACTCTTACTGTCAGAGTGATCGAAGTGGATGAGCAGGAAAATCGTCTGGTTCTCTCTGCCAGAGAAGTGCTGAGAGAAAAAGCCCAGGAAGAAAAGCTGGAAAAGATCCAGAATATCAAAGTGGGAAGTATCGTAGAAGGGACCGTAGAATCCCTTCAGACCTATGGCGCTTTTATTGATCTGGGAGACCATATTTCCGGTCTGGTACATATTTCCCAGATTTCTGAAAAAAGGATCAAATCTCCAAAGGCTGTGCTTTCTGTAGGAGATCATGTGAAAGCAAAAGTTATTAAAAATGAGGACGGGAAGATCAGCCTTAGTATAAAGGCCCTTGCCCAGCCAGAGGAAGAGAAAGACGAAGAACCGGATTTTGAAATTCCAAAGAGCGAAGAAATCTCCACATCCTTAGGTTCTCTTCTGAAAAATCTGAAGATCAACGGTTAATAGGAGAATACAGGTGAAAAAAATATTAAACCGGATTTTTATTGAAGGCTTAAGCGGAATGGCCTATGGGCTTTTCGCTACATTGATCATCGGTACCATCATCCAGCAGATCGGAAATCTGATTGGAGGGCCCTGGGGCACTCTGATCTATCAGTTCGGAAAATTTGCCGCAGCCATGACCGGAGCCGGGATCGGCGCCGGTGTTGCCTGCCGGTTTAAAGAAAGCTCTCTGGTAGTTCTTTCCGCTGTTACTGCAGGTATGGTAGGCGCCTATGCAGGAAATATCTCTGCCGGAACGGTCTTTACCGAAGAAGGCGCACTGCTTCTTTCCGGTCCCGGTGAACCTCTGGGAGCCTTTATCGCCTCTTATGTGGCTATCGAACTTTCCAGACTCATTGCAGGAAAAACCAAGCTGGATATTATCCTGGCTCCTATGGCGGGCATTCTGGGAGGCTCTGTTGTGGGAATCTTAGTGGGTCCCCCCATCAGCCGGCTGATGAACCAGCTTGGCGCTATGATCAACTGGGGGACTGAGCAGCAGCCTTTCCTTATGGGAATTGTGGTATCTGTCCTTATGGGCATGATCCTGACTCTGCCTATCAGTTCTGCCGCTTTAGGGGTGATCCTGAATCTCTCCGGTCTTGCCGCCGGAGCCGCTACCATTGGCTGCTGCTGCAATATGGTAGGCTTTGCCGTAGCAAGTTATAAGGAAAATGGAATATCCGGCCTTCTGGCCCAGGGGATCGGAACCTCTATGCTCCAGGTCCCCAATATTATGCGCCATCCTTTAATATGGCTGCCTGCAATTATTTCCAGCGCCATTTTAGGTCCTGTAGGAACTATGCTGGCCGGTATGACCAATAATGCTACCGGTTCCGGAATGGGTACAGCCGGTTTTGTCGGTCAGATCATGACCTGGCAGACCATGACTGCCACAGAAGATCCGGTGATCGTATTGATAAAAATCCTCCTCCTTCATTTTATCCTGCCCGGCATTCTTTCCCTGGTGATCGCTGACAATATGCGCAAGCTGGGACTGATCAAGAATGGGCATATGAAACTGGATATGTAGATCTGTCTGCACATTCATGAAATTCAGGAAAAGATGTTAAAGTTTTGACTAAACGCCGCTTTTTTGCTATACTGTAGAAAAGCGGCAGTTTTTGTGCGATACGCCCGACAAGCGGCTGCTGTGCTTGTACGAGCAGGCATTTGCCGGGCATCAGCACAAAATCAAATCTTCCTAAAAGGAGGTGAAGCATGGTTGGAAAACTCTCCAAATCTGAACCTTTACGAGGATGTAGACAGCTGGGAAACTCTCATGTTCCTTTATAATGCCGCATTAAAGGAGATCAATACCAAGATTGAAATACTTAATGATGAGTTTCAGCATGTGCATCACTACACCCCTATAGAACATATTAAATCCAGGATCAAAACAGCGGAAAGTATTGTTAAGAAGCTGAAGAAAAACGGCTATGAAGTAAATGTCCAAAACATGGTAAAGCATGTCCGGGACATTGCCGGAGTCCGGATCATCTGCTCTTTTACTTCCGATATCTACCTTATTGCAGATATGATCACCAAGCAGGGGGATCTGAAGATCATTTCCCTCAAAGATTATATCAAGCATCCCAAGGACAGCGGTTATCAGAGTTATCATATGCTGGTATCTGTTCCCATTTATCTGTCCGGAGGATTTGTAGATACCAAAGTGGAGATCCAGATACGGACAGTGGCGCAGGATTTCTGGGCCAGCCTGGAACACAAGATCTATTACAAATTTGAGGGCAAAGCGCCTGATTACATCAGCCGCGAGCTCCAGGAATGTTCCAAGATCGTGGAAAAACTGGACGCCCGGATGCTCTCTTTAAATAATACGATTCAGGAATTCAGCGGAAAAAGGACAGGAGACATCCTTCCTTCAGAAGCATGAGAAGAGGCTGCAGCACATACAACAAAGCTGCAGCCTCTTCTTTTCTATGATATGTATTCTTAACTAAAAGTTTTGATCAAAAACTATATATTCCCCAAAAGCCGGAATGTTTTTCCATTAGAAGTCCTGGAATCTCCTCCTGCCCAGACAATAAATTCACCTGGCTCTGCCTGATATTCCATAGATCTGGTATAAAACTTCAGATCCTCTGAGGTCAGAGTAAAGACTGCTTCCCGGCTTTCTCCCGGTTCCAGCGCCAGCTTGATAAAGCCTTTTAATTCTTTTACCGGCCTGGCCACACTGCCCCATTTATCCCTTACATAAAGCTGTACTGTCTCCACACCCGGTCTGTCTCCTGTGTTTTTTACATCCACAGAAACTTTCAAAGGCTCTCCCATGGAAATTTCTTCTTTATCCAGTTTTATACCAGAGTAGGTAAACTCTGTATAGCTGAGTCCATATCCGAAGGGGTACAGGGGCTGATTTGGTATATCGCTGTACCTGGAAAGGAACCGGTTCTCCATATATTCTCCATCTTCCACATGGCGTCCTGTAGAAAATTCCCCGTAGAATACCGGTACCTGTCCTACACTCCAGGGCATGGACATGGAAAGTCTTCCCTGGGGATCCGCATCTCCATAGAGGATATCTGCTACAGCTCTTCCTCCCTCAGTTCCCGGCATCCAGGCATATAAAAGTGCCTTTGTTTTCTCCTTGACTTCCCGCAGATCCAGCGGCCTTCCTGCGAAAATAACTGCCGCCGTATTTTTATTGGCCTGTGTCACCGCATCTAAAAGTCTTTTCTGTACATCCGGTATGATAATATCTCCTCTGCTGGCTCCTTCTCCTGACTGAAGAGCTGCCTCTCCCAAAAGCAGTACCACTTTATCAGAATCTGCGGCAGCTTCTGCTGCTTTTTTTATAAGCGCCTTTGTTTCCTCTTCTGAGTCTTCATTGGTCATATTGTAGCGGAAACCATATACTGTCTGTCCTGGGTTCAGGATCCCGCATCCCTTTTCGAAGGCGGCATTAGCCCCCTTTTCTTCTACGCCCTGACGGCAGGTTACCGCCTGGTCAACATCTCCGAAAAAAGACCAGGCTCCAAGGATATGCTTATCTTCTGTATATGGTCCGATAAAGGCCACTTTTTCTTCTTTTTTCAGAGGAAGAAAGCCTTTCCGGTTTTCTAAGAGCACCATACTTTCCTGAGCAGCTTTTCTGGCTTTTGCCCGGTTCTCCTGTGTAAAGATCGCCCCGGCTCTTTCCTGGGAATCCAGGCCTCTGTAAGGGTTCTCGAAAAGCCCCAGTTTATTTTTCAGTTTCAGGATACGGAGCACCGCCTGATCAATAAGTTCTTCAGAAATCTGTCCGCTTTTAACCAGATTTTCCAGTTCCGTTATATAGCAGCCTCCCATCATATCCAGGTCCGTTCCTGCCTCAATGGCCTGTTTTGCCGCTTCCTGCTTATTCTGCGCAACGCCGTGATTGATCAGTTCTCCTACTGCATTGTAGTCAGAAACCAGCACTCCTTCAAATCCCATTTCTTCTCTGAGCACTTTCCGCATCAGCCACTGATTTGCAGTAGCAGGGATCCTGTCCAAGGTGTTAAAGGAAGTCATCACCATAGCGCTTCCCGCCTTTATGGCTGCCTCATATGCAGGAAGATAGTCCTCCCGCAAGGTGCGTTCAGACAGTTCTACATTATTGTATTCTCTTCCCGCTGTAGGTGCGCCGTAAGCGGCGAAATGCTTCGTACAGGCCCCCAGGTGCTCCTCGTAATGTTCTCCTTCTCCCTGTATCCCTCTGACCATAGCCTCTGCCATTCTGGCATTCAGGTAAGGATCTTCCCCTGTAGATTCCATCACACGTCCCCATCTGGCGTCTCTTACCAGATCCGCCATAGGAGCAAAAGTTACATGGAGCCCTTCTGCGGCAGACTCCCTGGCCATTATATCCCCAGCGGTACGGGCTGTTTCGGGAGAAAAGGTACAGCCCAATCCTAAGGGAATGGGAAAAATCGTTTTATATCCGTTAATGATATCTGCCATAAATACTACCGGAATATGGTGGGGCTGACGCTCCATACATTTTTTCTGCAGGCTCTTGATCTCTTCGGCCTTTACCGCGCCCAGGATACTGCCTGTCATGAGCATATCTTCTTCTGTTATTCCCTGGTCGGCAGCCGTACCTGTCACAGCCTCCTCATTGTTAAAGCAGCTTACATCCAGCTGCATCATCTGACCGATTTTCTCTTTTAAGGACATATCGGCCAATAATTCAATTACCTTTTCTTCTGTCATCTCTGCCTCCTGATTTTATCTGCATACGCCTACGCTCTCCCCCGGCTCCAGCATACCGTCTACTGTAACGGTTTCTCCTTCCATGTCTGCTTCCGGAAATTCGATCCGGTTGATCAGTTTGTTGCCTGCCTGGATTCCCATAGAAATGGTGTCCTGCCGGATGGTAGTGATCCTGGGCCTTACAACTTTCGCTATACTGATGCCGTCGTAGCCTGCCAGTGATATATCCTCCGGCACCCGTATCCCCATTTCCTGCATGACACTAAGTCCGCTGACTGCTGTCAGATCATCGGAATAAAGGATACAGGTTGGACGTTTTGGCAAAGCCAGTACTGCTTTTGTCAGCGCCACCGCCCTGTCCGTATCCCGATACGTACAAGTATACAGATATTCACCAGGTATCTCCAGACCATGTCCTTCCATAAAGTTTCTGTAGGCTTTCAGTCTGTCTCTGGTAACTTCACCGTCCATACCATGGATATAAGCGATTTTCCGGTGCCCTCTGTCAAAAACAAATTTCATCATTCTCCGCATGTCTTCATATTGATTAGAAGCCACATTAACATGCTTCTTTGTCTTATGGTCCACAGATACGATAGGAATGTCTGATTCAAAAAGTTCCTTTACCTCATCCTGGTCATAATCTGCGCAGAGTACTAAAACACCGTCAAATTTCATATATCTGCACTGCCGTATATAAGATAGCCGGTTAGGGGAATTGCTGGCGTTTAAAAAAGTTATCACATACCCTCTTTCTTCCACTGTATCCTTAAAGCTGTTTAAGATCCTGGCAAAGTGCTCCTGCATCAGGCCTTCCCCTGATTTTTCCGAAAGAAGAACGCCGATATTTTTGGTATACCGGTTTTTCAGGGCAGAGGCCATATAATTTGGCACATAATTTAACTCCCTTGCCGCCTTTTGGATCTCCTTTTTCTTACTGCCGCTGATATCTCTTCTGTCATTCAGAGCTTTGCTCACTGTAGAGACTGAAACATGGCACTGCCTGGCAATATCCCGCAAGGATACGTTTTTCTTACTTGTTTTGTTTTTCTTCCCGTTTTCTAAATCGTTTTCCTGAACCATATTTTAGAGTCGCTCCCTTATTTTCGCAATCCGCTTTCGTAAATCTCCGATTTTTTATCTACTTTTCACTATAAAGATACCATGTTTTTGTATTCATTACACTATGTTTTTACTGTATTTTTTCTTTCGCTTTCCCATTTCACGAAATGTTTTCGTAAATTCAACAGTTTTTTTCTTACTTATATTTTCTTTTTTATCCTCCGGCCATGTCTTGTATTTTTCTCTTTATTTTGCTATAATGCAGATGAAATTTGTGAACATACTTTATCTATGCAAAATTCTGATTGTTGTTCTTCTTTTTCTAAATCGTTTTCGAAAAGAAGAAAGGATGCTTATCCTTATCATAATAATCAGGAGGATTTTCACTATGAGGTATGGATTTTTTGATGACGCATCTATGGAATATGTCATTGAGCGCCCGGATACTCCACTGCCGTGGATCAATTATCTGGGGACCAATGGCTTTTTCCGTCTGATCTCTAATACCTGCGGCGGGTACTGCTTTTATAAAGATGCGAAGCTTCTTCGCATTACCCGTTACCGGTATAACAATGTTCCCTATGACAACAACGGTCACTATTTCTATATCAAGGAAGGGGATTCTGTGTGGAATCCCGGCTGGCAGCCGGTAAAAGCCCCTCTGGATTTTTACGAATGCCGCCATGGTCTTGGCTACAGCCGCTTCACCGGCGAAAAGGATGGGCTTCAGGCTCAGGTACTGTGCTTTGTTCCCAAGGAAGATCCCTGTCAGATCCAGAAGGTTACCCTTACCAACCGTTCCGGCTATAAAAAAGATTTCCAGCTTTTTTCTTATGTAGAATGGTGTCTCTGGAACGCTGATGATGACTCCAGGAATTTCCAGAGGAACTTAAGCACCGGAGAAGTGGAGATCGAAGGCTCCGCTATTTATCATAAAACCGAATACAGAGAGCGGCGGAATCACTATGCTTTCTACAGCGTAAATGCTCCTGTGGCCCATTTTGATACCAGCCGGGACGCTTTTCTGGGCGTTTACCAGGGACCGGATGCCCCAAAGGCCGTGCTGGCAGGAGAACTGACGGATTCTGTGGCCAGCGGCTGGTACCCTATCGCCGCCCACCAGCTGGACCTGAGCCTGGAGCCTGGAGAAAGTAAAACCTTTATTTTTGTTCTTGGCTATGCAGAAAATCCCCAGGAAGAGAAATGGGAGGCTCCCAATGTGATAAATAAGACCAAAGCCAGAAAACTGCT
>DXIQ01000095.1 GCA_019112785.1 Candidatus Blautia stercorigallinarum
CTCTGATCCTTTAAAAAACAGCACCGGATAAGGCCTGCACAGAAAGCCTTATCCGGTGCTGTTTCCACTTCTTATGGTTCAGACTCTGTTTCTTTTGTAATATCCCACTGTACCATATAATATTCGTCCCGGTACTTTTTCGGAGTCATTCCAACTACCTCACGGAACTGCTGGATAAAATGGCTCTGGGAAGAAAAAGCCAGGCGGTTGGCAATCTCGATCATAGAATAATCGCTGTATCGCAGAAGATTTTTTGCCATTTCAATTTTCTGTCTCCGTATATAAGCGCTGACAGATTCTCCTGTTTCCTTTTTAAACAGTCTGGAAAGATAGCTGGCGGAAACCCCCAGTTCATCAGCCAGATCTTCTATGGTGATCCGCTCTTTAATATGGGAATAGATGTATTCCTTACACACATTTATATGTCTGGAATTGGTGTCGTTTCGGAAATATTTCCGCATTTTTTCCGTAAAATCCATGACCATCTCATCATGAAGCTTCCTGACCTGTTCTTTTGTAGAAATATCATCCAGTTTCTGAATGTAAAAATCACTGAGCCGGAAAGCCTGCTCCAGCTCCATACCATTTTGTCTGCACAGACGGGTGATCATAGCCGTTGTGATCACAAAGTGATATTTCAGATTTATCACAGGATCTTTGGATAAAACGCCTACGCCTTCCTCTTCTACAAAACGACCTTGTTCACAGTTTTTCTTTACCTGCTCTACGTCTCCGCTGGCCACAGCCCGGTAGAATAAAAATTCCTCTGTAGGCTCCCTGTGCTCCATCTCATCTATATCATCATCCGCTTCTAACAGCAGCCACTCATCTTTATAATCCATAGATCATGCCCTCCTCTAAACAGATTCTCCTGCCTGTTTATTATACATGAAAAATGGGATTCTTTTCAATTCTCACAACGACAAAAAGCCCCTATCTTCTCCCCATCCTGAAATCCTTTTTCATAAAAGCGCTCCATAGCCTTTTTATCTCTGGTCAGGGTATCGATGCCGCAGGTATCGTCCGGCGCAATGAGCAGCAGTTTTCCCTGCTTTTCTAACTCTTTCGCCAGAGCGACTTTCCGATTATAGTTTTCCGCACGTTTTTCCAGACCTGCTGCGGCAAGGGGATATTTCTTCCTGATATGGGCTGCCAGTCTTTTATCCTTTTCAGGCGTCCGTTGAAAATCCCTGGGCTTTGTAAGGATCAGCACCACTTTGTCAGCCCCCAGTGAAAAAGCCTTCTCTATAGGGACCGGATCACTGATGGCGCCGTCATAATAAGGAATTCCTTCCACCATATATGGCTGACATACAAAGGGAATGGAACAGGAAGCTTTTAAAACTCCATAGTCGTCCAGTCTCATATCCGTTTTGTCAAAATATCTGGCTTCTCCGGTCCAGGCATTGGTAGCCACGGCAGTAAATTTCACCGGACTGTCCTTAAAGGAAGGATAGTCCAAAGGATTTTCCCCCTGGCTGTTGCTGAGCTTTCCGTATAAATAGTCCATATCGATATAGCTTTTCTTTACCAGAAAATTGTGGAAGCTCATGTAGTCTTTCCTGAAAGAGTACTCTGTGTAAAAATGATAGTTTCTGCCTTTTTGTCCTGCAATATAGGAAGCAATGTTGGCGCTTCCGGCAGATACTCCCACTCCTGCATAAAACCGGATATTCTCTTCCAGACACCGGTCAAATACGCCTGCCGCATAAATTCCCCGAAGTCCTCCCCCTACGTCCACAACCGCTGTTTTCATAACTTATTCCTCCTATCCGAGATACATCTAAAGTAAATTTTATACCAGGCCCTGCCAGGCTTCCCACTTATAATTTTCCCCATGTGTATAGACAATTTTCCCTAAGTGTCATAAAAATTGACACATCTCCGTTTTTGTAAGAATAAATGGAACAAACTGTAAGTGTTCCTTCTTTGAAGTTTTTGCTATCCTATATCTGGAACAAAAAAAGAAAGAATTTTATTTTAGGAGGTCTTACTATGATGAAAAAAAGATCTGCATTTGGATGGTCAGAATTGATAATCGGAATTGTACTGTTCCTGCTGGGTATCTTCACTTTTATACGTCCTTATAAGGCGCTGACCGGAATTGTTTTTGTTTACGGGATCCTTGCCGTAATAACCGGTATTGCGGATATCCTGTTTTATGTAAAGGTTGAACAGCGTACCGGCTTCGGCCCTGCGGTTTCCCTGGTAACCGGCATTTTAAGTCTTCTTGCAGGTATCTTGCTGCTGTTCAACCCCGGTACCGGAAGCTGGGCTATGGCGATCCTGTTCCCTCTGTGGTTCATCGCCCATTGTATTTCACGGCTGACCCATCTGCCTGTCATCCGACTGACTGCGGGAACAGGCTACTACTATTTTTCACTGATCGTTAATATCCTTGGACTGGTGATGGGCTTCTTTATGATCTTCGATCCGGTCCTCTCGCTTTTCTCTGTGGGATATATCATCGGATGCTACCTGCTCCTTACCGGTATTGATCATCTGGTGCTGGGCATAAGTAATCTCAGAATGTAACTCTGAAGAAAGGGATTCCTATGAATACAGCATTTGGAAAATTTGTCAGCGGAAAATTCTTTGACAAACTGTTCCTTCTTTTTCTGCTGGCAGGCACCGTCTTTATGGCCTGTGCAAAAGGCTCTGCCGTCCGGGTACTTACAGACAGCCCCTGGCTGTCAGGCGCTGTCTGTGTTTTTTACCTGGCAGCAGGTATCCTTATCACAGGTCAAAGAAAGATCAGTGCCAAAATGGCAGACAGGAACGTAAATCTTTTGCTGGGATTTGCCACCTGTTTTTTCATTTATGATTTTTTCTTTCTCCTTATCTGGGAGATCCTGACAGGTTTGTTTCATGCGGCCCGCTCTGTCCGGGCCGCCGGCGCTGCAGGAACCGCTCTTCTTTCTATAGTCGTTGTAGCCTGGGGCTATCTCCATGCCAAAAACATAAAATCCGTTTCTTATTCCCTGGACCTTGGTCTGGGAAATAAGGACTATCATATCCTCCTTATCAGCGATATCCACCTGGGGGCCTTTGTGAGAAAAGAGCAGGTCCGGCGGATCGTTGACAAAATAAATACCCTGGCTCCGGATCTGGTCCTGATCGCCGGCGACATTATTGACGTGGATCACCGGATTTTATCTGACGGTCATGCTCTGGCTGAAATAAGCAGGGAATTCAGGAAAATACAGGCCAAAGACGGGGTATTTGCCGTGCTGGGCAATCATGATCCCAATATTGAAGATCAGAGATTTACAAACTTTCTCCGCCATTCCCAGATCTGCCTTTTGCACAATAAAGTCATCCGGATCTTAGGGCTGAACATTTTCGGCCGCACGGATTCCCGCAGCAATTACCGGGCGCCTCTGAAAGAGCTTCTGAAACAGACGGACCCATCCAGGCCTCTGATCCTTTTAGACCATGATCCCCAGGGAATACCGGAAGCAGTCCGTTTTGGAGCTGACCTGGTATTATGCGGCCACACACATAAAGGGCAGTTTTTCCCGGTAACCCTTTTTACAAAATGGGCCAATGGCAGACACTATTTCTATGGGCATGAAACTTTTGGCAAAACCCACGCCATTATCTCCTCCGGGGCCGGATTCTTCCAGCTTCCGGTCAGGATCGGGACCAACAGTGAAGTGGCGGATATCCATTTGTTTTAGCTGCTCTTACTGTAAGAACGGTATTCCATAGGCGTGACTCCGAATTTCCGCTTAAAAACCCGGTTAAAGTATGAAATATTATTAAACCCCGACTCCAGGGCAATGCTGGTCACAGAGAGATTTGTTTCCGCAAGCTGGCGGGAGGCCATTTCCAGGCGGTACTGATTCAGATACTCAATACTGGTCATATTCATATGTCGTTTAAAGAAGCGCATGAAATGATACTCACTGAAATGGCAGATATCTGCCAGCTCCCGTACTGTAATCCCCCGCTGATAATGATCCTGGATAAACTGCAGCACCACCTTCAGCTTATCTGTGATCTCCGTGTGTTCCTGATCACTCCGCTGATATGGCGCCTGGCGGTACAGCAGAAAAAATAAATGGAAAAGCTCTGCTTTGATCTCCAGTTCATAGCCAGGGGGCTTTTCCAGATAGGTCTGCTGGATTTTCTCAAAGGATTTCCCAAGGAGCCGGGCCATGGGATCTACTGCCGGAAGATATACGGGGAAACGGAGAGTTCCTTTAGACAGGGGGACAAAAAACTCCGTGGTGCAGAAATCCGTTCTCTGGCTCTCCAGCATATCTAAACAGAAGACAAAGCTGTCTGTAATAAATTCCTCTTTAGGCTCCTCGCCGGTGCCGTGAAGCATCTCCGGAGGAAGCAGCAAAACATCTCCCTCTCTGATCTTATAAGTCTGAAGGTCAATCTGATAAGTACAGGAGCCTTTCTCTACCAGTGTAATCTCAAATTCTTTATGCCAATGCACCGGCAGATTACTGATTCCCAGAGGAAAGACACAGTGATAGTATTCCAGGGGAAACATGACAGATCCATGTCTCACTGTTTCAAAAAGATTCGGGTTCTGGTTCATAAATATTCTCCTCCGACAGCAGGATTGTGTTAAAAAAAGCTGGAAATATGCAAGAATTCCCTTTCTGCTGCCGCTATAATGATAGCATAAGGCATAATACCATGTCAAAATGCTCCGGCTCTTATAGCTATCCATTTCAGAAGCAGCTGCAAAGCCGGAAGAAATATGATTTTAAACAGACGAAAGGAGATAAATATGATTCGTAAATACCGTTTTGGGAAACCGCTGAATACAGAAGCAGTGATAAAAGAATACCCTGTAGAAAAAGGAGAAATCCCCTGTATAAAAGTTAAAGAAGGGGAAAAAATCTCCTTTCTCATGACCAAGGGCGCACCGGTCTACGGCCTTGGGGAACAGGTCCGGGGCATTAACAAACGGGGCTGGATCTATACCAGCAACTGTACCGATGATCCCAACCACCGGGAAGATACCCACTCTCTTTATGGCGCCCACAATTTCCTGGTCTTCGCCGAGGCAGAACCTTTCGGTCTTTTCCTGGACAATCCGGGAAAAGTCACTTTTGACATCGGCTATACCCAGCAGGATACGGCCATGATCACCATGGACAGCTGGGATATGGACCTGTATTATATTGATGGAGAAAATCTGAAAGACATCATCCGTCAGTTCCGCCAAATGATCGGCCGCAGCTATATTCCTCCCAAATGGGCTTTTGGATTCGGCCAGAGCCGCTGGGGTTATCAATCGGAAGAGGACATCCGGGAAGTTGAACAAAGATACCGGGAACTGGACATCCCTCTGGACAGCATTTATCTGGATATCGACTATATGGAACGTTTTAAAGACTTTACCCTGAATAACGAAACCTTTCCGGATTTTCCAGGATTTGTCAAAGAAATGCAGGAAAAGCATATCCACCTGGTACCTATTATTGACGCAGGAGTAAAAATTGAGGAAGGTTATCCGGTCTACGAAGAAGGGGTGGAAAAAGGATATTTCTGTAAAGACGAGGAAGGAAATGACTTTGTGGCAGCCGTGTGGCCGGGGCGGGTCCACTTTCCGGATATGCTGAATCCCCAGGCCCGCCGCTGGTTCGGCCTGAAATATAAATTCCTGCTGGATCAGGGAATTGACGGATTCTGGAATGATATGAACGAACCGGCTATTTTCTATTCCGAAAAGCGTCTGGAGAAAGTATTCGACGAGCTGGAAACCTTCCGTGGAAAGAACCAGGATCTGATGACCCATTTTCATTTTAAAGACCTGGTCTTAGGCCTTGCCAACAACCCGGAAGATTACCGGAGCTTTTATCATAATTTCAATGGAGAAGGCACTCTGATCCGCCATGACAAAGTCCACAATCTCTACGGCTACAATATGACCCGTGCTGCAGGAGAAGCCTTTGAAGAATTGGAGCCGGACAAGAGGATCCTCATGTTCTCCCGTTCTTCTTATATCGGCATGCACCGCTACGGCGGGATCTGGCAGGGTGACAACCTGTCCTGGTGGTCTCATCTGCTGCTGAACATCAAAATGATGCCTTCCCTGAACATGTGCGGATTCCTGTATACCGGCGCAGATCTTGGCGGTTTCGGCGCAGACACTACAGAGGACCTGGTACTGCGCTGGATGCAGTTTGGCCTGTTTACCCCTCTGATGCGGAATCATGCCGCCCTTGGCACCCGCAAGCAGGAGCTTTATCAGTTTTCAAACAGTGAGGCCTGCGGCAACATGGTAAAGATCCGTTACAGCCTCCTGCCTTATTTATACAGTGAATACATGAAGGCAGCTCTGCGAGATGAAATGATGTTCCGTCCCCTGGCCTTTGATTATACGAAGGATCCTTTTGCAGACCAGGTGGAAGACCAGCTGATGATCGGAGACAGCATTATGGCCGCTCCCGTCCATGAACAGAACGCCACCGGCCGCTATGTATATCTGCCGGAAGATATGATGCTGGTAACTATGAGAAGTCCTGAAGACTATGAGGTCCAGCCTATGGAAAAAGGCCATCACTATGTACCGGCTGCCATGGAAGAACTGATCTTCTTTATCCGGAAAAATCATGTGATCCCTGTGGCAAAAGCCGCCAGAAACGTAGAAGACATGGATTTTGAACACCTGGATCTTCTGGGTTATGTAACAGAGGAAGCAGTCTATGAACTGTACGACGATGACGGAAACAGCAAAGACTACGAAAATCCGGAGCACTACGAAACCATCACCGTTACCTCACAGGGAACCATCAGCCAGAGCGGAAAGATGAAAAAAGTATTTGGAAAATTCAGCGGGATCCAGTGACAGGATCCCGGAAAATTGTGTTGATAGTATATAACATAAATCATTCAGTGACAGTTGTACGGTTAGAAACCAGCTTTCTGAATTTTCAGCCGTACTTTTCCTGGCTGTTGTACGGTTAGAAATCAACTTTTGTAGATTTTAACCGTACAATTACAGGTGGATGTACGGTTAAAAAATAGTTTTTTGGGATTCTAACCGTACTTTAACTGGGAGCAGTACGGTTGAAAAACAGCTTTTCGGATTCCTAACCGTACTTTTCTAGGCTGCTGTACGGTTAGAAACCAACTTTCTGGTATTCGGACCGTACATTCTATTTTGGCCTATATAATAACAGGCAATTTTTTCTATCTGGTTGCATATTCGGCGGCAGCTCTATCGGTGGTCACATGAAGCAGTGTACGTTTGCTGTATGTGAGAGTATACTCTGCCTGGCAGGCTACATCTTCCCGGACTTTTCTTATCATTTTCCCCTTATCCGGAGCATGAAGGATATTGCCCCCGGATTTTGGAAATTTTACATGGAGTCTGTAACGGCCCTGGCGGATCAGCAGCTCATTCTCTCCCATTCTTTTTACTGAAGCTCCCAAATAGGTTGCAAATCGGTATTCTTTCTTATTTCCATAAAGAAATCCCACGCACCCGGTAAAGTGCATTCCAGCCAGGGGGATGGATGCCGCTGCGATCATGATGGATCCTCCCGGAATGAAATGCTGCGTCCAGATATATTTGTCCGGAAAGGAAGTTCCGCTGTCTCCTTCCATATATCCCAGACCTCTTTGAAAAACAATCTTCTCCTGATCCAGACTCAGCCAGCCTTTTACTGTATGCTTCATACTGTAAACGGCATGTCTGCACTCCATTCCCGGAATACAGACAAAAGGCCCCATAATATCATATTTCGGTACTGCAAACTCACCGAAGCGCAGAGTCCCTCTGACAGATACTTTATTTCTATCTGTTCTTCCTCTCCTGGCACTGGTACCAGGTCCCCTTGAGACGTCTTCGGATCGAAATGCTTCCAGCCTCAGCCGTATTCCCTTCCGTGAAAACAGGTTATCCCCAATCTGGATAATCCCCTTTGTCCGATTGATCCGAAACTGTGAGAGAGGGAATTCCCTGTATAGGCTTTCTTTTGGGGTAATCACCTGAACAGAACAGGAGCCTTTCCCTGATGACAGATGGACTGCCGGGATTACCGCTACAGTCCCCTCCCGTCCCTGACACCGGTAATACCAGCCGTAAAAATAATCATTCATGACAAATGCCCTCCCGTGCCGGTCCGTCTATCAGATTTCCTTCCCGGTCAAATCTGGATCCATGACAGGGGCAGTCCCAGGTAAGCTCCTCCGGATTCCAGTTCAATTCGCAGCCCATATGGGGACAGACAATATTCACCTGGCAGAGCTTTCCTTCTTCTGTTTTATACACCCCGGCTTTTCCCTGTGGGGTATCTGCCACTGCACCATGTCCCCGCAAAAGCTCTGCCGCCGTTTCTCCCGGCAAATGAAAGAATCGCTTTGTCAGTCCCTTTACAGCTTTTCCGCTGTCCTTTATGATCTGAGTAAGCTCCTCTGCCGAGAACCTGGATGGCGCAAATACATCTTCATAGGGATTCTGGATCCCGCAGACCATATCCTTAAGGAGCAGGGAGGATACCATGGCGGAACTCATTCCCCATTTCTGAAAACCTGTTGCCACATACCAGTCCGGACGTTCTTTCGAATATCGGCCGATAAAAGGTATCTCATCTGCTGTCATACAGTCCTGGGCTGACCAGCAAGCTGTTACCCGGCTTTGGGGATACATTTCTTCTGCCGCCTTTTTCAGCTCCTCATACTGTCCTCCCGCCCGGTTCTCACCGGTCCGGTGTGCCTGTCCGCCAAGAAGGAGATACTTATCATACTGCCGGAAAGAAAGTGTCTCCTTTCCATCTCCTATATACATACCTTTCAGCCTTTCCTCTGTCTCCAGGGCAATCACATAAGAGCGTTCCTGATGCATTCTGGCAAAATACATACCCGGAAAATTTATAAAGGGAAAATGTGCGGCGAAAATAATTTTGTCCGCCCTTACACTTCCACAGGAAGTTTTCACCTGGTGTCCCCTGACTTCTGTCACCATGGTATCCTCATAAACCGTCAGATTCCGGGCCAGCGCCTCCAGGAACTTCAGAGGATGGAACGCAGCCTGATGAGGAAATATCACTGCTCCTGCACAGGAAACCGGGATTTCAATATGCGCCTCAAAAGACGCATTGATCCCAAGTTTCCTGACCGCTTCTGTCTCCTTTCTTAATTTTTCTCCATCTGAGGAATAGACGTAGGAAGCACACTCTGTCAGATCACAGTCAATCCCCTCCTCCATAATAATCCTATTGTACTCTTTCACTGCTTCCTGATTGACCTGCACATAATTTCTGGCTTTTTCTTCTCCTTTTTTCTCCAGAAATCTATGACAGAACATTCCATGCTGGGATGTGATCTTTGCCGTAGTATTCTTAGTCTGGCCTCCGCCGATCTGATCTGCTTCCAGAATAACCGTGTGTATCCCAGCCTGTTCCAGCTGCCATGCCGTAAGGATTCCCGTCATGCCTCCGCCGATCACGGCCACATCTGTCCGGACGTCCCTCTCCAGAGAAGGTCTTTTCTTTCCCTTGCTGGTTTTGCTCCATATTGAATCCATTTTCTGTCTCCCATGTTCTTTTAAAGTTAAGATTTCCAATGGGAAGCAGATTATGCATTGGCTTTCACTGATACATAGCCCCTGAATTTACTGTATTATGGCAGCCTACTCTTCAAAGGACAGATTTTCCGGATGATCCGGATAGACTTTCTGTATTTCAAAATCTGTTGTAGGAATATTTTTATCTACTTCCTGGAAAGATACATTATCCATCCATACGCTCCCTTTGCCAGAAAGGAGAATTCCAATATTAATGATCTTCGCCTCTTTCGGCACATCCAGCACACAGGAATAAAGATTCCATTCTGATGTTCCGGTTATGGGACGGTTCTGCATGTTGTCTATCTTAAGTGTGTTGCTGAATTTGTCATCCAGCCGCATCCACAGCCCTGCCCAGCCTTCTACTTCCTGAGCCTTTACAAAGGCTGCCAGACGGACCCTCTTTCCGGTATATAGGCCTGCGCTGAACTGCTGTAAGATCGTAGCATATTCATCAGCCTCATAGTCCTCTGCTGTTGAACAAATATATGCCGATCTTGTCCCTGTATGAAAAATCTTACGGTCTATGCCGGTTTCATATTTGTCAGGTGCCGTTCCTGTTATGATCCAATGTCTGATCTTTTCATTCCTCATATCCATACCTCCGCTTATCAGATTTCCCAGAGTTTTCCGATATCTTCCAGGGGGCAGTCCATAAGCTTTCTTAAATGCCCTGGTAAACGTCTCCTGGGATTCAAAATGCAGGCACATGGCAATATCTATGACATGCATGCTGCTGTAAAGAAGGAGAGAGGCGGACTGAGCAAGTCTTCTCTTCTGAATGTACTGATACACCGGAAGACCTGTCTCTTTTTTGAATATCCTTTGGAAATGATATTGAGAAAAACCGGCAGCTGCGGCCGCATCTTCTGCCCGGATCTCCTGGTTTAGATGTTCTTCGATAAAATCCATTGCTTTCTTTATCTGTTCTCTGTACTCCACAATTCTTACCTCCTCCTTACAGAATACAGTATAGCAGACCGCCAGAGATAATTTTTGATCATTCCTGCGGAAAATCTTAGCAGGACTGATTTTTTCTCATGATTATAGCTTCTAACCTGTCTTCTTTCTTGTGTTCCCGGATGAAATAAAATATAATGATATATGTTGTCGGAGGTATGAACAAAATGAAAATATTAGTTGTGGAAGATGATTTAACCCTAAGCGCAGGAATATGTTTTGAACTGGACTGCAGCGGCTATCTGACTATCCCCGCCTATAACTGTAAAAAGGCGATCCACCTTATTCAAAACGCCCCTATCGATCTTGTCATCCTGGATGTAAACCTGCCTGACGAGCCTACGGGAAACCTGGATTCCAAGACCAGTGACAACGTGGTTGCGCTACTCCATATGACCAGTCAGAAATCCATCAGACCATTATTATGATCACTCACAATCCGAAGATCGCACAGCTCACTGACCAGACCATCCATATTGAAGACGGACGGATCGTGTAGAGACCTGTATTCCGGTAAAACGAAATTGACCGAAGGTTTTCTGTTGTGAGGAAATCTTCAGCAGCAAGCTGTTTCAGCCTTTTTCCTTCTTACGTACAAAAGGGGCAGCGTTTCCCGATGCACTGGTTATTCTGACTCCTGAAAGAGCATCGGATCTTGGACCTCTCCATAGAAATCCCCAGATTTTCTTTCACAAAATCAACGGCCTTCAGGATAGAAAGATAAGAATCTCGTTTGCAGCACCGGGGGCCTCCGATCTCTCCGATGGCGTTCAGGGCACTGGCAGTCATTTTATGGGAAAGGCCAAAGTTCTCTTTCCCCAAAGGTGTAGAACCTGTAACAATGGAAATAAACATACCTGCGCTAATCCCCGCCCCGCAGGCGCCCCAGAATCCACAGGCTCCCCCCGGCACCGAACGGCCCCGGCTGTTCATCTCCACCAGGGCGTTTTTCAGCTCCAGCTCTCCGCCAGAATTTTTATAAGCGGTCAGAAGGGCCATTCCCACCATGATATGATGCTCCGGTCCATGCATATGGCAAAAAGGCTGCTCCATCATTTTATTGAGGATGACGGCAGGATCTTTTGAAGTTTCACTCAAACAGAGCCCCACAAGACAGTCGATCCCCTGCATATGACATTCATTGCATACGTAATGGCCATTGATACATCTTGTTTTGCTTTTTTCTTTCTTATGACACAGTTCGCACTCCATTTCTATATCTTCCTGGAGATACTCCAGAGGCGCTTTGCAGATCAGACATTCTTCTTTCATTTATTCCACCATTATCCCATCAGCCGGGATCCCTTTTTTTATTCTGACCCGATTATACCAGAGCCGCTCTTCTGCTTCAATCATTTGCGTAATTTACTCATGCGGATATAAGGGAGGCTCTATATAATTCCATTGTACGATAACGAAAGGAGCGAATACAATGGATACCATTTTAAAGGTAATGAATGTAACAAAAGTCTATCATCCGGTATCCATGCAACAGTGCTTGAAACCCACATGTTCAGCCTCAGCCACTTGAAGGTCACTTCGTCTGCCGGATTTTGTTTTGCCTCCCGGTAGGCATCGCGCAAGCGCTCGATGTCTACGGTATAGCCCAGTGAAGGATTGACCTTGTACCAGTTCGCTTCATCCTCCCAGTCCTCATCATCCTTCAGTCCATAGACCACCGGATAGAAAGTCGGATCCACACGCCGGCCTTCCAGAATGTCCACCGCTTTCGTATGAAGCTCATAGGCGATGGAATGCCTGTCGGTACCTGCCGTGGTGATAATGAAATGCAGCGGATTCTGTCTGGCATCCGAAGATCCCTTTGTCAGAACGTCATACAGCTGCCTGTTCGGCTGTGTATGAATCTCATCAAACACCAATCCACTGACTGAAAATCC
>DXIQ01000096.1 GCA_019112785.1 Candidatus Blautia stercorigallinarum
TTTAAGTATAGATAAAAGAGGTCAGAAAATTGAATAGAGAGACTAAGAAGAAAATAAAGACAGCAGGAGCGGTTTTGTTTGTGCTGTATATTCTTGCGCTGATATATTTTCTCTTTTTTGCGGACAGATACGGCCAGATGGCTTTTGCCCAGAGAGAATATCACTATAACCTGGTGCTCTTTACGGAAATCCGGAGGTTCTGGAATTACAGAGAGCAGCTGGGATTCCTGGCAGTGGCGGCCAATCTTCTGGGAAATGTTGTAGGATTTATGCCTTTTGGTATGATCCTTCCGCTGATCTGCAGAAATGCAAGAGGATTTTTCTTCATCACTTTCTCTGGATTTACACTGAGCCTGTGTGTGGAAGTGACCCAGCTTATGACAAAACTGGGAAGCTTTGATGTAGATGATCTGTTAATGAACACCCTGGGGGCAGCAGCAGGATATCTGATCTTTGCTGTGTGCCATGGTATATACGATAAGAAAAGAGGACGTAAATAATGGCGGTAAAACGATATAAATATTCTTTTGCAAATAAAAACCATGCGGCTAAGGGCGTAGTTTCCACTGCCTGCGCGGGGATTTCTGCAGGAATCTTCTGTGTGGCTTCCCTGTGCTCTCTGGCTTATCACGGCAACGGAGGCATATATCTGGGAGCTATGGGTCTGGCTGCCCTGGGAATTTCCATATATGGATTTATAATGGGCCTGAGAAGTTTTTCGGAAAAACATAAAAATCAGAGATTCTGTAAGATCGGAGCCATGGCAAACGGTGTGATCATGGTCATCTGGCTGGCTCTGTTTCTGGTAGGGCTTTCTTGATCAGGAGGATAGAGGATGGAGAAAAAAGAAGAACGGCTGAAAAAACAGATGGATTTTCTGCTGGAGGCGGATAAACTGAAATTTATCACCAGGCAGACTTATCTGTCCGATGGAAAACGAAAAGAAAACGATGGGGAACACTCCTGGCACCTGGCGCTGATGGCAGTGCTCTTGTCAGAGTATTCCAATGAAAAGGTGGATCTGGTAAAGGTGATCACTATGGTACTGATCCACGATATTGTGGAAATAGACGCAGGGGATACCTATGCATATGACGCTGTAGGAAACCAGTCCAAAAGAGAGCGGGAGGTAAAAGCCGCGGACAGGATCTTCAATATCCTTCCTGAGGATCAGGCTAAGAAGTTTCGCCAGCTCTGGGAGGAGTTTGAGGCTTATGAGACGCCGGAGGCGAAATTTGCCCATGTATGCGACAATGTCCAGCCGTTAATGCTTAATGACGCCACAGACGGCCTGGCTTGGAGAGAACATGATGTGAAAAAATCCCAGGTACTCCAGAGAAACAGCCGCACCGGGGAAGGCTCTCAAGTGATGATGGAATATATCAATAAAATTTTAGATAAAAATGTAGAAAGTGGTAATTTAAAAGATGAATGATGAATTAATGCAGGAACGTTTTTCCCTGATGAGGGAAAGGATCAGTGAAATCCAGAAAGAAGAACTGGTAAAAGATCCGTACAGAGATTTTTTCAGAAAAACAGGTGATTTTATCCTGGAGATCTGCCGGATACATGACAGGATCCGGGAAGGATGGCTGGAGAAAGCCTCTATGGAAGAACTGAAGGAAAACAATCATAAAATGTATGAAGATATCCTTCCGGAGCACTATGAAGAGTCTTACGGAAATCCGTCCTATGCCTGGAAAATCCTGGGCAGGGACTTTGGACAGCTTCTCAGTTTCCTTTACACAGAAGTAAGAGGGATGATCGTCTTCGCCTATGAGGACAGACTTTTTGATATGACGGTGGCAATGGAGCTGTTTGTTCAGATCTATAATCTTTTTGAAGATCCGGAAGTTTCCCCAAAAGATGTGAAGGATGCTATTTACTGGTATGTAAGTGACTACAGCGATGAAATGGCAGGATACCGTGTCCGGGAAGGGGTAGATCCTTCTCTTGATTTTGCTGTGCGGATCATCTGTGAAAGCGATCTGACAGATCTTCGGTATCTATATAAGTATGGGGAATATGTAACAGAAAATGAGCTGGCTATGGCGGCTTTCCTGAATACTCTGCCGGAAGAAGAGATTCAGGCTATGGCCAGGACCTATACAGAAGGATACCGGATCGGCTTTATCCAGGGAAGAAAGGATATTACAAAGAAAAAAACTGTAAATATCCGCTTCCAGCTGGGATTTGAGAGAATGGTCAAGGCAGCTATTGAACAGTTCCGGGAAATGGGACTGGCTCCTGTGATCTACAGAAGCGCTGTCCACAGTGTGAATAAAAAACAGGCTCACCGGATCGGTTACTATGGCGCTATACCAAATCAGCAGTTTGACTATGACCATAAAGATGACGCGGCTCTTTATCTGGATCATGAGTTTGTTCAGAGAAAGCTGCGGGTCCTTCAGGTGGCTTATGAGCAGGTAAAAGAACTGGCCAACACCCATGGAGGACCGGCCTGCATTGAAACTTTCGGAGAGAAGCCTTTTGTGCCGGTATCCAAGAAAGAGGCCTGCGCCCTGTCTCCTCATCAGCAGAAACTTCAGGTAAGCTATGACAACGAGTCCGGGCAGATCGTGAACCGTTATATTAAAGGGGAAGAGAGAAGTTTTACTATTATTGCATACCCGGTAAAAGAGATCGGAGAAAATTTTGAAGAAATCTTCCGGGAAACAGTAAAGATTAATACTCTGGATAATCAGTTGTATCAGCAGATCCAGCAGAATATCATAGAAGCTCTTGATAAGGGAGAATATGTAAGGATAAAAGGAAGAGAAGGAAATGAGACAGATCTGAGAGTCCATCTCCATCATCTGGCCGATCCGAAGAAACAGACAAATTTTGAAAACTGTGTGGCAGATGTGAACATTCCTGTAGGAGAAGTCTTTACCTCTCCGGTGCTTCAGGGAACAGATGGGGTCCTTTTCGTTTCCAAGGTATTCTTAAACGGACTGGAATACAAGGATCTGAAAATCTGCTTCCAAGATGGAAAGATCGCAGAGTATTCCTGCAGAAACTTTCAGGATGAAGAGGAAAACAGAAAGCTTATCAAAGAAAATATCCTTTATCACCACGATACCCTTCCGCTGGGTGAGTTCGCTATCGGAACAAATACCACTGCTTATGTGATGGCGCAGAAATATCAGATCGGTCATCTGCTGCCTATTCTGATCGCAGAAAAGATGGGGCCTCATTTTGCTGTGGGAGATACCTGTTACAGCTGGTGTGAGGATACTCCTGTATACAATCCTGACGGCAGAGAGATCATAGCCAGAGATAATGAAGTATCCATACAGAGAAAGCAGGATATCAGCAAGGCTTATCTAGGCTGCCATACAGATATCACCATTCCTTATGACGAGCTGGATTCTATCTGTGTGGAAGCCTTGGACGGCAGTGAGATCTACATTATCCGGGAGGGAAGATTTGTGCTGCCTGGAACGGAAACTCTTAATGAAGCTTTCACTTCTTGACAAGAATTGTAACTATAGGTAAAATTGTGCTGTAAAAGTTAAATTTAAATAAAATAACAAAGGAGATTTATCATGGCAAAAGTTGGAATTGTTATGGGCAGTGACTCTGATATGCCTGTTATGAGCAAAGCGGCAGATATGCTGGAAAAATTCGGGATTGATTATGAGATGACCATTATCTCTGCACACAGAGAGCCGGATGTATTTTTTGAGTATGCAAGATCAGCTGAGGAAAAAGGCTTCAAAGTAATCATCGCAGGAGCAGGCATGGCAGCACATCTTCCTGGTATGTGCGCAGCAATCTTCCCAATGCCGGTGATCGGTATCCCCATGCACACCACATCTTTAGGCGGACGGGACTCTCTGTATTCTATCGTACAGATGCCAAGCGGTATCCCTGTTGCCACAGTAGCCATTAACGGAGGTGCAAACGCAGCAATTCTGGCAGCCAAGATTTTAGCAACTTCCGATCCGGAACTTCTGCAGAAATTGAAAGACTACAAAGAAGAACTGAAAGACCAGGTAGTAGCCAAAGACAAAAAACTTCAGGAAGTAGGATATAAAAATTATAAGTAAGCACTTAACGATCGGCGAGCCTAAGGCGAAGACAGAGTTTAGAGCGCACTTACTCCTCTGCAGTTAATGAAGGGGAGCGGCGAGCCAAAGATAAAGACAGAGCTTACTATATATGGAGGAAAGAAAATGGATTATAAGAACGCGGGCGTAGATATTGAAGCCGGTTATGAATCAGTGGAGCTGATGAAGGAACACGTTAAGAAAACCATGCGGGAAGAAGTTCTGGGAGGCTTAGGGGGCTTTTCAGGCGCTTTCTCTCTGAAAAAGATCAAGGAGATGGAAGACCCGGTGCTCCTTTCAGGAACTGACGGCTGCGGTACCAAGGTAAAACTGGCTTATCTCATGGATAAACACGATACCATCGGGATCGATGCAGTAGCTATGTGTGTCAATGATATTGCATGTGCAGGAGGGGAACCTTTATTCTTCCTGGATTATATCGCATGCGGAAAGAATTATCCGGAAAAGATCGCCCAGATCGTAAAAGGCGTGGCTGAGGGTTGTCTTCAGTCCGGTGCTGCCCTGATCGGCGGAGAGACTGCGGAACATCCGGGACTTATGCCGGAAGAAGAATATGACCTGGCAGGTTTTGCTGTAGGCGTGGTAGAGCGGAAAGATCTTATCGACGGAAAAGATTTAAAAGCGGGAGATGTTCTTATCGGCATGGCTTCTTCAGGAGTTCACAGCAATGGATTTTCTCTGGTACGGAAAGTGTTTGAGATGACCACAGAGTCTCTGAACACTTATTATGACCAGCTTGGCGGGACTCTGGGAGAAACTCTTCTGGCTCCCACAAAGATCTATGTAAAAGCTCTGAAAGCTGTTAAAGAAGCAGGCGTAAGAGTAAAAGCCTGCAGCCATATCACCGGCGGCGGATTTTACGAAAATGTTCCCAGAATGTTAAAGGACGGAGTCTGCGCAGTTATTGAAAAAGACAGTTATCCGGTGCCTCCGATCTTTGATCTGATGGCCGAAAAAGGAGATATCGAGGAACATATGATGTACAATACCTTTAATATGGGTATCGGTATGGTAGTTGCTGTAGATCCGGCAGATGTGGAGAAGACCATGGAAGCCATCAAGGCAGCAGGAGAGACTCCTTATGTGATCGGAAAGATCGAGGAGGGAGAAAAAGACGTAAAATTAGTATAAAAGAAAGGACAGGGTTGCAGCAGAAAAAGAAAATAGGGATTTCTGCGGCAGCCCTTTTCCTGTCTGAAAGGAAGGCAGAATATGATGAAAATGGCAGTTTTGGTCTCCGGAGGAGGCACAAATCTTCAGGCTATTATAGACGCCATTGAAAGCGGGAAAATTACTAACGCAGAGATTTCTGTGGTGATCAGCAATAATGCTAATGCTTATGCCCTGGAGCGGGCAAAACAGCATGGTATTGAGGCTCTTTGTGTTTCCCCTAAGAGTTTTTCTTCGCGGGAAGAATTTAACCAGAAGCTTCTGGAGACGATCCAGTCGTATCAGGTGGATCTGGTGGTCCTGGCAGGCTGCCTGGTAGTGATCCCTGAGATCATGGTAAAGGCTTATCCAAATAAGATCATCAATATCCATCCGGCTCTGATCCCTTCTTTCTGCGGTACAGGATATTATGGGCTGAAGGTTCATGAAGGCGTGCTGAAAAGGGGCGTAAAGGTAACAGGAGCTACGGTGCATTTTGTAGATGAAGGAACAGATACCGGTCCTATTATCCTTCAGAAAGCGGTGGAAGTCCATCAGGACGATACCCCTGAGATCCTTCAGAGAAGAGTGATGGAAGAGGCGGAATGGAAGATCATGCCGGAAGCCATTAATTTAATTGCAAATCATAAAGTACAGGTAGTAGACGGCCTGGTAAAGATCAGCGAATAAGAGAAAGGGGAAGAAACCAATGAAAGTATTGATTATCGGAAGCGGCGGAAGAGAACATGCCATTGCCTGGAAGGTGGCTCAGAGCCCGAAAGTAGAAAAGATTTACTGTGCCCCGGGCAACGGAGGAATCGGTCAGGTAGCAGAGTGCGTACCCATCGGCGCTATGGAATTTGATAAACTGGCAGCTTTTGCCAAAGAAAAAGAGATCGACCTTACCATCGTAGGAATGGACGATCCGCTGGTAGGCGGCGTGGTAGATGTATTTGAAAAGGAAGGACTCCGGGTATTCGGCCCAAGGAAAAACGCGGCTATCCTGGAAGGTTCAAAAGCTTTTTCAAAGGATCTGATGAAAAAATATCATATTCCCACAGCAGCCTATGAAAACTTTGATAATCCGGAAGCAGCCATTGCCTATCTGAAAGAAAAAGCAGAGTTTCCGATTGTGCTGAAAGCTGACGGACTGGCTCTGGGAAAAGGTGTGCTGATCTGCAATACTCTGGAAGAGGCTGAAGAGGGCGTAAAGACTATTATGCTGGACAAAAAGTTCGGTTCAGCCGGAAACACCCTGGTTATTGAAGAGTTTATGACTGGAAGAGAAGTGTCTGTTCTTTCCTTTGTAGACGGAAAGACCATCAAGACTATGACTTCCGCTCAGGACCATAAGAGAGCCAAAGACGGAGATCAGGGTCTGAATACCGGCGGTATGGGAACTTTCTCTCCAAGTCCTTTCTATACAAAAGAAATTGATGAGTTCTGCCAGAAAAATATTTATCAGCCAACAGTAGATGCCATGGCTGCAGAGGGCAGAGAGTTTAAAGGGATCATTTTCTTTGGTCTGATGCTTACGGAAAAGGGTCCGAAAGTCCTGGAATATAATGCCAGATTCGGCGATCCGGAAGCTCAGGTGGTGATCCCCAGAATGAAAAATGATATGGTAGAAGTCTGCGAAGCATGTATAGATGGAACTCTGGACCAGATCGATCTGGAGTTTGAAGATAATGCGGCAGTATGTGTAGTCCTGGCTTCTGACGGATATCCGGTATCTTATGAAAAGGGATTCCCGATTGAAGGACTGGAAAACTTCGAGGGCAAAGAAGGTTATTATGTATTCCATGCGGGTACAGCCTTGAAAGACGGAAAGATCGTTACAAACGGAGGACGTGTCCTGGGCGTGACAGCCAAAGGAGCTACTCTGAAAGAGGCCAGAAAGAACGCTTATGCGGCTACGGAGTGGATCCAGTTTGAAAACAAATATATGCGTCATGATATCGGAAAGGCCATCGACGAGGCATAATCCCTCTGAAAAGAGTAAAAACTTTTAAAAAGCCAGACTTCGGGAAGACAGAAAGTTACCTGGAGTCTGGCTTTTTTGAACTTCTGAGGAATCCCCTGGCTGTTATTTTATGGGCAGAAGTCCGACAGAGGCGGGAAGAATTACCTTGCAACAAAGGCGTTATTGTGCTATTCTATGTATAACAAAAAACAAAAGAAAGCAGGGAACATTGTGATTATTGAAATTGATTTTAACAGTGACGAAGCGATATATGTACAGCTTTGCAATCAGATCATTATGGGAATTGCAACAGATCAGTTAAAAGATGGCGAGACACTTCCCTCTGTGCGTCAGCTTGCAGATACCATAGGCATTAATATGCATACAGTAAATAAGGCCTATTCAGTATTAAAGCAGGAAGGATTTCTGACTATAGACCGGAGAAAAGGTGCCGTGATCTCCATTGATGCTGATAAGATGAGAGCCCTGGAGGAAATGAAGCAGGAGCTTCTGGTAGTTCTTGCCAGAGGATGCTGCAGGAATGTTTCCAGGGAAGAAGTCCATGCTTTGATTGACGAGATTTTTGACGAATATAAGTAGAACAGGAGACATAGATGAAAGAGCAGTATTCAGTTTGGGCAAAAAAAGCCCTGAAACAGGCAGAGAAAATTGCAAAACAATACAGCCACTATATAGGAACGGAACATCTTCTGGCAGGGCTTCTGGCTGTGCAGGAAGGTACAGCCGGCCTTATGCTTGCAGAAGCGGGAGTGACAGAGGAAAAGCTATTCCAGCTTATAGATGAATTAGTAGCCCCTTCCCAGACGGCCACTATTGAAAAATCCCAGGAGTATACCCCAAGAACAAAGCGGGTTCTGGAGCGGGCAAGATCAGAGGCAGAAAAGCTGGGAGACAAAGAAATCGGAACAGAGCATATCCTGATCGCCATGCTGAAGGAGTATGACTGTGTGGGAACCAGACTGCTTCATACCATGGGGGTTAATATCCAGCAGCTGTATACCGGAATCATGAAAGCCATGGGAAAAGAAAGTGCCATATCCAGAGAGGATTTTCAGAATAACGGGCAGAGAGGTCAGGGAAAAAGCAGTACGCCTATGCTGGATCAGTTCAGCCGGGATCTTACTGAGGCAGCGGTCCAGGGAAAGCTGGATCCTGTAGTAGGCAGAGAGAAAGAAATCAACCGGATCATCCAGATCCTGAGCAGAAGAACGAAAAATAACCCTTGCCTGATCGGTGAGCCTGGTGTGGGAAAGACTGCTATCACAGAGGGACTGGCCCAGCGGATCGTTTACGGACTGGTGCCGGAGAGCATGGCGGATAAAAGGATTGTGGTCCTGGATCTCTCCGCGATGGTAGCAGGTTCCAAGTACCGGGGAGAGTTTGAAGAAAGAATTAAAAGAGTAGTCCAGGAAGTAGCCAGTGACAGAAACATTCTTTTATTCCTGGATGAGCTTCACACACTGATCGGTGCCGGAGGGGCAGAGGGAGCGCTGGATGCTTCTAATATTCTGAAACCTTCTCTTTCCAGAGGGGAGATCCAGCTGATCGGCGCTACGACCATTGAAGAATACAGAAAATATATAGAAAAAGATCCTGCCCTGGAGCGGAGATTCCAGCCGGTTATGGTGGAAGAACCCTCCCGGGAAGAGGCAGAGGAGATCCTCCGGGGACTGGTGCCTTATTATGAAGAGCATCATGGCGTCAGGATCGAGGACAGTGCAGTGAAGGCAGCTGTAGCAATGGGGATCCGGTATATCAACGACCGGTTCCTGCCGGATAAAGCCCTGGACCTTTTAGATGAAGCCTGCTCTAAGGTACAGCTGGCCGGCTATAAGACTCCGGAAGGCCTGGCTTCAGAAGAAATGCGTCTTCATACCCTTTCCGAAGAGAAAGAAGCTGCGGTGATGGCCCAGGATTTCCAGAGAGCAAGTGAGCTTCAGGAGGAGCAGAAAAAGGCAGAGGCTGCTATTGAAAAGGCCAGAAAACGTTTTGAAAAACAGAGCCGGAATAAAAAACTGACAGTTACTGAAGAACACATTGCCCAGGTTACAGCAGAATGGACCAAAATACCTGTAAAAAAACTGACAGAAGGAGAGTCCAAACGTCTGGCAAAACTGGAAAGTCTTCTTCATAAAAGAGTTATAGGACAGGATGAAGCGGTCAATGCTGTGGCAAAGGCCATTAAAAGAGGAAGAGTGGGCTTGAAAGATCCTAAAAGGCCTATCGGATCCTTCCTTCTTCTGGGGCCTACAGGAGTGGGAAAAACAGAGCTTTCCAAGGCCCTGGCGGAGGCTGTGTTCGGAAGCGAAGACGCTATGATCCGGGTAGATATGTCCGAATATATGGAAAAACACAGTGTTTCAAAGCTGATCGGTTCTCCTCCGGGATATGTGGGATATGAAGAAGGGGGACAGCTCAGTGAAAAGGTGAGAAGGAATCCCTACAGTGTTCTCCTTTTTGATGAAATTGAAAAGGCCCATCCTGATGTGTTCAATATCCTTCTTCAGGTTCTGGATGACGGACATATTACCGACGCCCAGGGGCGTAAGATCGATTTTAAAGAGACCATTATCATTATGACCTCTAATGCGGGGGCACAGTCCATTGTGGAGCCTAAGCGCCTGGGATTCGGAAACGTGGAAGATAAAGAGGCGGATTATAAGAAGATGAAGGAAAGCGTCATGGAGGAAGTACGCCGTCTGTTTAAGCCAGAATTCCTGAATCGTATCGACGACATCATTGTTTTCCATATGTTGTCTAAAGAAGAAATCAAGAAGATCGTAGGACTTTTACTGAAAGATTTCATCAAGCGCTGCAAAAACCAGATGGATATAGAAGTAAAGGTATCTGATGGAGTCAAAGAACTGATCGCCAAAGAAGGATTTGAACCAAAATACGGTGCCCGGCCTTTAAAACGCGCGATCCAGAATAAGATTGAAGACGCTATGGCAGAAGAAATCCTGGAAGGAAGGATCCATGCCGGAGATAAAGTATCGGTGGGTCTTAATAAAGAAAAGATCAGATTTACCGTACAGAGAGAAAAATAAAGATTTACTGGTAAAAAATCAGATTTTATGGTAAGATTTTTGTAAAGTAACAGAAACCAAAGACATTAGGGGAGGACATGGAAATGTCAGTAGTAAAAGAATTAATTCGTACAGAAGAAAACGGCACGATCAGTTTTGGAAATTATGAATTAGCTGTGAAATCCAAGCTGTCAGATTTTGAATTTGATGGCGATATGTACAAGGTTAAAACATATAATGAAATCACAAAACTGGAGCGGAACGGAATGTTCGTTTATGAATCTGTTCCCGGAACTACCGTACTGAATCTGGATGCAGAGGAAAACGGAATGAGTTTTGTGGTAGAGGGCCCCAAGGATGCTCAGATCACAGTGGAACTGGAAGAGGATACTTCCTATAAAGTGGTCATTGACGGAGTAGAGGCCGGAGAGATGAAGACAAATCTGGGCGGAAAGTTATCTTTCAGCGTAGAACTGGAGCAGGCGGAACAGGTGTCTGTAAAAATTGAGAAACTGTAAGAGAAATCTTTACAGAGCGGAATACTCATTCCTTTGGAAGTGAATGAGACAGAATATCAGAATATTGTTATAGTAATGAAAAGAGGGTGCAGCACAGAACTTCTCTGACAGAAGGTGCGGCATCCTCTTATTCCTGTGAGCAGCAAGTCAGGCGGACCTGCCGGCAGCAGGGGGGTGGCTTCCACAGGCAGCAATCGGATGGTAATTGTTTGTATTTGTTTTGTGGCGGCAGGTTTCGGCCATTGACTTTACCTGAAGCCACGGAAAGGATTAAGAAAATATGCCAAAAGGAAAAAAGACAGTTTTCTTCTGTCAGAATTGCGGATATGAGTCCCCGAAATGGATGGGTCAATGTCCGGGATGCAGGCAGTGGAATACTTTTGTAGAAGAAACCGTATCAACGGGAAATAAAGGGAGTTCTGTCCACAGTTCCGGTTCCGGCGTGCAAAATAAGCCGGTGGCTCTGACAAAGATCCAGGCAAGAGAAGATGACAGGATCAAAACAGATATTGAAGAACTTGACCGGGTTCTGGGAGGAGGAATCGTTCAGGGATCTATGGTACTTGTAGGAGGAGATCCGGGAATCGGAAAATCCACCCTGCTTCTTCAGGTCTGCAGACAGCTTTCAGGAAAAGGGCATAAGATCCTGTATATTTCCGGCGAGGAGTCTCTGCGGCAGATCAAGCTTCGGGCAGAGCGTATCGGAGAATTTAATGATCAGCTCCTGCTGATGTGCGAGACGAATCTGGAGACGATCCGTCATACTATCGAAGAGATAAAGCCGGAAGCTGTAGTGATCGATTCCATACAGACCATGTATAATGAACAGGTTTCCTCGGCGCCGGGAAGTGTCTCTCAAGTCCGGGAATCCACAGGAATCCTTATGCAGATCGCCAAAGGCCTGGGAATCTCCGTTTTTATTGTGGGCCATGTAACGAAAGACGGAAGTGTGGCCGGGCCCAGAGTGCTGGAACACATGGTGGATACAGTTTTATATTTTGAAGGGGATCGACAGGTAGCATACAGGATCCTCCGCAGTGTAAAAAACCGTTTCGGATCTACCAATGAGATCGGCGTTTTCGAGATGCAGGATAAAGGATTAGTGGAAGTGAAGAATCCTTCCCAGGCAATGCTCAACGGCAGGCCTACGGATGCTTCAGGATCTGTGGTTGTGTGTTCAATAGAGGGAACCCGTCCCATTCTCATTGAAATACAGGCCCTGGTGACAAAAACCAACTTCGGACTGCCGAGAAGGACTTCCGTGGGGATCGACTATAACAGGGTAAATCTCCTGATGGCAGTACTGGAGAAAAGAGCCGGACTCCGCCTTGGCGATTGGGATGCCTATGTAAATCTTGCCGGAGGGATGCGGTTGGGAGAACCAGCCATCGATCTTGGGATCGTTATGGCTATTGCATCCAGTTATAAGAATAAAGTGGTAGACGAAGGGCTGCTGATCTTCGGAGAAGTGGGACTGTCCGGAGAGATCCGTGGAGTAAGCATGGCGGAACAGAGAGTGAGAGAGTCTGAAAAACTGGGCTTTACAGCTTGTTTAATGCCAAAGGCAAATTTAGACAGTATTCAGGGAAAATATCAGATCCGTCTGATCGGCGCTTCTAATATCAAAGAAGCGATGGAGTATATCTGATATATAAGATACCTCTGTATACAGAAAAAATTTGACAGAGAAGAAAGACACGAGGAAAAAGAAAAATGTGGGGAATCAAAATCATCAGACAGGGGTTTGTGAGTATGTTCGGCCAGTATAGAGGACTGCGCAGGGAGCTTTATGTATTGTTCTGGGGAAAGGCTGCTACCAATATGGGAGCGATGATATGGCCTATGCTGACACTGATACTCAGCAACAAGCTGGGGATGGAAGCAAAGGAGATCGCCGCCGTAACCATCAGTCTGGGAGTCATACAGTTTCCGGTAAATCTGATAGGCGGAAAGCTGGCGGATCATTGTAATAAGAGAAATCTGATCATCTGTTGCGATCTGGTAACAGTAGTATGCTATCTTTTAGCTGCCTGCTTTCCGGTTTCCATGCATCAGATATTCCTGTTTTTTACAGCCAGCTTGTTTCAGACTGTGGAGAATCCTTCTTATGATGCCCTGGTAGCGGACTTAAGTTCCTCAAATGACAGAGAACGGGCCTATAGCCTGATCTATTTAGGACTGAACCTGGGTCTTATACTGGCGCCTACTATCGGCGGGATGCTTTTTGAAAATTATCTGAACCTGGCTTTTGTGATAGATGGACTAACCACCCTTTCCTCTACTATATTGATCTTCCTATTTATAAAGGATATCACACCGGTTGAAAATCAAAAAGCTTCCGTGTATGAGGAAGCAAAGGGGCAGGTTTCTACCTGGAGTGTTTTATGGGAGCAAAAGATCATTCTGTTGTTTTTTGCTGCCTGGGCGATCTACAATTTTGTCTATGCCCAGTTTAATTTCCTGATCCCTCTGAATCTGGAAGGACTATATCAGGCAAAGGGAGCGGTTTATTTTGGCTTTCTTACGAGCCTGAACGGATTGATCGTGATCATCGGAACCCCTCTTCTCACAAAATATACAAGAAAATTACCGGATACCTCTAAACTTATCGCAGGAGCCGGGCTGGTAACCCTCGGTCTTTCCATGTATATTTTTATTCAAGGGATTATCCCTATGTATTATGTTTCCATGATCATTTTTACCTTGGGAGAGATCATGAGTACATTGGGCACTTACCCGTATATGACAAGAAGAGTACCGGCTTCCCATAGAGGAAGGATTTCTTCTGTGGCAAATATTTTCCTGGGAATGGCTTCATATTATTCCCAATGGTGTATAGGAAGCCTTCTGGAAAAAGAATCTATGGTGAGAGTATGGACGATCATTGCGGGGATCGGGCTGGCAGGAATCTTCCTGTATTTTATTTTAAGAGAAGCGGATAAAAAGAGATTTCCTTTGTTATACAAAAAATCGTAAAAAGTGTAAAAAAAGCGTTGACAGATTTTGACAAGTGTGGTATTCTAACATAGCTGTCGGCGAGAGCGGTGCTCTCCAAGAACTTCAAAAATTCCTGAAAATCAATAATCACGCCGCAAGCAGCATGATATTGATTTACGCAGCAGTCGCCAAATGCACATACGGGTATGTCCGCTTGGCTCGTTGCCTGCGAAAATAAATTTTCAAGAAAATGAAAAAAAGTTCTTGACAAGCCAGAAAAGATGTGATAATCTGATATGGCTGTCGCAAGACAGGGACCTTGATAACTGAACAGTGAAACACATGAACTGAAAATTCTTTTACATTC
>DXIQ01000097.1 GCA_019112785.1 Candidatus Blautia stercorigallinarum
TTCCAGGACTTCTCGAGCTACACCACTGTATTTGCTAAAGAAATCCCGCTTTTTCACATTATTGGCTCTCTCCTTACGAGTTAAAGGTTTTTTATCAAAGGCCACATGACAAATAAAGTCAAAATCATCCACATCGCTCATATCCTGATCTGCTTTTAAAAGTTCCAGATCGATGCCACGGTCATAGAGCAAATCTCGAATCTCTTCTTTTTTCTCATGTGTTGACCACTGACGAATAAAGTTATCCAGAGAAGCATACTCGCCCTGAATATTCTCTTTGGTATAATCTACAATACTTTCCTGTCGGAGCAGTTTACCGTTCGTATCATAAACAGATACTGTCTTATGGATAATCTGCACTTTACAGCCGTTCCTGTCTACAATAGGTTTCTGTGTACCATAAGATGCAGGAGGCTCTTTTATCACTCCCGGTTGAACAGGATCTGCTTTTCCATAACTATTTGGATCTTTCGGATGGTAGTTCTCATCCATCTCAATCGGGCCATCCCAATCAGGATCTGCAAACAAACGTGTCACATTTCGAAAATCCATAACCACAAAATGAGTCTTACCTTCTTTTTCCCGTAAACGTGTTCCTCGTCCGATAATTTGTTTAAACTCCGTCATAGATCCAATCATTTCATCCAACACAATCAGCTTGGTCATCTTACAATCCGCACCCGTGGAAAGCAGTTTTGAAGTTGTTGCAATAACCGGGTAGGGCTCTGCAACCGAAATAAAATATTTCAGTTTACTTTTTCCATAGTCATCGCCGCCCGTAATGCGTACCACATAATCCGGATTCTGTTTCATCATATCCTGATTGAGGTTTACAAGTGCATTACGCATACGTAAAGCAGCATCCTCTGTAGCACAAAACACAATAGTTTTGGCCATACGGTCAGTACTCTTCAAATATTTTGTAATTTCCTCCGCCACCTGCTGAATACGATCTTCTATAATAATATTGTAATCGTAATCACTATTCGTATAAATACGATCCGGTATTTCCATACCATTGATATCGCGCTGGCCTTTACGCGGACGCCACCCCTCACCAATATCTGTCATAATATTGATGACTTTAAAAGGAGCAAGGAATCCATCCTCTATTCCTTCTTTCAAACTATATGTATAAATAGGCTCTCCAAAATAGCTAAGATTAGAAATATACTTGGTTTCCTTTGGAGTAGCTGTCATACCAATTTGCGTTGCGGACTTGAAATACTCCAAAATTCTGCGCCACCGGCTTTCTTCTTTCGCGGATCCCCTATGGCATTCATCCACAATAATCAGGTCAAAGAAATCCGGCAAAAACAATTCACTGAAATGTTCTTTATCATCGTCACCAACCAGCTGCTGATACAGTGAAAAATATACTTCATGAGAAGTAATGGTACTTTTGTCATCCTTTGCCACATTGATTTTATGGATCACTTTTTCCAACGGCGCAAAATCCTGCTGAATTGATTGATCCACCAAAATATTACGATCAGCAAGATATAAAATCTTCCGTTTTAATCCGCTTTGAAGCATCCTGTATACAATCTGAAAAGCCGTGTAAGTTTTCCCTGTACCTGTCGCCATGACCAACAAAAGGCGCTGTTGCCCCCTTGCAATGGCATCAACAGTACGGTTTATGGCAATTCTTTGATAATAACGTGGCGGATAGGTATTCTGACTGGAATAATAAGGCTGTTCAATAGCAACTTCCTGTTGCGGTGTAATACCAGACTCCTTCTTATAGCGTTCAATAAGTTCCTGTTCTGTCGGAAACTCATCCAGACCAAACTCTCGTTCCTGACCCGTAAGGAAATCATGCTCTGCAAATCCATCTCCATTGGAACTATAGGCAAAAGGAAGATCAAGCATCCTTGCATAAGCAATTGCCTGCTGTAAACCATGAGAAATACTATGGGTATTATCTTTTGCTTCTACAATCGCAATTGGATTGTTTGCACTGAGAAAAAGAATATAATCTGCACGTTTTGGCTTCTCTCGGAAAACAAAGTTTCCTTTCAGATTAATCTTTCCATCTGTAATGCGGGTTTCCATGGTAATCTTTTCACGGTTCCATTTCGAAGTAATGGCAGGAGTAATATACTGGAGTTTAATATCCTCTTCACTCATCTGTTTTTTCGATATAATCGTACCCACATATATTCCTCCCTTCACCCTTCCAGTTTTTCCGGTAGAATTTCCACAATATCATCCAAAGTGCAATGCAATGTTCTGCATATTTTAACCAGAACTTCCACCCTTACATCCTCGTTTTTACCAAGTCTTGCCATAGCATTTGTAGTAATTTTTGAGGCCTTGATCAAATCTGTTTTACTCATTCCCCTGTCAATTAGAATCTTCCATAGTTTATTATAACAAACAGACATTATGTTCCTCCTTATTTTGACCATTTCCGATCCCTTTATTGATTTTATTATATCATTGCCTCAGAAAACCTTCAATTTAAAATTGAACATCTCAATACTCAATATAAGCAGCATTCCACCTGATTCATAATGAGAATACATAATAAAGTCTCTATCTTTTCTTCTTCATTTTCTTTTCACGAACACATATCCGAATCACACAAATCAACAAAACAAACAAAATTAAATTTTCCTGCATAGCTACCAAAACTATTTCCTTCATAACTATAAATATCAATATAATAATACCCACACCTATATCCCATAATAATTCTGTTGCTTTCATTTGTTCTATTCTCTGAACTGCCTGTTTCTTTACTTTCTGGATTTCTGATTTTGCTTTCCGTTTTTCATTTTCAGCCCTACATTTTGCCGATTGTGCCCTATTTTCAGCTTCTTTCTCTTTTTTCTGTGCTTCTTCTACTGCATCTACAGAAGACTGTACCACCATCTTTTCCAGTTTAAAGTTCCGGGCCTGAACGTCTTTTATTCTTTCTTCGAGCTGCTCTTGCTCTTTCCTGCTCAGCAATCCGTTCCTGTTCCGCAGATCGTCGTTGCTTCTCTGCAGAAACTGACTGATATTCTGCGTTCTGGATAATTCGATTTGCAGTTTTTGATTTTCCTCGGTTAACTTCTGAAGCTCGTCTTGCAGCTTCTGACTTTCGGATGAGAGACTCCGAATCCCTTCTCGAAACTCTCTGATTCGTTCCATACATTTCTGTATCAATTCTCGATCTTTTGTCTGAGCTTTCAACAACTCGTCCCTCTCTGCAGTCACTTTCGATAGGGCCTCCGCCTGTTCCTGCGACAGCTTCTTCCACTTGTCGATAGTATCGTGTGAGATCGGCATCAACTGTGTCATCTCCGAGGATGCCACTTTTTTCTTTTTGTTCATTTCTGATAAATTCATCCTCTAATTCTCCCTTACTGATTTTTAAATGAAAAGTCTTAGAAAGGTTGCTGTCACGTGCCTTCTTCCCTTCCTGATTTTGAAACGTGATATGCTTTCTTTTCTCTGTCCAGTTCACGCTCCATCCTGCATTCTTCATTTCTCTGATAAATTGCTCCCGGCTGGTGCAATACTCCATCACATTCAGCACAGCCATGGCACAATCCGCCACATAACTATCCTTTGCATGGTTACGAAACAGATTGTATTTGTCTTTACTCCATGCGATCACTTCTCCGTTCTCAATCTGACTGCCATCAAAATGCTTGCCTTTTTCCGCTATGGTGAGTCCACGTTCTCGGCACATCCGATTCGTCAGCTGCTTCATATGTTCCAAATCTTTTCTGGAATTATGCAGTTTTTTCCCATTTACGTAGCTTACAGAATTGGTAACTATATGGCAGTGAATATGGTCTTTATCCTTGTGAACACTGACAACTGTCTGAAAACCGGCAAACCATTTTTCAGCAAATTCTATTCCAAATTCCAAAGCCTGCTCAGGTGTGATTTTCTCATCTTTATGCCAGGAAATCACATTATGGGAATACATCCGACCGGAATCCTTCCCCCATAATCGTTTTTCCGCTAAAAATGACTGATATACCAGATCATAATTTACTTTTTCATACGGATACGGCCCTATGAAATGAACAAGATGCTGCTCCGTTTTTCCCTCCCGCAGAACATACTCGATACAGTTTCTCATTGCCCCATGGGAATTTGTCCGCTTATTAATTGTCTTATTGATTGCCATATTGTTTCACACTCCTTCCGATATCCAGATATATTTTCACTGAGGCTGTTCAGCGCATCTGCTCTGGGATAAAAGCCGCCGGCATTCATATGATGTGCGATCTGGTTGATATTGGTTGTTGCACCTCGCAGCAGACGGTTTGTTTCCCCAAGCCTTTGATTTAATACATTCAATTCTTCTTTTACCTCTGCTGACATAAGATCCACATTTTCAATTGCAGCAAGTATCACTGCCTGCTGTGTCTGCCCCGATGCTTTGATCTTTTGCTGAAGCAAGCCATATTCTTTCTCATTCATCCGTATCGTAACGGTATGGTTTCTTTTTCTCATAATCCTTCCACTCCTTCCATAATCTACACTGCTATTTTCATGCACTTCCAACTACGAGGGGATTCCATAAGGGGAAATGAAATCTTCCCCTTTGGTGGGTGCAGGGCAAAGCCCTAGTCAATCTATGAATCTGTGAATGGAATGTCCGGTGGACATTTCAGGAACAGAACTTCATAGCATTGACGGCCAGGGTTCCAAGGGACAGCGTCCTCTGGCAAGTTTAGGAACAGCCCCTAGGCTGATTCCGGTGCATAGTGGCTTGCCACTTTGCGAAACTTGCCTGTCATCTGCTGCCATTCCATACGTGCTGATTGCTTCTGCCTTCCTTCACACATCTAAAAGAAAGGCAGGAAGATGACAGTGGTTTTGTGGGATGCAAAAAGGATGTGAAGGAAATGGAAGTTCTCACCTTTCCAGAGAATTTCTATTTCCGGAATGTCTTTTGGGCATCCCACTCCGGTGCGCAGTACCGGACAATCATGTGCCGTATCCGGCACCTAAACAGACATATCTGCCTGTACTTTTTGTACATCCTGCCAATCTCTACCGTTCACCGCACTCTTTTCCACTACCAAGGAACAAAAATAGCAGTTAAAAACAATAACCGTTTTTTCCCCGGAAAATTGTCTCAACTGCTATGATCTTTTACTGCTATTATTCAATTGTCCATTCATCAAATTCTGTTAAACTTCCATCCAAACAGATCCACTTTTCAAAAGTGCTGAAGCTCTTCCAACTCCTTCTCCAGTTTCTCAATTCGATGGTGCTGGTACCAGATCACTCCTGGCAGACCTGCAGCCATAAGAAAGGCACAAACCAACACCTTCAAAGCATCCCATCTGGATTCTATTCCACTCATGGAAAATCCACACACAAGATTAACGAATAGGACATAAAAATATCCGCAAAATAAGGCTGTACAAAACATCCCTTTTAAAATTTTCCACATTTTAATTCCCATCTTTACACCTCCTCAAAATAAGTTTAGCGATTTTTTCGCTAAATATCAATAGTGAATATTTCGCTAAGATATTATGAATCCATGAGGTGAAAATAATGTATAGTAGAATCCGAAATCTAAGAGAGGATCGTGATCTCACGCAAAAACAAATGGGCGAGATCTTAAATTGCAGCCAGCGAATCTACAGTAATTATGAATGCGGCGATGTAGACATTCCCACACAAATCCTGATCAAACTGGCCAAATTTCATAAAACCAGCGTTGATTATCTGCTTGAACTGACAGATGACAAACGCCCCTACCCCCGTAAAAAGGATGGAAATCAATAGTTTCTGCCCGGATTCTCGTTCCGGGCAGTTTTTCCTACTCTTTCTTATTTTCAATTAAAAGCTGTCTGCAAAATCTAATGCCGCATCTGCATTTTCTTCCTGCTCCCTGTCCACCGAATCAAAAGCTAAACCAGCTTCTTCTTTTTCTTGCATAAACGGCTGTCCGACACCATTCATATACGGATGCAGCAACTCCATGAGATTTTTCGCAAGTAACATAGGAACCGATTCTTTTACCCCTTCTTTGATAGCGTTCTGCACCTGTCTCAGAAACGCATCTTCCTTTTCCCGAGTCTCCAGGTAAGGATCTTCTTCCTTCTCATATTCCCGACCAAAATAATCATTCACTGCAGCTACTACCGCTCGTGTATAGGATTTATACTTTTTCCTGTTCATGGTCTGTAAATACTCCCAGGCCTGACGGTCTGCCTCGTCCAGCAGATTCAGGCGGATATTTGTATTGATGATCTTCCGTTCTTTTCTCATGCTCATATCAGTCTGCCTCCGTTCTTCTGAATTTTTCTGACTGCCAGCATCTCGTAACCTTTTACCGCTGCGCAGATATCATGGATAATGGTTACCCGGTTCTTGACATAATCTCCAAAGTTTTCGATCATACAGCCACCGCCTCCGACTACATACAGCCGCATTAATTCCGGATTATATTCGTGTTCCCTCAGTTTCCGAAAGATTTCTGCTGTATAATCTCTTGCAGCCGCTCTCATAACATCCAGATAATTTTCCCCGATATCTGCTGTTCCTTTTCGGATCACCTGTTCAATGACCAGATCGTCCACTACTGCTCCCATCCTCCTTAATAACTGTTCCCTGACAGCCAGCACACATTGATGTGTCCCGTATTTTTCAGTAAAACATTTCTTTTCTACCGGTCGTGAATTATTAATATACATGATATTCATTGTCCCATTTCCGATGTCCGCCAGCATATTGATTCCCTTAAATTCCTGCAGATGATATGCGACAGCTGCAAATCCCTGTGGAAAAATATCTGCCCCGATAAACTCTACATGATAAGCTTTTCCACGAAACACAAAATCCACCACTGCATTCTGAAGCAGATAATCACGGAAAGTTTCTTTCTGACTGCTCACCCATGTCAGCGGAAGTCCGGCAGCCAGATGTACTTTCGCCTGATCCACCCCTTTACTTTCCAACTCACTGGCAATGGCCGCAAGTGTAAGGATGTAATAGTCCTCATCCTCCGTTTTTTCTGCCCGAAACTCCTTGTGTTCTTCTCCAATCTGGTAATACACTCCTTGATAAACCAGAAGGTTATTCTGGAATGTAGGCTCCTTTTCATATCTGGTTACACCTGCCTGAAA
This sequence comes from Candidatus Blautia stercorigallinarum, assembly GCA_019112785.1. Taxonomy (GTDB): domain Bacteria; phylum Bacillota; class Clostridia; order Lachnospirales; family Lachnospiraceae; genus Blautia; species Blautia stercorigallinarum. The sequence goes on from DXIQ01000097.1 coordinate 7,092, forward strand.
ACATCTGCAGGCTGTTTTCATGTTTCCATATCCGTGATCCACACCAATCACTGTAATTATCTGATTTTCCTTATTTTTCATCATTCTCATATTATCTTTCTCCTTTATTTTTTTGAACCAAATTAATACTTACGCTCTTTGATAAGATAGATATTTTATTATCTCTTTCATTAATTCTTTAATATTAAGTTTTTTACATACTTAATAGTGTCCCATGATCCTGCACAGTTTTTTCCCACATAGGCTTCTCCTATGGCCTGACATTCCCAGATGGGAATAACCCATACAGGGATTTCCTATGGTCTGATGTATCCAGATTGTAAAACCTGTATGGCATATTTTCATATCTGCTCATTCATTTCCCTTCCCCGAAGGTACTTCACGGACAATATATTCCGTATCCCCATAACAGCCGTCACAATACCTGATCCTGTGTCTCTCCACATATCCATGATGTTCTAATTCTTTTATCGCTGATCTTACAGAATCAATCCCATCCCTGCTTAAAGATGCCAGCCCCTTCATATTATAATTCCAGTCATCTGGCAAACTCAGCATCAGAGAAAGAAGGCCTTTTGCCTTTAAAGAGAGTTTCTTATTCTTGAAATGATGATTGCTCATAACTGTAAAATTCTTCGTCCGCTCCACCCGGAACACCTGTGACATAGCTTCACCTCCAATAAAAAAGGCACAAAGCCTTTCATGACCTGTGCCGTATCTTCTATTTATTTTGTTTATCTTTTCTTTTAGGAAACGTAAATCAGTTCCGCCAAAATCATTTCCTCTGCAATTGCCCTATGCTGATTGACTGCTCTTACCCATGCCATCTGGTCATCCTCCTTATCTGGCAAAGGATCGCTCTTTTCCAGCTGTTTCAGTATAATTTCTTCCCGCTCCTTTGCTACCCGGTCAATTTCCAACAAATGCTCGCCAAGCGTATCTTTTAAAAGCATCACCTGATATTTTGCCCGTTTGCAGTTTTTCAGGTAATCCCTGCGCAAGAATCCGTATTTTCCAATATGCAACATCTGTTCTCCAGATTTATATTCCAGTTCCGGCAGCAAATACCCATTCACATTTTTATAATTCAGTTCCATAACTCTACCCTCTCTTTCCATTATATTTCCTGTTGAACATCTTTTTTCTTATTCTGATATGCCCATCCTTTCAGTAGTTTTTCGATCAGATCTGCCTGTTGAGCCGGTGTATAATCTGGTGGAAAATACTTTCCAATCCGGTCAAAAGGAATTTTTACCTGTTCCCTCTGGTTAGGCTTGAGTTCCTGAAGAATATCATAAATCATGTCCATATCAAGCTGTTTCTGCTGGCTCATCCTCTTTAATCGGTTGGCCTGTGAAATATTCGGAATACACTGTTCCAGTTCCATTACAGCATGAAGCTCATACTGTTCTTCTTCTGTCAGGAATGAAATTTCCACTGCAGAACGGATTGCCAGCAATTCCCGGTCAACCATATCCAAAATCTTCGGTATCAGTTTTGTGAGACGAATATAACGCTTAATCTGGGTCACACTTTCCCCTACCATCCGGGCAAGCTGTTCATTGCTCCGATAACCGCCTGCAGAATCCGTCTTTTTAATATTTACCTTGCCATTTTCAGAGACATCCGCTTCTAATAAAGATATCTCAACCATTTCCTCAATACACTTCGGTTCCAATGGGTCCGAAGATAATTCCTTTCTTTTTCCCTGCCGGTTCATTGCCTGTAACCTCATCTTATAAGCAAAGGCTTTTTCACTCGGCAGAATTTTTTCTCTCTGTAAGTTACTGTCTATCATTGCGATGACTGCCTGATCATCATCCATCGTACAGATGATAGCCGGAACTTCTTTAATTCCTGCCCAGAGGGCAGCTTCTTTTCTTCGATGCCCTGCAATGATTTCAAATCCTTCTCCATCCGGATTTTTACGAACCATCAACGGCACCAGTATACCTTCCTGCTGAATACTTCTGCGCAACTCAAAGAGTTCCTGATTTCGTTCTACTTTAAACGGATGTTCTTTGAAGTCATGCAATTCCCTTATTTTAATCATTCCAATGTCTGCACCCGGCACGTCAGTCTGTAATGAACACATCGCTTTCTTTTTTACCATTTGATTTTTCCTCCTGTTCCGTGCAAAAGAAAAAGGACTCTTACCTTCCAGAAAAACTCTGAAAACAAGCGTCCTTTTCACTCTTATCCTCGATATTCAGCTTGAAATGTTACATCAACTTTTATGTGTCTACTCATACCACATGCAAAACTACAGACACCTCTATGCCATCCATAATCTGTTTTTTTCGTCCCCGTTTGCCTGTCGGTGCGAAACTCATATACCTCGCAAAGTGCCTGAAATTCAGCACTTCTACGAATTCACCCGATGTAGACAACAGACGGTCTCCACATGCACCCCCTGCGGAAACATATCGCATACCGCCACTTTTTCCACCCTATACTCCTCCTGACACAGCACCTTCAGATCCCTTGCCAGTGTGGCCGAATCACAGCTTACATATACAATCTTCTCCGGCTTCATTTTCAGCATGGTTTCCAGCACGGCTTCATCACAGCCTTTTCTTGGAGGATCTACCACGATTACATCTGCATATATTCCCTCTTTTTCGTATTTTTCCGGCAGGACTTCTTCTGCTTTTCCTACGAAGAATTCCGCATTTATGATACCGTTCAGCTTGGCGTTTCTCCTGGCGTCTTCTATGGCAGGGGGGACGATCTCCACTCCGTAGACCTGTTTTGCCTTCTGGGCCAGGAACAGGGAAATGGTGCCGATCCCGCAGTAAAGATCCCAGACAGTCTCTTTTCCTGTAAGTCCTGCATATTCCAGAGCGGTTCCGTAAAGTTTCTCTGTCTGTACCGGATTTACCTGATAGAAGGACAGGGGAGAAATCTGATACTGGATCGATCCGATATAATCTGTAATATATTCTTTTCCCCAGAGAGGGATCACCTTTTCTCCCAGGATCACGTTATTTCTTTTAGTATTTACATTAAGAGAAATGCTGGTCATTCCGGGAATATCTTTTAAAGCCTCCACAAGACTGTCCTGGGCCGGGATCCTGGTTCCGTTAATGATGAGGCAGACCATGATCTCCCCGGTCTTAAAGCCGTATCTGAGAAGGATATGGCGGACCAGTCCCGTTCCTGTCTTCTCATCATAAGGTTCTACATGGCAGGTTTCCATATAAGTGAGGATCCGGTTAAGGATCTCTTCATTTACCTTCACTCCCAACAGACAGTCCCGGTTTGGCACAATACTGTGGGTCCTTCCTGCGTAGAATCCGGTAATGATTTCTCCTTCCTTGTTTCTTCCCACGGGAAACTGGGCTTTATTCCGATAACGCCAGGGATCTTCCATTCCCAGGACTCTTTCCGCCTGTATATCCGCAAATCCTCCGATACGTTGGAGATTTCCCAGGACTTTCTTTTTCTTAAATTCCAGCTGCTTTTCGTAGGAAAGGAACTGGAGCTGGCAGCCCCCGCAGGCTCTGGCAATGGGACATCTGGGTTCTGTCCGGTCCGGAGAAGGTCTGAGTACCTTCAGCAGCCGGGCATAGCCATAATTTTTCTTGGTCTTCATGATCTTTACTTCTGCCCGGTCACCGATGACCGTATCCTTTACAAACAGAGTATAGCCATCTGCTTTACCAATCCCTTCTCCGTCATGGCCCATATCCTCTATATCAATTGTCAAAATGTCGTTTTTCTTAAATTCCATAGACTCTCCTTTTCCTTTCACATGAAAAAAGCAAAAACAGCCGGACCTTTGCTTTGTCCGGACAGCTTCTGCTTTTTTGTCCTCTGTACCAGTACATCATTTCATAATTAGCTGCACCAGATAACTTGTCTGTTTTCCCGATTGCACAGTTCAAAAGCTCCCAACTATGATACCTACGGATTGCTGCGTGCTGCGCACTCTTCGCTGCCGCTTCGGTCGGCGCTAAGCAAACGTCCACCGGACGTTTAGCGTCCCGCAATCCTCCCCAATATTCGCATATCGTGGGATATTCATCCCACTTTCATGCTCATATCGGGGCGGGTCCCCTATTCACTTACAGACTGCTTTTCCGCAGATTTGACTCAAAGAAACGGTTATATCCCAGCCAGTCTTTCTGTTCTCCGGCTCCGTTAAAGATTTCCGTAAGAGTTTCCATCTTGGCGTCGGTATTGTCCGCCAGATTTAAAGCGACTGCCTCTGCCAGAGCCGGTTTCTTTGGAGAACCATATTCCAGCTCCCCGTGGTGGGCAAGGATACAATGCTTTACTTCACTTTCCAGCTTCTCCGGAAATCCGGGGATTTCCCTGGCTTTGTCATGGACCATCTCTGCTCCGATCATAATATGGCCCAGAAGCTGGCCGTCATCGGTATAGTCGTTTTTGGGAAAAGGACTCAGCTCTTTCGTCTTGCCGATATCGTGAAGCATAGCAGAGGTAAGCAGCAGATCCTGATTCAGGATCGGATAAGTTTTGCAATAATACTGACAAAGCTTGGTCACACTTAAAGTGTGTTCCAGCAGACCGCCGATAAATCCATGATGAACAGTCTTGGCAGCAGAATTTCCTTTAAAGGCCCGGACGAATTCTTCATCTTCCTCAAAAAAGCTCATCAGAAGACGGTGAAGATATGGATTTTTCACCTGGGCTGCGCAGCCTAAAAGTTCCTGATACATAGTGTCTACGTTCTTATCGCTTACCGGTAGGTAATTTCCCGGGTCATACTCTCCCTCCCCGGCTTTTCTGGCCCGTTTAATGCTTACCTGCAGGCTTCCCTGAAAGCTGGTTACATCTCCCACTACGTCTATGTAATCCAAAGGATCGAATTCATCAATTCCCAGAGAATTGGGTTCCCAGATTTTTCCGTCTATGGTCCCTGTTTTGTCCTGAAGGATCAGGTTTTCATAAGGCTTTCCGTTTTTGGTCACAGCCGCCTGTTTATGTTTACACAAATAGATTCCAGATATTTTTTCTCCTTCACGAAGTTCATTGATAAATTTCATGGTTATATGCCCTTTCTACTTTGCCTTTAATGTTACTTCAAAAGATACCTCTACATATCCTTCTGTGCCCTGGCGCATAGCTTTTACATTTATGGTCTCTCCGGCTTTGCAGGCTTTCAGCTGCTGCTGGTATCCTTTTACTGTTTCTACAGTCTCTCCGTTGATCTCGATGATCACATCGCCGTTCTGGATCCCTACCTGCATAGCCGGAGAATCCACTTCCACTTCTTCTACAAAGACACCTTTGGGGATTCCTTTTTTCTCGGAGATCTCCGCAGTGATATTAGTCCCTGTAACTCCCATATAAATAATATCCTGGTTGCCTGACAGCGTCCGGATCAGTTCTCTGCTGTCGGAAACAGACAGGCCGGTGATCAGATTCTGTGTATCCTCATTGGCAAAAGACTGGGTGATAATGCCGATGATCTCTCCGTCCAGGTTCACGATCACGCCGCTGCCCTTGCTGCTGCCTGTAATATCTGTCGTGATCAGCCCGTATTGGGCATCCACTCTGGACACAGCATTGGATGTAGAAGTCACGATTCCGTAACCGACAGAATCACTATACCCCATAGGACTGCCGATTGCAAGTACTGGTTCTCCCTGTTTTACATTATAGGACTCACCCAGAGGGGCGATAGCTACTGCCTGCTGGGTTTCTGCAGGCACCTGGGACTTTTCCACTTTCACAATAGCAAAACCTGTATTGCTGTCTGCTTTCTGGAACCGTGCGTCAATAGTCGTCCCGTCGCAGAAAGTCACTTCGATCCGATCTACATTTTCCACAATCCTGTATTCCGTAAGTATATAATATTCCTGTCCGCTTTCCGCTACCAGAAGCCCGGAAATCTGGCTTTCGTAAGGAGTCTGGAACCAGTCCTGGTCATTCTGCCTGCTGTTAACGGTTACAACAGATTTTTCCGCCTCCTGGGCAGTGGAAAAAATATCTGAATATAAGGTCTGATAATCTTCCGGGGTCATTTCCTGAATAATAGTTGTCTGCTCCTGCTGTGTATCTTCCTGATCCTCCTGGGTTTCTTCCTGTTCTTCTTCCGTCTCCTCCGTACCGTTCTGAAACTGCACCTCCTGGTCATTTTTCCGCTCTATAGCACGCTGGAGCAGTCCCGGTGCCAGGGCGCCGAAAACCAGAGCTGCCGCCAGTCCGAAAACTGCTCCGGACCCTGCCAGCTTTCCGATCTGCCTTGCCAGTTTTTTCTTATCCAATGGCTTGGCCTTTATGGTTTCTTTCATAAATTCATAAGAATCACCGGATTCTTCCGGCTCTGATTCCTCTGTTCCGGCTGCCTCTTCCCGGGTATCCTGGCTTTCCTGGACCCTCTCTTTTTCCTGTCCTTCTGTTTCTCCTGCTGCCTCTTCTATGGCTGTTTCCTTCAGATTTTCTTCCCGGTCAAATTCTTTTTTTCTATCTTCGCCCATATTACTTGCTCTCCATGTGTCAGATTTCAGAATGCGCGCTGGCATATTTTTGTCTATTATACTGAAAATTTATGAACTTTTTATGAAGAATATACAAATATTCCTCTCTATCCCGGAAAAAAAGAGTTTCAAAAGCTTTTCATTCCCGGTCATTTCATGTAGAATAGAATGGACATAAAATTTGATTTTAACAAGGTGAAGAAGATGAATGAAAAAGCTTTAAAGACTTTAGAATATTATAAGATCACAGAACTTCTGGAAGGTTTTGCCACCTCTCCTATGGGAAAGGATATGTGCCGTCACCTGACTCCCTCTGAAGATCTTGGACAGATCCAGATCCTCCAGCAGGAGACTGCCGATGCTCTGGCAAGAGTTTATCAGAAAGGCTCTCTCTCCTTTGGAGGAGTTAAGGATATCCGTGGATCTTTAAAAAGACTGGAGATCGGAGGTACTCTGGGAACCGGGGAACTTCTGGATATCGCCGGGCTTCTGGAAAATGCCGGCCGGGCAAAATCCTATTCCCGGAGGGATACAGACGAAGGAAATACAGATTCTCTGGATCCTATGTTTGAAATCCTGGAACCCCTCACTCCTCTGTCCACAGAGATCCGCCGCTGTATCCTGTCTCCAGATGAAATCGCAGACGATGCCAGTCCGGGACTCCGCCAGGTCCGCCGGAATATGAAAAATATCAATGAAAAGATCCATAGTCAGCTGTCTTCCTATATCAGCGGAAGCTCCAGAACCTATCTTCAGGACGGAGTGATCACCATGCGGAACGGCCGGTACTGTATTCCTGTAAAATCCGAGTACAGAGGCCAGGTTCCCGGTATGATCCACGATCAGTCCTCCACCGGTTCTACGGTTTTTGTGGAACCTATGGCCGTGGTGAAACTGAACAACGACCTTCGGGAAATGGAAGTTCAGGAACAGACTGAGATCGAGAAGATCCTTTCCGGTCTCAGCCAGACTGCCGCGGAAAGCCTGGAACTGATCCAGGATGATCAGAAGGTCCTGACTCAGCTGGACTTTATCTTTGCCCGGGCCCTTCTGGCCAAGTCTCAGAACGCTACAGAACCCCGCTTTAATACAGATGGTATCATCGACCTGAAAAAAGCCCGGCACCCCCTGATCGAAAAGCATCAGGTGGTACCCATTGATATCCGCCTGGGAGAAGATTTTGATCTTCTGGTAGTCACCGGCCCCAATACAGGAGGTAAGACGGTTTCTCTGAAAACCGTAGGACTTCTTACCCTTATGGGACAGTCAGGGCTGCACATTCCTGCTTTTGACAATTCCCGGCTCAGCGTTTTCCGGGAGGTCTACGCTGATATCGGAGACGAGCAGAGCATTGAGCAGTCCTTAAGTACCTTTTCCTCCCATATGACCAATGTAGTCCGGTTCCTGGAAAAGGCCGATCAGGATTCTCTGGTGCTTTTTGACGAGCTGGGTGCAGGAACAGACCCTACCGAGGGAGCAGCTCTTGCTATTGCCATCCTGTCTCATCTCCATGAACAGGGGATCCGGACCATGGCCACTACCCACTACAGCGAGCTTAAGGTCTATGCCCTTTCCACCCCGGGAGTAGAAAATGCTTCCTGCGAATTTGATGTAGAAACTCTTCGGCCTACCTACCGGCTTCTCATCGGTATCCCTGGAAAAAGTAATGCTTTTGCCATTTCCAGCAAGCTGGGGCTGCCGGATTTCATTATCGACAAGGCCAAAGAACAGATCAGTCAGGAAGACGAATCCTTCGAAGATGTTCTCTCCTCTCTGGAGGAGAGCCGGAAGACTATCGAGTCCGAGCAGGAAGAAATTGAAAAATACAAAGAAGAGATCAAAGAATTAAAGGCCCAGTTAGAGGCAAAACAGGATAAACTGGATCAACAGAAAGACAAGATCCTGCGAAATGCCAATGAAGAGGCTTACCGGATCCTCCGGGACGCTAAAGAATACGCAGATCAGACTATGAAGATCTTTAATAAGGCCGGAAAAGAAACTTTAAGTGCCAAGGAACTGGAAGCGCAAAGAGACAAGCTCCGGAAAAAAGCAGACTCTGCCGGAAAGAAAATCGCGCTGAAAACTCCGGCGAAAAAGAAATCCACCCTCACTGCCAAAGATGTTTCCCTGGGTGACAGTGTCCGGGTATTAAGCCTGAATGTGAAGGGAACCATCAGCTCCAAGCCGGATGCCAAAGGTATGGTCTATGTGCAGATGGGGATCCTTCGGTCAAAGGTATCTCTTTCTGATCTGGAACTCATTGATGAGCCTGTGATCACCGGACCTTCTCTTCAGAGAACCGGAGCAGGAAAGATCCGTATGAATAAATCCGCTTCTGTAAGGACAGAGATCAATCTTTTAGGAAAAACTGTAGACGAAGCCATCGGAGAGCTGGATAAATATCTGGACGACGCCTATCTGGCCCACTTAAGCAGCGTCCGGATCGTCCATGGAAAAGGGACCGGCGCCCTGCGAAAAGGCATTCACAATTATCTGAAACGACTGAAATATGTAGACAACTTCCATCTGGCGGAATTCGGCGAAGGCGATGCCGGAGTTACTATTGTGGAATTTAAAAAGTAAGGGGGATATACATGGCTGTAAAACAGAAAATCTTAATTGTAGATGACGACAATAACATTGCAGAGCTGATTTCTCTGTATCTTACCAAAGAATGCTATGACACCAGGATCGTAAATGACGGGGAGGAAGCTCTGAAAGCCTTTGCCTCCTTTGCTCCTAACCTGATCCTGCTGGATCTGATGCTCCCGGGTATGGACGGCTACCAGGTGTGCCGGGAGATCCGGCACAAGTCCAACGTGCCGATCATCATGCTCTCTGCCAAAGGAGAGATCTTCGATAAAGTCCTGGGCCTGGAACTGGGGGCAGACGATTATATGATCAAGCCTTTCGACTCCAAAGAACTGGTTGCCCGGGTAAAAGCCGTACTCCGCAGGTATCAGCCTACAGTGGCCCCGGCAACACAGCCTGCCGGAAAATACGTGGAATATCCGGATCTGGCCATTAATCTGACCAATTATTCCGTAATCTATTACGGGAAACAGATCGACATGCCTCCAAAGGAACTGGAGCTCCTTTATTTCCTGGCATCCTCACCCAATCAGGTGTTTACCAGAGAACAGCTTCTGGACCATATCTGGGGATATGAATACATCGGGGATACCAGAACGGTAGACGTTCACATCAAGCGTCTCAGAGAAAAGATCAAAGACCACCCCGCCTGGTCTATTGCCACAGTCTGGGGGATCGGCTATAAATTTGAGGTAAAGAACAGATGAAAAAATACCTGTATATAAAATTTGTCCTGGCATTTTTTATACTGGGTTTCATTGGCTTTTTCATCGTGGCCCTTGCAGGCAGTTCCATGGCAGAACATCATGTAGAATCGGTATACAGTAATCAGCTTTACCGGGAAGCCACAGACATCGCCTCTAACAGGGCCACAAAATATTACCGGGAAACCCTCTCTCCGGAGGACACTTACCAGAATCTATGCACAGTAGCTTCCTACCAGAATTGTTCCATCTGGCTGATCAGCCCTCAGGGAGAGATCCTTATGAACACAGCAGAGCCTATGTATACAGAAGATTATCCCAGGATCGAGGACTTCAATCCGGGAACCGCCAGCGGTTCCTACTACCAGACCGGATTTTTCTTTGACGAATTCTCCCAGGAACAATTAAGCGTCATGGTACCGGTTACCGTAAATATGCGGGTAGAAGGATATGTGGCCATCCATCTTCCCATGTCTGTGATATACGAAGAACGGGATGACATCCTGAACATCATCTACATTCTGTTTTTCATTTTTCTGGCTGTTCTGGCTATGATCATTCCGGTATTCTCCTTTATGATCTACCGGCCTCTGAAAAAGATCATTGAGGGGGCAGATGCCTTTGCCTCCGGGAATCTGAAATATAACATACCTCTGGATAAAGAAGATGAACTGGGCTATCTGGCCCTGACTCTGAATTATATGTCTGACGAACTGGATATGACCGGCAGTTATCAGCGGAAATTTATTGCCAATGTTTCCCACGACTTCCGTTCCCCTCTGACCTCTATTAAAGGGTACACAGAAGCCATTCTGGACGGTACCATTCCGCCTGAACTTCAGGAAAAGTATCTGAAGATCGTAGTGTTTGAGACCGACCGGCTTTATAAGCTGACAGAAAGTCTTCTGACTCTGAATAATCTGGATCAGAAAGGCCGTCATCTGGACTACTCAGATTTTGATATCAACAATGTGATCAAAACCACTGCCGCTACCTTTGAAGGGACCTGCAGAGACCGGAGGATCTCCATTGAACTGCTCCTTACAGGACAGACCCTTTTCGTCCACGCAGACATGGTCCAGATCCAACAGGTGCTTTACAACCTTATTGACAACGCTATTAAGTTCAGTCCGGAGGATTCCGTGATCAAGATCGAATCTTCTCTGAAACACGAAACTGTTTTTGTCTCTGTAAAAGACATGGGCTGCGGGATCGCCAAAGCCAATCTTCCCAAAATCTGGGACCGTTTCTACAAGATCGACTCTTCCAGAGGAAAAGACCGGAAAGGCACAGGCCTGGGGCTCTCTATCGTAAAAGAGATCATCAACGCCCACAACCAGAATATCAATGTGATCAGTACAGAAGGGGTAGGCACAGAGTTTATCTTCACCCTGGCAAAGAGCCCTGAAAAAGAATCCTGACACAGGAAAAAACAAGGGACTGCCTTATGAAACATATACCAGGAATATTTATACATTTTATGCGAATTTGTCGAGTACAGCTTTGAGACCACAGGCTCAAAGCTGCGCAGACTGAGCAGTAAAATGTATAAATATTCCTGGCTTCTGTTTCATAGGGCAGTCCCCATTGTTTATTTCCACTGATATTTTGTCAGATGTCCTTCTAACTGCATGTGATCGAAGTGATTCTGCCGCAGGGCCTCGTAGAGGACGATGGCAACGGAATTGCTCAGATTCAGAGACCGGATGTCTCCGATCATAGGGATCCGTATAGCCGTTTCCTGGTTTTCCAGCAGGATCTCCTCGGGGATCCCGGCACTTTCCTTTCCGAACATAATATAGCAGTCCTCTTCATAATGGACCTCTGTATAGACCTGAGGGGCCTTTGTAGTAGCCATGTAGATCTTTGCCCCGGGATTCTTCTCCAGGAAATCCTGGTAATTCAGATAAGTGGTCACATCCAGGTCTTTCCAGTAATCCATGCCCGCTCTCTTAATAGCCTTTTCGTTCAATTTGAATCCCAAAGGCTCGATAAGGTGGAGCCGGGTTCCTGTAGCCACGCAGGTCCTTCCGATATTCCCTGTATTTGAGGGAATCTCCGGCTCATATAATACAATATTCAGCTTTGCCATTTTCTCTTCCTCTGTTACTGGTAGATTTTGTACAGCTCATCGCTCTGAGGCTTATCCAGATATCTGGTATCCTCTCCGTTTCTTAAGATCCGTTCATTTCCTGAAGTAGCTTTTCCCACTACAGAAGCAGGGATCCCTGCCTGTTTCAGCTTCTCTGCCAGACCGTATCCGTCGTCTGCGGCGATCATCATAGAACCGCTGGACATAAGGATATAGGGGTTCAGACCCAGGGCCTCGCATACCTCCACAGTCTCCTGACGGATAGGGATCTTCTTCAGATCAATATCCAGTCCCACTCCGGAACCGCTTCCCATTTCCCAGAGGGCACCGAAGACGCCTCCTTCTGTAATATCATGCATAGCGGAAATACTCCACTCCCTGGCGATCTTCGCCTCGGGGACCACAGACAGGTACTGGTCAAAATTCTTGGCTGTCTCCACAAAGGAAGGGGCAAACTTTTTCAAAAGCTCCTCTTCCTTTTCTTTTGCCGCCACAGAGGTTCCTTCCAGGCCGATCCATTTAGTGATCAGGATATCCTGTCCCGGCTTTACAGAAACTGTGGTTAGGATATTTTCCTTCTTCATTTTTCCCACTCCCGTAAGAGAGATCAGAGGCTGCTTTACTACCTGGGTGATCTCTGTATGGCCGCCCATTACTTCCATGTTCAGCTCTTCGCAGGCGCCTTCCACCCCCCGCATCATTTCTTTCAATTCTCCCTCCTGGGTATCCGGAGTAAGGAGAATGGTCAGCATGATCCCCAGAGGATCTGCGCCGGAAGCTGCCAGATCATTGGCAGTTACATGGACGCTGTGCCTGCCGATATCTTTGGTAGTACCTGTTATGGGATCTGAGGAAAGGACAAAAACCTCTCCTTCTCCCAGCTCCACTACCGCACAGTCCTGACCTACCGCAGGGCCTACCAGCACCTCGTCTCTTCTGTGTCCTACTTCTTTCAAAACGGAACGTATCAGCATAGGTTCCGGTAATTTTCCAATCTTCATCTTCCAAACCTCCGATCAAAGGGTACAAAAACCCATCGCTTTTTCTTATAACGCATATGCCGCCAGAGGCACGACCATAGCCAGTACAATAATGATCGCCAGTACAGCCGCAAAAATCTGCTGTTTTTTCGAATCTTTCCTGTTTTTCATATTCTCTACCTCACAATCTTTCCATAAGTTCCCAAGATCCTGTCGATCAGCCGGGAAGCTTCATTTTTTGTCAGACTCTCCGGCTCTACATCAAGGTTTATTCTATGATATTTTACCAGATCCTGCAAGTAACGTTTTTGTGCCGGCGTAATGGGGCTCTGGCGTTTCACCTTATAGATCAGGGTTTTAGGTTCAAACAGTTCCGGAGACTTTTCCACAAACTCTGTCCGCAGTCTTTCATAAAGACGGAAAGTGGTGAGAGCATCTTCCAGAGCTCTGTGTGCCTCCTGCTGGGGGATCTGATAGTACTGCCGCAGGCTCTGAAGGCTTCTGCTCTCCAGATCCGGGAGAAGGACCCTGGCGATCTTTAAGGTATCCATTCCCTGTTTTTCAAAGGGCATCCCCATATTCACCGCACTGTGCTTTACAAAACTGTAGTCAAACATCAGATTATGCCCCAGAAGAGGCAGTTCTTCGCAGAATTCCAGCAGTCCCTTTACTGCCTCCTCCACAAAGGGCTGTCCTTCTACCATCTGATCATTGATCCCGGTAAGGTCTGTGATCCTTTCCGGAATCTTTATCCGGGGATCCACCAGGAGACTGTAGGTTTCCTGCACCTCCCCGTCTCTGATCTTCGCCGCTCCGATCTCAATGATCCTGTCTTTCTTCGGTTCCAGACCTGTGGTCTCCAGGTCCAGAGATACATATTCTCTCATAGTTATTTCCCGCTTTTCTTTCTTTGATGAAGGGCCTTATACTCTGTACAGTAGTTTATCAGAAAACACTCCTCACATTTTGGAGATCTGGCAAAGCAGATCTGACGGCCAAAGGTGATGATCTGTATATTGTAAAGGATCCAGTGATCTTTTGGAAGCACCTTCATCAGGTCCTGCTCGATCTTTTCCGGATCGGTCTCTTTGGTAAGGCCCAGCCGTCTGGAAATCCTTTTTACATGGGTATCTACTACTACGCTGGGTTCATGAAAAATATTCCCCCGGATCACATTGGCAGTTTTTCTTCCCACTCCGGGAAGGATTACCAGATCCTCCAGGCTTTTGGGGACTTTCCCGCCAAATTCCAGGCAGATCTTTCTGGCGCAGCCGATGATATTTTTCGCCTTGTTGTGATAAAACCCTGTAGGCTTGATATCCTGCTCCAGTTCTTCCAGATCTGCTTTGGCAAAAGCCTCCATATCCGGATATTTCTTAAACAGATCCTTGGTCACCACATTTACCCGGGCATCAGTGCACTGGGCGCTGAGCATAGTAGCCACAAGAAGCTGCTCCGGAGTCTCATAATTCAGATAACATTTATATTCTCTGGTATAAACCTGGTCCAGTTTTTCCAGGATCTCTTTCGTTCTTTTTGAAGCCATTTTTCACCTGCTTTCTAAAGTTCCACCTGACAGGCCAGCCCATCATTAGTAAGGGGATCTCGTTTCTGATAATCAAACAGCACCGGATAAAATCCCTGTTTCTTCTTTCCTTCCAGCACATCCCAGGTAAAGATTTCCAGGTGGGTCATCTTCTCCATCTGCCGTGAAGTAAACTGTTCGTACCCTGTAAGGTATCGTGGATTTTCTTTCTCTCCCTCATAAAAAGCCTGGATCTTCTCCTTATAAGGATCTCTTTTTGCCGCCCAGGAAGGTCTGGTCTTCATATTCTCTCTGGCATAAAGGTCAAAGATCATCAGCTCCTTATAAAATTCCAGAGAATCTGTTCCTCTTTCTGCCAGGAATTCCAGAAGGATCTCATATCTGCGGATCCTGGAATGAGACAGGGTGTCATAGCCTTTCTCCTCATAAAAAGCTCCCAAAGCCTCATAAAAAGTAAATGCATCAGGAAACTCTCTTACCACAGCTTCCACAGTATGGGAAAACTGTCCGCTGTTATAATAGATCTCCACCATTTCCTCTACACTCTTCAGCCGGATAATGTCCCCGTAGGAAAGCCATCGGGTCTTTAAAACCTCATAGGGTTCCTTGTCTTTATACAGACAGCCGTAATCTCCGGCTTTCTCATGCATATAAGATCCCTTCAGCACTTTCAGGAAACCCAGCTGGAGCTGCTGAGGCGCCAGGGCATATACCTGGTTAAAAGACCTGGCAAAACTGGTGTAATCCTCCCAGGGAAGACCGGCGATCAGATCCAGATGCTGGTGGATATTCCCACCCTCATGAACAGCCTGAACTTTAGCAGCGATCTTTTCAAAAGAAGCATATCTGCGGATCTCTTTCAGAGTCTTCTCATTCGTAGACTGGACGCCGATCTCCAGCTGGATCAGCCCCGGACGCATAGTACGGATCAGAGCGATCTCCTTCTCTGTGAGAAGATCTGCGCCGATCTCAAAATGAAAGTTGGTCACCCCATTATCATGGTCCTGGATATACTGCCAGATTTCAAGAGCATGGCGCTCCCGGCAGTTAAAAGTTCTGTCCACAAATTTCACCTGAGGAACTTTGGCCTCCAGGAAAACCTTCAGTTCCTTTTTCACCAGATCCAGGCTTTTAAATCGGAGTTTTTTGTCTACTGAGGACAGGCAGTAGCTGCAGGAAAAAGGACAGCCTCTGCTGCTCTCGTAATAAAGGATCTTATGAGAAAAGGAAGAAAGATCCTCATAAGGGAATACCAGCCGGTCCATATCCAGGACTTCCGGAAAGCCGGAATTTACGGTTCCCTCTTTTCCCCGGAAACATATCCCGGGAATCTTGTACAATCCCTCTTCCTCTTTTTGCTTCACATAATGTTCTGCCAGTCTCCGGAAAGTCTCCTCTCCTTCCCCCAGCATAACGCCGAAGACTTCCGGCATTTCCTTAAGAAAATTTTCCGGATCGTAAGATACCTCCGGACCTCCTGTCCAGATAATAGTATCCGGCAGGATCTTGCGGATATCCCGGATCAGTTCTTTTACATAAGAAATGTTCCAGATATAACAGGAAAAACACAGAACCTCTGGGGCCCTGTGGTATATATCTTTCAATATCTGGTCTTTTTCCTGGTTAATGGTATATTCTCTCAGAGAGATCCTCTGGGAGAATTCCCGGCAGTAAGCCCGAAGGCTGTAGACTGCCAGGTTTGTATGAATATATTTTGCGTTTACTGCCGCAAGCAGAATATCCATGTTTGTTCTCCTTTTGTTTACTTAGAAAAGACTTCCGATCTGGAATACCAGCACAGCCGCCACATAGGCCAGAAGCAGCTGGAATACCACCATTTTCAGTGTCCAGGACGTAGAATGGGTCTCCTTCCTGATGGTGGCAAGGGTTGCCACACAGGGAGTATACAGCAGACAGAACACCATCAGTGCATAGGCGTTCAGCGGTCCGAAACCAATGGCTCCCAGAGCGCCGGAAAGAGTTGCCATTCCTTCCGGTGAACTGATGTTGTTCACGCCGTAAAGTACGGAGAAGCTGGAAATTACCACTTCTTTCGCAGAAAGTCCTGAGATCAGGGCCACCACGATCTGCCATGCGCCCAGTCCCGCCGGTACCAGCACCGGAGCCAGGACCTTACCGATCATAGCCCCAAAGCTTGTGGTCACATCACTGGTCATACCCTGGAAGTTATAGTTCAGGATAAACCAGATCACAATAGAAGCCACAAAGATCGTTGTTCCTGCTTTTGTCAGATAATCCTTTACTTTTTCCCATACATAGATCCGGATAGTCCTGGGATTCGGCACCTTATAATCCGGCAGTTCGATCAACAGAGGCACCTTCGTGTCTGTCTTCCACACCTTACCGATGATCAGGGCCAGTAAAATGGCTACGATCAGACCCAGGGCGTAGAGGGAAAAGGCTACGATCATTGCAAATTTTCCGAAAAACACACTGGCAAACAGCACATAAATAGGAAGCCGTGCAGAGCAGGACATAAATGGTGTAAGAAGAATGGTCTTCTTCCTGTCCTCCTCATTTTCCAGGGTCCTGGAAGCCATTACCGCCGGCACTGTACAGCCGAAGCCCAGCACCATAGGCAGAAATGCCTTACCGGAAAGGCCTACCTTTCCCATGATCCCGTCCATAACATAAGCCACTCTTGCCATGTATCCGCTGTCCTCCAGGAAAGCCAGGGCCAGGAACAGGATAAAGATATTGGGAAGGAAAGTAAGGATTCCTCCTACTCCGGACATGATACCGTCCACCACCAGTGAACAGACCCAATCAGAAGCGCCAATGGCTGTAAGCGCTGTTCTGGCCGCGCCAAAAGCCCAGTCCAGTCCGATCTCAAACCAGCCTTTAATAGCGTCTCCCACTGTAAAGGTCAGGAAAAATACCAGCGCCATGATACACAAAAACACCGGAACTCCCGCCACCGGATGGGTCAGGATCCTATCCGCTTTTTCTGTCATAGACTGACGGTTTCCTTTATAGAATACACATTCCTCTATGATCTCTTCAATATAATTATACTTTTCATTAATGATCTGTTTCTCATAATTCTTATCCGCAATATCTGAAATATCCACCGGCTGTTCTTCGATGATCTGTTCATCATTTTCCAGTATCTTGATACTGTGCCACCGGAGATTTCTGCTTTCCGGATACTGTTTCTGTATCCGGCCGCTGATCTCTTCGATCTTTTCCTCGATCTCCGGAGAATATTTCACTACCGGATCCGCTGTCTGCTCTTCATAATGATGTTCTACCGCATGGAGAAGCACATCCAGACCGGTGCGTTTTCTTGCGGAAACCGGCACCACGGGAATGTTTCCCAGCAGCTCGGGAAGACGGTGAAGATCGATCTCCATACCTCTTTCTTCCACAATATCCATCATGTTCAACGCCACTACCACCGGTTTTCCAAGCTCCAGAAGCTGAAGAGTAAGGTACAGATTCCGTTCCAGGGCTGAGGCGTCTACCACATCCACGATAATATCCACTTCATCTCCCAGGATCACTTTTCTGGAAACCTTTTCCTCCATGGAATAAGACGTCAGACTATAAATTCCCGGAAGATCGATCAGCCGCATTTTTCTGCCTTTATATTTGGTCTCCCCTTCTTTTTTCTCTACCGTAACCCCCGGCCAGTTTGCCACCTTCAGATTGGCTCCTGTATAGGCGTTGAAAAGGGTGGTCTTTCCGCAATTGGGGTTTCCCGCAAATCCTACACGTATCTCACTTTTCATCTGTCAGTTCCTCCACTTCTATCCCCTGGGCAATATCGTTTCCAAGAGCCCAGCGGCTTCCCCGCACCTTGATAATGGTGGCTCCATTTCGTTTACGGTTCAGCACCCGGACTCTGGTCCCCTCCAGGATCCCAAGGGCCTCCAGACGGCGGAGGATCTTTTCATCTTCCCGGACATCTGCCACCCGGAAATCTTTCTCAATAGGTGTCTCATTTAATTTCATCCAGCCAACATCTCCTATCTTTTGTGTCCTTTTATCTGGTTACATTCCGCAGCCAGCGATAGCTCTTATATCTCCAGAGGGAGAAAGGAATTTTGATCACCTCGTCGCTGCACAGCAGGATATAGACCCACGGCATGGGGATTCCTATGACAAAGGCTCCTACTGCCGCTCCCACAATAGAGCAGAGCCACATAACTCCCACATCCAGAAAAAGTCCGAACCTGGTATCTCCCCCTGCCCGGAGCACCCCTACTACAATGGTGCTGTTTAAAGACTGACCGATCACATAATAGGACATGATCACCATCATGGCAGACAGATAACTTTTTGCCAGCGGGGTCAGTTTCAGGAACAGAGGCAGCAAAGGCGAGATCGCCAGGATCACCACAGCTCCGCCGATGCCGCAGATAATGGAAAGTTTCACAAAACGCTGCCCATACTCTCTGGCCAGATCTTCTTTCTTCTCTCCAATGGCCTTGCCGATCATAATGGCTGTAGCACTGGAGATACCGAAACCAATGACCATAGACAGCTGTCTGCACACCTGGGTTACTGAATGGGCCGCTACCGCAGCACTTCCCAGATGTCCTACAATGGCAGAGATGGCTGCCATTCCCGCTCCCCAGGCAAACTCGTTTAAAAGTACCGGAAAAGCATAGGTAAAGAAGTCTCTTCCCAAAGCCTTATCTCTCACAAAGAAATCCCGGATATGGATCTTTACCACATCATTCTTTTTCTGTGCGTAATACACTACTATGATAACCTCAATAGCCCTGGAAAGCAAGGTTCCTAGGGCGGCTCCCGCGGAGCCCATAGCCGGACATCCCAAAAGTCCGAAAATAAAGATGGAGTTTAAAATAATATTTGCACAAAGAGAAACCCCATAAACCACGGTAGCGATCACTACCCGCTCAATACTCCGGATAATATTCAGGTACACGTTAGTAAAAGCCGACAAAATATAAGAAAAGCCTACAATTTTCAGGTAAGAAACCCCTTCTGCGATAATCGCCGGATCTGAAGTAAAGATCAGCATGAGATACTGGGGAAAGAAAATCGCTCCCACTGCAAATACGATACCTGCAGCGATAGAAATACGGAAAGACATTCCCATTACTTTTTCTATAGTCCTGGTATCCTTTTTCCCCCAGTACTGGGCAGTCAGCACACAGGCCCCGGAGGTCAGCCCGAAAAACAGCAGGCTGAGGATAAAATATACCTGATTAGCCAAAGAAACGCCGGAAAGAGCAGTCTCTCCCACTCTTCCCAGCATGATCACGTCTGTAGAAGTAACTCCCACATTGATCAGATTCTGTACCGCCATAGGCATGACCAGACGAAATACGTCTTTGTAAAATCTTCTGTCTTCTATACTCATGTTCTTTTTTATGAATGTCATCTTAAGTTCTTTATATCCCTACAGTGTAATCTCCCCGTCAAAGACCACCTCTGCCGGGCCGGTCATATACACCAGGTTCTCCTTTCTGTCCCAGAATATTTTCAGATCGCCGCCTAAAAGATGTACGGTTACTTCTTCATCTGTATAACCGTTCAGCACACTGGCCACAGTCACTGCACAGGCTCCTGTGCCGCAGGCCAGAGTCTCCCCGCTGCCTCTCTCCCAGACACGCATTTCCACCGTATGTCTGTCTATCACGCGGACAAATTCCGTATTTACACTTTCCGGAAAAGCCTTGCTTTTTTCAAACCAGGGACCGATCTCCTCGATCTTCATATTTTTTACATCCTCCACATAAACTACTGCGTGAGGATTTCCCATGGAAACCGCTGTCACCTCGTAGATTTCCTGATTTACGTTCAAAGGCTGGCTGATCACCGGACTTTTTGGATAGATCATAGGGATCTTCTCTGTTTCCAGGATAGGGGATCCCATATTTACCCGGACTTCCTTCACCTTTCCATCTTTCACAGTCAGCTCCAGATATTTCACACCGCTTTTGGTGTCTACTGAGATACTGGTCTTATCAGTGAGCCCATAATCATAGACATA
Source organism: Candidatus Blautia stercorigallinarum (assembly GCA_019112785.1). Lineage (GTDB taxonomy): Bacteria > Bacillota > Clostridia > Lachnospirales > Lachnospiraceae > Blautia > Blautia stercorigallinarum. Next base: position 27,441 of record DXIQ01000097.1, read on the forward strand.
CTTGGCCACACAGCGGATGCCATTGCCGCACATAGCTCCCTGGCTGCCGTCCGCATTGTACATCTCCATCTCAAAGTCTGCTTTTTCTGATGGTTTGATCAGGATCAGGCCGTCGGATCCGATACCGAAATGCCGGTCGCTGACCTTTATAGCCACTTCTGAAGGATTGTCTATTTTCTCTGTAAAACAGTTTACATAAACATAGTCATTCCCGATTCCCTGCATCTTCGTAAACTTCATATTGATACCTCCCGTATTCTGAATTTTCCAAAGGAAAAGAGGGCCTCTTTTCCCTAAGATACCCTCTTCCTTCACTTTGCTTTATCATAGCAATCTGTATTTCATTTGTCAACGGGAGAACCGTCCTTTTCCGCTGTCTGCAGACAACTTTCTCTGCCTTACTTTAACAGGTAGCTCCGCCGGTCTCATGAAGTTTCGCTTCCAGGATCTCCTGTTTTCTCTCCAGGATATCATCTGAGAGCAACTGTGCTTCCACATTTTCAAATCCCAGTCTCTCTACAGTCTCTGCAAAACGTTCGCCGGTCTTCCCCTGCTCTCTGTAGAGAAGGATGGCTTTTTCCACCAGCTTGATGATCTCTTCCTTAGAAGTAAAGATCTTGTTCAGAGTCTTGCCCATGGCGATCTTCTTGCCCCATCTTCCACCGATATAAACCTTATATCCGTTAGTTCCGTCTTCAATAGCGTCAAAATGGCAGCTTCCGATACATCTTCCGCAGTTGATGCATTTGTCTTTGTCGATCTCCATAAGACCGTCTACAACTGACACAGCTCCCACCGGACAGGCTTTGACTACGCCGCATTTTTTACAGCCATTGCAGAGGTCCTCATCATAATTGGGGATCATCTGTCCGATAATACCCAGGTCATTTAAGTTCGGTTTTACACAGTTATTTGGACATCCTCCAACAGCGATCTTAAATTTGTGAGGCAGCTTTACTCCGTGATATCCTACATAAAACTTCTCATGGATCTCTTCAGAAAGAGCAAAAGTATCGATCAGTCCATACTGGCAGGTAGTTCCTTTACAGGAAACTACAGGGCGGACCTTGGAGCCGGTTCCGCCGGTGTCCAGTCCTGCCTCCTGGATAAAAGCCCGGAATTCATCGATCTTCTCATAAGGGATCCCCTGAACTTCCACAGTAAGACGTGTGGTATATGTAACATTTCCGTTTCCGAATTTCTTTGCAGCCTCTCCGATAGCGATCTGCTGATCAGCGGTGATCTTTCCGTTTCTGGTCACGATCCTTCCGGAAAAATTATCTGTGCCTTTGTTGCTGAGAAAGCCCAGAGCTTTCACTCTCTTTTCATCTTCTTTGCTTACGGTAAGTGTTGCCATAAAAATTTCCTCCTGTATTCTTTTTTGATACTTCTCTTCTTTACTCTTCTGTAGACAGCTCTGTGCCGTTAAACGTAGTTCCGCCCTCCAGGACTTTGGTGTTAGTATAACCATAATATTTCAGACGGTTCTGAAGGAGATAAGCCCGTTTTCCTTTGGTGCATACCAGAAGGAGTTTTTCTTCTTTGTCATGTCCAGGAAGCTCTCCCTCTACCTCTGCAGGATTGATAAACTCTGCTCCTTCGATAGCCGGAGCCAGACCTGCATCCAGAATGGTGTAGCCTGCTGCCTTTCCTTCCTGGAATTGTGCGGGAGTGAAGGAATCCAGCTTACCCTCCATCTTGTTGATCAGAACATTGATAGTATGGTCAAAGGGATGAATAGCAGTAGAGAATGGAGGCGCATAGGCAAAATCCAGATCTCTCAGCTGATATACGGTAGCCTTCAGGCTGATGGCCGTCACGGCAATATCTACCATCTTATCTACCGCGCCTTTTCCCAGCACCTGGATCCCCAGGAATTCTCCTGTAGTCTTATCTGCGATCATCTTCACGATAAAGTTTCCTGCGCCGGGATAATAATGGGCTTTGTCATCCACCACGGTAGTCACGGTGATCACATCATGGCCTTCTGCCCTGGCTGCTTCTTCGTTAAGACCGGTGCGGCCTGCATTCAGTCCCGGAAGCTTTACTACTCCTGTTCCCAGGACTCCCGGATAAGACAGATCTGCTCCTGCCAGGTTCTGTGCAGCGATCCTTCCCTCGATATTCGCAGAAGATCCCATAGGAGACCAGGCTCTCTTGCCTGTCATCCGGTTGGTGACCATTGCGCAGTCTCCAAGAGCATAGATATCCGGATCGTTCGTCCGCAGATGATCGTCTACTAAAATAGTATGGTTCGGCGCCAGCTCCAGGCCCGTTCCCTCCAGAAATCCTGTGTTGGCACGGATCCCCAGAGACATGATCAGGGCATCTGCCTTAATGGCTCTGCGGGAAGTCTTTACCTTTTCCACAGACTCTGTGCCTTCCACACCTTCCAGTCTTGTATTAGTCATAGCCATGATGCCGTTGTCTGCCAGATAATCCTCCACATAACCTGCCATTTCCGGATCAAATCCCGGCATGATATGAGGCGCCATATCGATGACCGTGGTGCGAACCCCTCTGTTCATAAGGTTTTCTGCAACTTCCAGACCGATAAATCCGCCTCCGGCGATCACTGCCCGTTTGATCCCGCCGGACTCTACAGCTTTTCTCAGATCTTCCGCATCCTGAGGGGTACGCATAAAGAAGATATTTTTCAGGTCTTTTCCTTCAATAGGAGGTGCAATGGGAGAAGCTCCTGTTGCAATGACCAGCTTGTCATAAGCATACTCCTGTGTTTCCCCTGTTTTAACATCCCTGGCTGTTACCTTTTTTCCCTCTCTGTCAAGAGCTGTAACTTCTATACCGGTCTTCACCTCAGCGCCGGTAAGCTTTGCGAAAGCCTGGGGAGTATTTACAATAAGCTGGCTCCTCTCATGGATCACATCTCCTACATAATAAGGAAGTCCGCATCCTGCATAAGAAATATCTTCACTTTTTGTCAGGATCAGGACTTCTGTTCCCCTGTCTTCTCTTTTTAATTTTGCAGCTACTTTTGTACCAGCTGCCACACCGCCGATAATAAGAACTTTCATGATCATTCTCCTCTTTTCTTCTGTTCTGCCTTATGGCATTTTCTCGGTTGTCTTTATTATAACACTTGCAATAGTATAAGAAAAGAAATATAATTTTATATAACTCATAGGTAACTCCTATGATGTCAGGGTCAAAAGGCCTAAGCCCACATGAGCTTGCTCATAAGTGGGCGAAGGGCCTTGGGACCCGCCCCGATATGAACATAAAAGTGGGATGTATATCCCACGATATGCGAATATTGGGCAGGATTGCGTGAGTGTACAGCACAGAGCAATCCGTAGACATCATAGCTGGGGGCTTTTGCCCCCAATGTCCTAAGTACTAGAGGAGAATTTTTATGACCATACGCCATCTGAAAATTTTCATTACAGTGGCAGACACAGGGAAAATGAGCGCTGCTGCTGAGAAACTTTACATATCCCAGCCCTCAGTAAGTCAGGCGATCCGTGAACTGGAAGAGCATTATCACACCCTGCTTTTTGAGAGGCTCTCCAAAAAGCTGTTTATCACTGAAGCCGGGAAACGGCTCTACAGCTATGCCAGGCCTGTGGTGACCCAGTTCGATCTGATCGAACAGAATATGTCCCAGGAAAGCCGGATAAAACGTCTGCGCATCGGGGGGACCATCACCCTCGGAGGCAGTATCCTCTCCTATATGATCCGGGATCTTAAAGAGGCCTGTCCCGATCTGGAGCTGTATTCTTATGTAAATAATACCAGGATCATTGAGCAGAAGCTGCTGAACATGGACCTGGATGTGGCAATAGTAGAAGGGCAGATAAAAAGTCCAGATCTGGTAGCCATCCCCATGGTCCAGGATATGCTGGTGCTGGTCTGCGGCACAGACCATCCTTTTGCGGGGAAATCCTCGATTAAAGTAACCGACCTGAACGATCAGCGCTTTGTTATGCGGGAATCCGGAAGCGGCACCAGAGAACTTTTTGAAACCTTTATCCGCCGTCACAATCTCCATATCCGGACAGCTTTCGAGGAAACCACGCCCGATGGTATCCGCAATGCGGTGAAGATCAACGGCTGTCTGGCGGTGATCTCTCTGCAGCTTCTGGAAAAGGATCTGAAGGACCATCAGGTCTATGTCTTTACCAGCTCCGGCCACGAATGGAACCGTCAGTTCAGTTTCGTCTACCACAAAGACAAATTTCTGTCGGATCCTATCCTGAAACTTCAGGAGATTGTGAAAAGTTATGATAATATTGATTATCTTCATGCTCTGACCGGCGGGGTACTGCTGGACGGATGATCTGAAAATGTGCTTGAATTTTTCAAAAAATGTGTTATCATAATATGAGTTTACTTGCTGCCGAGTAAGTAGATTGCATTTATGTATGTATCATTAGGCCGTTGAAGATACATCGTAAATGCATTTTTTATTTTAAGGAGGAAATTTTCTATGGCATGGATATTTTTAGTTTTTGCAGGACTGCTTGAAGTCTTCTGGTCCACCTGTCTGAAGCTGTCTCACGGTTTCAGCGTTATGCGTTTTACTGTCCTGACCATCATCGGCATGATCTTCAGTTTTCTTTTCCTGGCCCAGGCGACTAAGACTCTCCCCCTGGGAACCTCTTATGCTGTGTGGACCGGCATCGGAGCACTGGGAGCTGTTATCATAGGGATCATTCTTTTTAAAGAATCTGCGTCTCCGACACGCCTTGTTTTTGTGGCTTTTCTTCTAATTGGTATTATCGGATTAAAAGCAACTTCCGGCCACTGATCTTTTTTTAATCGGATAGGAAAGAGACCTTCCCTATCCACTGCGATACTGCGGGCAGCTCCAGGCAAAGCCTGTCGCTGTCCGTTTCCCGGCAAATGCCTGTTCGTGCAAGCACGGCAGTCACTTGCCGGGCGTATCGCACATATAAAAAAGCCCCGCAGGAGCTTCTGTCTTCCGACAGATTCCTGCAGGGCTTTTTTCTTTTTACTCTTCCGGGACAAATTCCTCTTTGCCTACGCCGCAGACAGGGCATACCCAATCATCCGGCAGATCTTCAAAAGCGGTTCCAGGTGCGATTCCGTTATCCGGATCACCGACTTCAGGATCATATACATATCCGCAAGGTTCACATACATATTTCTGCACTTCTCAGTACCTCCTATAAATATAAATGTTTTTTCAGTCCCTTGGGACTATCCTTAGTCTACCACACTTTCCTCTCCGTTACCAGAGTAAAATTGTATAGATTATCTTTTCTTTATATTTCCGGCTTTTGGCTTTACGTCTGCCATTTTGATCCTGGAATTTTTCTTTCTGGCCAGGACCTGGATCTGCTTCGCATCTCCCTTGGTAAAAAAGAAACGCTTGCTCTTATTTCCTTTGATAAAATGCAGTGCCAGAAGTCCCGGCTGATTCCGGTCTTCCAGCAACAGAGAATCTATCTCTTTCCATTGCCAGAAATCATAGTGAGTGGTAATCTTCATCTGATAATAGATTTCCAGTCCTCTCTCGGTTACCGCCACGTCTTTTTCCATGAGCAGAGTCAGTATGTACAGAATGGCGAAGAGAAGCAGTATACGGTAGGGGGTAATGATACCGCCCAGGATCAGTGCCGCCGACAGGATCCAGCCTCCTGTATATACCCACTTCTTCCGTGGTTTCAGTTCTTTCGGGTAATAAATCGGGGTCTCTAAAGATTCCCAGGGAAGATGTTGTCCACTCACAATGTTACTCCTTTCAAAACGATCTTACAGTTTGACTATGCCTGAACCTTCGGAGCTTTTCCCGCCTCACGCAGAGCGTTCAGATTCTTCACAGCCAGCTCGTGAGCTTCTTCCGGAGCTCCTGCCGGTTTATGCATCTTTGTCTTGCCTAAGATATTGGTATAGGCACCGTCTGCCCAGAAAATATTTCTGCCCAGGAATGCGGTAATGGCCGCATAAATCGGGTTCAGCAGATTTACAAAGGCAAATGGGAAATAGGCAAAGGGATGAACCCCTAAAACTCCCATCTGGTAAGCGCCGCAGCCTGTCCAGGGGAACATAACCGCCCAGAGAGTACCGCAGTCCTCCAGGGTTCTGGAAAGCATATTCCGTCCCAGACCCATCTCGTCATATTTGTCCATATACAATGGAGCAGGTACGCCGATCCCCAGGAACTGGTCGCACATGGTAGCGTCGCAGAACAGAGAAGTCAGCAGTGTGGCAAGGATCAGACTTCCAACAGAGTGGAGTTTATGTTTCAGTTTGCCAAACAAAGTTTCAATACAGCCGCAGCGTTCCAGGGCGCCGCCATAGGCAACTGCCAGCAGGATCAGGTTGATGGTCCACATCTGACTGTCCATGCCGCCCCGGCTCAGCAGCTCATTGGCCAGGTCATTGGATGACTCCAGAGTGATGCCATAATGTAAAGTATTAAACAGATCGCTGACACTGTGCATTCCCTGGAAGACCATGGTACAGAGGATACCTACACCTACAGAAATGGCAATTCCTACCAGTCCCGGCATCTTCAGGATACACACCACAATGATCACCGCAATGGGCAGAAGTACCAGAGGATTCAGATTAAATCCTTCTGCCAGGGCATGCTGCAGATCTGTAGCTACAGAAGCATCAAAATTAGAAGTATCAATATTCAGCCCCAGGATCGTATATAAGATCAGAGAAATAATAAAAGTAGGAGCTGTAGTAGAAATCATAGCAGTTACATGGTCAAACAATCCTGTCTGGGCCACTGCTGCCGCCAGGTTTGTGGTATCAGACAGAGGAGAAAATTTATCTCCGACATAGGCGCCTGAAATAACCATACCGGCTGTCAGAGCCGGATTGATCCCCAGTCCTGCGCCGATTCCCAGAAATGCAATACCGATCGTGGCTGTTGCCGTCCAGGAAGAACCGCAGGCCAGGCTGACGATTGAAACCATCAGACAGCCTACCGGCAGGAACAGACTTGGTGTCAGAAGATCCAGGCCGTAATAAATGAGAGCCGGGATAGTACCTGACATGATAAATGTAGCTACCAGGATACCTACGGTACATAAGATCAGGATCGCTTCCATAGTGGCATTCAGTCTGTCCAGCATACCGGCCAGCATATCGGAAAAGCTATGTCCGCAGATGCCGCCGATAATACAGGCCACTGCAATGGAAATTACCAGAGGCATATGTGCGTCTGTATAATCCCCTCCCCCAATGAATCCATAAATCATCAGAACCATCATGACCAGAATGGGCAGGACCGCCTCAAATATGTTAGGCAGACGGACCGGCCGCTCTTTTTTTGCGTTTTCTCCCATAATACTTTCCTCCTTTTTCCGGTTCAGTGTTATCTTGTTTCAATCTCACCGCCGATAGCTTCTTCTACCGCCTTGATCAAAGATCCGTCTTTAATGATCTCTTCGCAGTAGTTGATATCCCCATACAGTTCTCTGTCTTCGTCCAGAGTCGCTACTTTGCTGCGCACCAGGTCATATGCCGCCTGAGTTCCTTTTCCAAGGCCTTTGTTCCCCCTCATATCAATGCCCTGGCAGGCCACCATCAGTTCCATGGCCAGCACTCTTCTTACATTTCCGGCAATCTCTCCTGCCTTTCTCGCCGCAATGGTACCCATGGATACATGATCCTCCTGTCCTGCGGAAGACGGGATGCTGTCAACAGAAGCCGGATGTGCCAGCACTTTGTTTTCCGATACAAGAGCCGCTGCAGAATACTGTACGATCATAAACCCTGAGCACACACCGCCATGAGGTGTCAAAAATGCAGGCAGGTTGCTGTAAGCAGGATTTACAAGACGTTCGATCCTTCTCTCAGATACATTTGCAAGCTCTGCCACACCAATTCCCAGGAAATCAAAACTTAACGCCATCGGCTGTCCGTGGAAGTTTCCTCCGGAAATCCCCGCCTGGTCTTCTTTAAAGATGATGGGGTTGTCCGTAACAGAGTTGATCTCAATATTTACCTTATCCAATACATAGTTGATCGCATCTTTGCTGGCGCCGTGGATCTGAGGCGAGCATCTTAAGGAATAAGCATCCTGCACCCGGATCTCTCCCTGGCGAGTAGTATTCTTGCTTCCCTCCAGCAGTCTTAACAGGTTTCTGGCAGTTGCCAGCTGTCCGGAATGAGGACGAACCTGATGGACTCTCGGGTCCAGCGCATCCACTACGCCGTTCTGAGCCTCGAAGCACAGGGCATCGGCAATATCTGCTACCTTCAACAGGTTCAGCGCGTCATAAACCGCCAGGGCTCCTGCAGAAGTCATTGCCTGGGTGCCGTTGTTCAGAGCCAGGCCCTCTTTTGCATACAGTTCAATGGTAGGGATTCCCGCACGTTTCATAGCCTCTGCACCTGGAAGCAGTTCGCCTTCATAATAGGCCATTCCAAGTCCCAGCATAGGCAGGACCATATGAGACAACGGCGCCAGATCGCCGGAAGCTCCAAGGGATCCTTTCTGAGGGATAAAAGCCGTCACGCCCTTGTTCAGCATATCTACCATAGTCTGTACTGTCTCCAGACGGATACCGGAAAATCCCTTTACAAGATTATTGATCCTCAACAGCATAATTCCTCTGGCAATATCTTCTTTAAAAGGTTCTCCTGCGCCTACCGCATGGGTAATGATCAGATTTTTCTGGAGGGCCTTGCACTGGTCGTGGGAGATCACCACATCACTGAACTTACCGAATCCGGTAGTAATTCCATACACGACCTTCTCATCTTCCACCAACTGATCCACTACTTTTCTGGATTCAATGATCTGCTTCTTTGCCTCTTGGGCCAGCTCAATCTTCGCATGTCCCCGACAGATGGCTGCGATCTGGTCCAGTGTCAGGTCATTTCCCGTAATCATTATGTTACTCATATCACACCCTCTTTTCCTTATGTTATAGTATATTAAAAATTATACAGTTTAAAGTGTCTAAAAAGCGTCAATAGGCGTCATTTTGCATAATATATCTCCTTATATCCTGGAATATTTTTGTTATTTTCACTCCATCGTCTTTCTCCATTATGTTATCTATGCGCATTTTTACCAAATCACCATTTTACAACTTCATTTTACGAAAGTGCAGGAAAACTCCAGAAGACCACCGGTGCCGGCATCCCAATAATGCAAAGCCCCGGTGGTCCTCTGTATGATTTTAAATAAATTTTTTGCCTATTTCCTGTAAGAGCTGTTCTGTAGAAGGATTCTTCATTTTTTCTGAAATCCTCCGACTCTCCTCATAATATTTTCTTGCTTCTTCTGTTCTTCCTTTTTTCAGCAGAAGTATCGCCAGACAGGCCTCCGCCTTTTCTCTTCCCCAGTAATAACCGTGACGTTTCAGACATTCCACCGCCTGAAGAAGATATTTTTCTCCTTCTTCATAGTTTTCCTGAAGAAGCCGTACCTGTCCAAGTCCCGAATAAAACTGCCCCAGTCCGTTAGTCATCACCTTATCCTTTCCTGTCTCCAGAGCTTTTTCATAATATTCTGCCGCTTGTTCCAGTTTTCCCTGCTCCCGGTATAAATCTCCCAGATAACCGTAGCAGGCAGCTATACTGATATGGAAACACCCATCTTCCGACTCCGTTTTCTGAAAGATCTCAATAGACCGGCGAAAATTTTCTTCTGCTTTCTGATAGTCCTTTCGGTATAAATAGTACCAGCCCAGCAGCCTTGTAAAAACGCCCTGGTCCTCTTTCTCTCCCTCCTTCAGAAGAGTAAAACCTTTGTCCACATATTCCTTTACCAGTTCAGGCTCTTCCACCTGGATTCCATAAAAACACATCTGCTTATAGCTGTTCAGAAGAGTTTTTTTATTCTTCAGTTCCCGGGCCAGCCGGATACTCTGTTCAATACAGGTTAACCCCGGCTCGTATTCTCCCTGGGCAATATTATATCGCCCTTTGACGTAATACATCTTCATTTTCATTTCCCTGACTTTAGGGGAAGTATCCGAAAGGCGGATCACTTCCTCGGCCAGGTCCATGATCTGAGGGGCCCCTGCCACCAGGAGAGGTTCTTCTTCAGCCTCTTCCAGCCCCCAGTGAAGCACAGGAAAATTTTCATTGATCAAAGTATAGTATTCACTGAGATAAGCAATTTTATACTCATATACCTTCGCCCGGTTATGGCACTTTTCATAGTGATAGATCACCATAGGAAGCCCGGCCAGATTCGCTTTTACATTTCCCTGTTTTTCATAGTATTCCGCCAGCATCTGATGATACAGACGCCGCTGGCCCTGGCTCTGTCGTTCATAGATGCATTCCCTAAAGACTCTGTGTACAAATTCGTAAAAAATATTCCATCCGATAAGACTTTCCTTTATCAGATGTCTCTCCTGAAGCTTTTCCAAAGCCCGTATAAGGGTCAATCTGTCCATATCCGGAAGGAGCAGTTCCAATTCTTCAATAGCGGTCTTTTCTGGAAAAACCGACAAACAGTTCAGCACCTGGTTCTCTGTCTCCGGAAGTCCTGCCAGCCTGGCTTTGATCACATTATGGGCTTTGGGGGATATCTCAAGGGTGAATCCTTTCTCTTTGATATAGTTGATCATTTCCATCAAAAAGAAGGCATTCCCTTCGGACATCTCATAGATCTGGTCACGTTTTTTCTTTTCTCCATCCAGCTGGGGAAGAAAACGATGCAGGAGCTCTTCTGTTTCCTGCTTTGTAAAGGGTTCCAGATAAATGATCCGGAGAAGATCCTGACGGATCAGTTTTTCCATTGCTTCCATGATCTCCTGGTCAGAGTTCTGATCATAAGTACAGATCACCAGGATCTTATCTGTTCCCACCGTAAGGAGCAGACGGTTCAGAAGCTGGAAACTCATAGGATCCATCCACTGGATATCATCAAAGAAAAGCACCAGTCTGTGGCTCTGTGTGATCTTCCGGCACATTTCAATGGTAACACGCTCTACACTCTGGAAGGAGGGCTGCCCAGGTCCGTTCTTCTTTTCCTCTGAGGCGCCCATGATCAGCTGATGGATCTGCTGTTCCTCTTTCCGGATCAGATCCTGATCAAACAATCCGTTTTCCCCACATTGTTCCATTTCCCAGAAAATGTCATTCCATGGTCTGAGATAAAACTCTTTTTCCTCCTTATAACAGTTTGCCTGCAGGATAAGTCTCTGATAGCCTTTCAGCATCTGGGCCGCCTTATTTAAAAGCGCCGTCTTTCCAACTCCCTCTTCTCCTGCGATGGCCACACACTGGGGAATTGCCGAGGGGCCGGTGCCGTTTACACACTGGCTGATCAGATAGATCTCCTCTGTTCTTCCTACAAAAGACACATTCCAGATCTCACCAGGCTGAGATACATTTCCTTTTACATTAAAGATCCTGTGAAAAAGCTGGGTGATCTCTCCTGAGGGCTCTACTCCCAGATCCTCCGATAAAGTCTTCTCCAGATCATAATAAAGCTTGATGGCCATATTATAATTTCCGCCGGCTGCATAAATCTCCATAATTTCATAATAAAGCTCTTCATTATATGGATCCTGGCGGATCAGCATATTCCCATATTTCTGGATCTGTCCCATGTTCTTTTGGGTATTGGCCTCCTTCAGCTTTTTTTTCACAGCTTTCACAATACGGCGGTTATACTGCTCCTGCATAGAAGATACCCATTCTTCAAATTCATAACAATTTTTAATATGGAAATGAGCCAGAAATCCCTCCTCTTCAGGTTCCGGAATGTAATCCTCCTCCACATTATCCCAGTCGATCTGCACAGCGCATTCCGGATTCAAAGCAATCCCCGTATGTCCTTCTGTTACCAGTATCTCTTTTCCCAGCAGTTTTTTTATCTGATAAACAGCCTCTCTGAGATTCTTTCGCCCTACATTTTCATTATCCGCGCCCCACAGAACATAAATGATCTCTTCTCTGGTAGCGTTCTTTTTCACGCAAAGGTAATAGAAAAAGCCTTCCGCTTTCTTATACGGAAAGTTTACCCTTTTTCCATTCACTTCTACATATGGCCTGCCTAATAGATGTACGCTAATTTTATCCAATTCTTCATCCCTTTCCGCCTATTCAGGAACTTGTATTGTATCAGTATACGGAACAAAAATATAATTGTCAACAAACCGGCCAATCCCTTTTGTCATTTTAAAAACCTTATTTCTATTCTATCACTTCTCCCCTGTATTTTCACAGTTTATCCGGAATTCTTCCAAAAACCATTGAAATTTTACCTGTCTGAGTATATGATTAAATTAATATTACAGCAGAGGGGGAAATTTATGATCGTTCGAAAACCGCTGATCCTATACTATGATAACGGACAGGAAGAGAAAAGAAAATCCCTGGAAAAGGCAGCCTTGCATCTCGGCATTGGTTTTATACCGGTTACCGGGGCTCATTTTCTTCAGACTGTGGGACATCTTGCTAAAGTCAAAGGTTTTCCCGCCAGAAAAATACCGCCTTTTGAAAATTCTCCTGAAATCACGAAGGACGTTCTGGTCATGTGTAATTTCACTGAAGAAAAACTGGATATGCTCCTGGAAGCCATGAAAAACGGCGTCATTCCTCAAGTGGCTTTAAAAGCTGTTCTCACTGCCCAGAACTGTTTCTGGACGTTTGCTCAGCTGTTCCAGGAACTGGAAGAAGAACATCTTCAATTCTACAGCGAAGAACCCACAGGTCAGTAAACAGAACCGCCATCTCACCGGCGGTTCTGTTCTTTTTTTGCCTTCCAGAGCATACACTCCTATTAAGCACTCCGGAAAGGTAACATTATGCTCACAAAACGCATTCTCAATGCTGTTCTTGCCCTAGGTTTCGCCGCACTCCTGGTTTTATGCGGTCTCATCTGCGGCCCCCGTCTGATATCTGTAGCCAGCACTTCCGGCAGCCGCGAACTGCCCATCTACTGTGTAGAAACAGATAAGCCTCAGATCTCTATCAGCTTTGATTCCGCATGGGGAAATGAATACACACAGACCATCCTGGATATCCTTGCCGCCCACAATGTAAAAGCTACTTTTTTCATGACCGGCCAATGGGTGGAAAAATTTCCGGAAGAGGTAGTAAAGATCTATGAAGCAGGGCACGATCTTGGAAACCACAGCGAAAGCCACCCCTATATGAGTAAACTGGGAGAGGCGGAACAGATCCAGGAACTTATGACCGTTCATAATAAGGTAAAAGAGCTGACAGGATATGATATGTTTCTCTTCCGGGCTCCCTATGGAGATTACAATAATTCAGTAATTTCCTGTATCCGGGAAAATAATTACTATCCCATACAATGGGATGTGGATTCTCTGGACTGGAAGGATTACGGCGCCCAGGATATTATTAAGAGGATCACCGAAAACAAAAAACTTGGCAACGGAAGCATTATCCTGTGCCATAATGGGGCCAAATACATTACAGACGCTCTGGATACTGTTCTTACTACTCTTCAGGACAAAGGATATGAGTTTGTCCCAATTTCCCAGCTTATCTATAAAGACCATTACCATATAAATTATGAAGGCAGGCAGATCCCTGATACAGATTCCTGAAAAACGGCTTCATCTCTGCTCCGGAGGCAGTCCTTAAAGTTTCCTATAGAATCTTTTCTATAGGCCCCCGACAGATTTTATATACAAAAAAAGTGCCCGCCACCGAGGCACTTTCAGGCTGCGGATAACAGGACTTGAACCTGCACGTCGTAGACACCAGAACCTAAATCTGGCGCGTCTGCCAATTCCGCCATATCCGCTTATCATATTTAGAAAAAGAAAAAGCCCAAACCAGATCGGTTTGGGCTTCCAGTGAAGCATCGGGGATTCGAACCCCGGACAACTTGATTAAAAGTCAAGTGCTCTACCGACTGAGCTAATGCTCCATAATATCAACTGGGCTAGCTGGATTCGAACCAGCGAGTGCAGGAGTCAAAGTCCTGTGCCTTACCGCTTGGCGATAGCCCAAGACCGCCTTACGGCTAAGGTGGATAAAGGGATTCGAACCCTTGGCCTCCAGAGC
>DXIQ01000098.1 GCA_019112785.1 Candidatus Blautia stercorigallinarum
AATTTTTAGTTGCCCAATTTCAAAAAAGTCGTTATAATAATCTTGTTTTAGCATAGTTCCATTATAACATGGAACGGAGAGAAAGGTGGTTTGTCGTTAGCCATCTTTTTCTTTTTTTAGTAAAAATTTCAGGGGCCGGAGTAACTCATGCGAGTTACTCCGGCCCCTGTTTGGAACTATCTATTTCCCGATAGCCCCCTATTTTTCGGGGAAAACACAAGATCTTGTTTTTTACTGTTGCAAACACCTAAATATTGTGCTAATATCAGACTTGCATACAAAATATTGTGGAGGTGTAACATGACAGAAAAGGAATGGCTGGGGGAGGAGAACCAGCTTGGAATGGATATCTGGACAAGAAAATATCAGAACCAGGGGGAAAGCTTTGAAGAATGGCTTACTAGAGTCACCGGGGGAAATGAAGAAATGGCCGGGTATATCCGGGAGAAAAAATTTCTTTACGGCGGAAGGATCCTGTCTAACAGAGGTCTTTATAAGGAAGGCAGAAAAGTGACTTACTCCAACTGCTACGTGATATCCCCACCGGAGGACAATATAGAAAGCATCTTCGACTGCGCGAAAAAACTGGCCAGAACTTACAGCTATGGAGGGGGCTGCGGTATTGATATTTCCGGACTTGCTCCCAAAGGGGCCAGGATCAACAATGCAGCCAAAGAGACTACCGGTTCCGTATCTTTTATGGAACTGTATTCTTTGGTCACAGGTCTGATCGGTCAGAACGGCAGAAGAGGAGCTCTGATGATCTCTCTGGACTGTTCCCACCCGGATGTGCCGGATTTTATAGAGCTGAAGACAGATCTGGAGAAGGTGACAAAGGCAAACATATCTCTGCGTATCCATAAGGATTTTATGGAGGCAGTGAAAAATGATCAGGAATATATGCTCCACTATACCAGAGAGACTACAGGGGAAGTCATTGAGAAAAAGGTAAAGGCCAGAGAGCTGTTTCGGAAGATCACAGATACAAACTGGGACTATGCTGAGCCGGGAGCGCTGTTCTGGGACCGGATCACCGGCTGGAGTCTTCTGAGCAATACAGATACCTTTACATACGCCGGCGTAAATCCCTGTGCAGAGGAACCTCTTCCTGCCGGAGGCAGCTGTCTTCTGGGCAGTATAAATCTTTCTGCTTTTGTCCGGGATCCTTTTTCGGAACATTCCTATTTTGATTTTGACGGGCTGAAAGCCTGCGTAAAGGCTGCAGTGAAAGCTCTGAATGAAGTCCTGGATGAGGGCCTGCCTCTCCATCCTCTGGAAGAACAAAGAGAAAGTGTCCGGCAATGGCGGCAGATAGGTCTGGGGATCATGGGACTGGCAGACGCTTTGATCAAGCTGGGGCTTACTTACGGAGAAGAGGAAGCCGTAGCCATGTGTCACAGGATCGGATTCGCCATGGCGGATACAGCCATTGCAGCCTCGGCTCTTCTGGCAAAAGAGGAAGGGGCTTATCCTATGTGTAATATCCGGCAGGTAATGGAGACGCCTTATTTCCAGGTCAATACCACAAAGAAGACCAGAGAACTGGTGAAAAAATACGGGCTGAGAAATTCCCAGCTTCTGACTATAGCGCCAACAGGGACTCTTTCTACCATGCTGGGGATCTCCGGGGGGATCGAGCCTATCTACGCCAATTATTATATGCGCAAGACGGAATCTCTCCACGGCACAGATGTCTATTATAAAGTTTATACCAAGATCGTGGAAAATTATATGAAGCAGCACAATATAGAGGAGGATAAAGATCTGCCGGAATATTTTGTCACCGCCATGACCCTGGATTACCGTCAGAGGATCAACATGCAGGCTGCATGGCAGGAACATATTGACGCCTCCATCAGTTCCACAGTAAACGTGCCAAACAGCTTTACAAAAGAAGAGACAGAGAACCTGTATCTATACGCCTATGAAAAAGGACTGAAAGGGATCACTATCTTCCGGGACGGCTGCAGGAGAGTGGGTATCCTGAATACCCAGATGAAAGAAGAAAAGAAAGAAGTGACTCCCGGAGAGGGGCTGAAAAGAGGAGAGATCCTTCTGGTCAGCGATGATGTGATCGGAAAGAAGCGGAAGCTGATCACCGGCTGTGGCAGTCTTCACTGTATCGCCCTTTTTGATCCTCATACAGGAGCGCTGTTAGAAACTTATCTCAGCAAAGGTTCTACAGGCGGCTGCAATAACTTTATGGTAGGTCTTTCCAGGATGATCTCCATATCCGCAAGAGGAGGGATCAGCATTGAGACTATTGTGGATCAGCTGAATTCCAGCGGTTCCTGCCCTTCCTATACAGCCAGAAAAGTCACCAGAGGGGATACCAGCAAGGGCTCCTGCTGTCCTATGGCAGTGGGAAATGCGCTTATGGATATGTACCGGGAGATGCAGGAGGAGCTGAAAGAGAGAAAAGCGGAGCAGGAGAAAGACATATGAAATCCTTTATCTAAACTCCCTGTCCACACAATACTGTAATACTTTTTCCATCTGAGGGGACACCCATTTATTCCGATGATACAGGAGCTGTTTCCATACATGGATTTCCAGGCCGGACACTGGCAGACAGACCAGTGTTCCGGCCTTTACTCTGTCTTTTATGACATATTCCGGGAGAAAGGAGATCCCGGCCCCCTGTTCTACCAGGGAGCAGATCAGTTCTGTGCTTCCGATCTCCAGGACCGGCTGGATTTCCAGGGAAAGTTCCGCCAGTTTTTCCTCCAGCAGCCGCCGGTAGCTCATACCCTTTTCTGTCAGGATAAAGGGCTGGAGGAGCAGTTCTTCTATGGAAAGGGAAGAAGCAGAGGCGATCTCAGTATCGGCTCCTGCTACAAAAAAAGTGCGTACTTTTTCCTCCCGGAGGATCCGGTATTCGGTGTTGTAGATGTGGTTGTCCAGAGTCAGGATGGCGTCCGCTTCGTTGTGGTTCATCAGACGGAACATTTCTTCTGTCCCTGCGGCAATGATCTTCAGGGCAATGTTTGGATAAAGTTCCCGGAAATGGAGAAAATCCCTGGACAGAAGAGAAGTGCACAGAGAGTCTGCCATAGCCAGACGGATATATCCGGAGGCGGTTTCTTCTTTCATGCTGTCTTTTAACTCTCGGGTCATCCTGTTGATCTGATGGGCGTATTCCAGCACTTCCCGGCCCTTTTCTGTGAGCTGGACCGTGTGATTGATCCGTTCAAAAAGCTGACAGCCAAGTTCGTTTTCCATCTGTTTGATCTGAAAGGAAACGGTAGACTGGGAAAAACCCAGCCGGTCCGCGGCTTTTGTGAAGCTGCGCAGTTCCGCCACATAGATAAAGGTAGTTAAATTCTTAGTATCCATACTTTTCCCCCTGTAGTATATATGAAATTTCTATCTATCGAATTTTTCGATCTATAGTATTATAACTATCAATTTTACAGATTTACAGTTCTACTATATACTAGAGGCACTGAGCTTACAAGAAAATTTTACAGATCGTGAGGATATGGAGCAATGACGGATTTTTTTCAGGAAGCAGCAGGCGGATTTATGAAGATCTTTTATGCTGTATTTCATATTTTATGGGGAGATTTTATCACTATCCCCCTGCCGGGAGGGAGTTCTCTGGGAATCTCTCTTCTGGTACTGATCCTGATCCCTTCGGGGATTTACTTTACCATCCGGACCAGATTCCTTCCTTTCCGGATGTTTCCGGATATGATCCGGGTGGTTACGGAAAAGAAAAGTAAAGGACAAAAAGAGGCAATCTCCGGGGTCCAGGCGCTGATCGTATCCACTGCTACTAGGGTGGGAATGGGAAATCTGGTAGGCGTAGTGGCGGCTATTTCCGCAGGAGGAGCAGGAGCTGTGTTCTGGATGTGGCTGATCGCTCTGCTGGGTTCTTCCACAGCTTTTGTGGAGGCCACTCTTGCCCAGCTTTACAAGGAAAAAGACCCTCTTTACGGAGGATACCGGGGTGGTCCGGCCTATTATATCCACCATTTTTTCAGAAAGAATAAAAAGGGAAAACGGAAATCCCTGCTTGCCTGTCTTTTCGCATTGTCCGGCCTGGTCTGCTGGTGCGGGATCAGCCAGGTGATCGGAAATTCCGTTTCTTCTGCTTTTGAGAACGCCTTTCAGATACCGCCGCTTTTTACAACAATCCTGTTGGTGGCGCTGGCGGCGGTGATCGTTCTGCGGAAGAACGCCACGATCCGGGTTTTGGACGTTATGGTGCCGGTGATGGCGGTGTGTTACCTGCTGATCACACTTTTCATTATCGTAACAAATCTGGGGGCCCTTCCCGGTGTTTTCCAGAGGATCTTTGCAGAGGCCTTTGGCCTCCGGCAGGCAGCGGCAGGAGGGATCGGAGCCGTGATCATGAACGGAGCAAAGAGAGGGCTCTTTTCTAATGAGGCCGGTTCCGGTTCAGCACCCTGTGCAGCCGCCGCGGCAGATATCAGCCATCCTGCCAAGGAGGGGCTTCTCCAGGCTCTGGGGGTATTTATCGACACGCTGGTGATCTGCAGCTGCACGGCTATGATCATGCTGCTGACCCCGGAAAGCATGACAGCAGGACTGGAGGGCATGGACCTTCTCCAGACCGCTATGAACTATCATCTGGGAAGTCTGGGAGGAGTGTTTATCGCAGTGATCCTCTGGCTTTTCAGTTTCTCCACTTTTATCGGTATTCTCTTTTATGCAAGACCTAATCTTGCCTATCTTTTCGGGGATAACTGGATCTCTCAGACCCTGTATAAGATCCTGGCCCTTGTGATGCTTTTTGCAGGAGGAATGGCAGCCTATACTTTTGTCTGGGATCTGGGAGATTTCGGGGTGGGGCTGATGACTATTTTTAATATGACGGCGTTGATCCCCCTGGCTCCTCAGGCGGTACAGGCCCTGAAAGATTATGAAAAGGGAAAATAGTTAGACAAAAGGCGAAGATTGACCATTGTATTTTTCCTTTAATTGTAGTAGCATTTTACTGTACTTTTTTTGGACCAGATCAAGGGGAAGGAATCTGAGCGGATAAATCCGCTTTGCTTTCCAAGAGAGTTTGATTTGATAAGGAAAGGACGTATAGTAAATGCTGCAGATTCAACATATTTGCAAGGAATACCGAACGGGAAAGCTGGTGCAGAAGGCTCTGGATGATGTGAGCCTGAACCTGAGAGATAATGAATTTGTGGCCATCCTGGGCCCCAGCGGTTCAGGAAAGACCACACTTTTGAACATTATCGGAGGTCTGGACCGGTATGACAGCGGAGATCTGATCATTAACGGTATTTCTACTAAAAAGTATAAAGACCGGGACTGGGATTCTTACAGGAACCATACTATCGGTTTTGTTTTTCAGAGCTATAATCTGATCCCTCATCAGACAGTTCTGGCTAATGTAGAACTGGCTCTGACTATTTCCGGCATAGGAAAGACGGAAAGACGTCAGAGAGCCATTAAGGCCCTGGAAGAGGTGGGCCTTGGTGAACAGCTCCACAAAAAGCCCAACCAGATGTCCGGAGGGCAGATGCAGAGGGTGGCCATTGCCAGAGCCCTGGTCAATGATCCGGATATCCTGCTGGCGGACGAGCCCACCGGAGCTCTGGACAGTGATACCAGCGTTCAGGTTATGGATCTTTTAAGAGAGGTGGCAAGGGACCGGCTGGTAGTCATGGTTACCCACAATCCGGAGCTGGCTCAGGAATATGCCACCAGGATCGTAAATTTAAGAGACGGAAAGATCCGGTCAGATACAGATCCTTTTGTCATTGATCAGGAGCAGGAGGAGCCGCCTCAGCACAAAAATATGGGAAAGTCTTCCATGTCTTTCCTGACAGCCCTGTCTTTGAGCTTTAATAACCTGCGGACCAAGAAAGCCAGGACGCTGCTGACTTCTTTCGCAGGATCTATCGGGATCATTGGTATTTCCCTGATCCTGGCACTGTCAACGGGAGTAAACGATTATATCCAGAATGTGGAAGAAGAAACTTTATCGGAATATCCTCTTCAGATCCAGAGTACGGGAGTGGATTTTTCTTCTATGCTTTCCGGGGATACTGCCGGAGGAGAGGAGGAGAAAGAGTCCGGAGATATCAATGTCATCGATATGGTCACAGATATGTTTTCTACCATGGACTCCAATGACCTGGAGTCTCTGAAAAAATATCTGGACAGCGGTGACAGCGATATTGAGAAATATACCAACGCCATTGAATACTCCTATGATGTAGTACCTCAGATCTATCTCCAGGAAGATGATGATGTCCGCCGGGTAAATCCGGACAGCTCTTTTGAAGCTCTGGGGTTTGGTTCTTCCAGCAGTTCCAGCAGCATGATGTCTTCTATGATGAGTACGGATGTGTTTTATGAGATGCCGGAAAATACCAACCTGTATATGGATCAGTATGATGTAAAGGCAGGACGCTGGCCGGAAAATTACAATGAGTGTGTGCTGGTCCTGACATCCGGGGGAAGTATCAGTGATTTTATGCTGTATACCATGGGACTGCGGGATTCTGTGGAACTGGATGACATGATCCGCCAGTTTATCAATGAAGAAAACGTAGAAGTCCCGAAAGATATGGGAACTTATACCTATGAGGATATCCTGGGGATCACCTTTAAACTGGTAAACAGCGCAGATTACTATGAATATGATGACCAGTATCAGGTCTGGAGAGATAAGACAGATGACAAAGAATACATGAATGATCTGGTAGACCAGGGGGAAGACCTGAAGATCGTGGGGATCGTACAGCCAAGGGAGGATGCCAACGGCGCTCTTCTCACAGCAGGGATCGGTTATCCTTCCAGTCTTACGGAACATGTAGTCCAGGAAGCAGAAACCAGAGAGATCGTACAGAAACAGCTGGTAGATCATACAGTGAATGTTTTCACCAATGAGCCCTTCGGGGAAGAGAGCAGCCAGTCAGATTTTAATATGGATTCCCTGGTGACCATAGATGAAAACGCCCTTAAGGAGGCTTTCCATTTTGATGAAAGCGCCATGACCCAGGGACTTTCCGGTTCCTTTGATTTCTCCGGAATGGAAGGGATCGACCCGGGGACTCTGGACCTTTCCGGTATGCTGGATCTTGGAAGTATATCTCTGGATCTGCCCCAGATGCCTCAGATGAACCTGGGAGATCTGATGAGCAGCCTGAACATCCAGGTAACTTCCGAAGATATGGAAACTATGGTCTCCGGTCTGCTGGAGGGATACCAGGCCTATGCCCAGGGAAATCCTCAGGCGGATTATTCCCGGTTGGGAGAATACTTCCTGGAATATCTTCAGACAGAGGAGGCCAGAAACACCCTCTGTAACAGTGTGAAAGACAT
The DNA here is from genome assembly GCA_019112785.1 of Candidatus Blautia stercorigallinarum. Lineage (GTDB taxonomy): Bacteria > Bacillota > Clostridia > Lachnospirales > Lachnospiraceae > Blautia > Blautia stercorigallinarum. The sequence continues at coordinate 7,315 of DXIQ01000098.1, forward strand.
TATGGCCCAGAACGGCACTATAACTGTATCCTCAGATCAGATCCGGACCATGTTCGGGGAAGTGCTGGCTGCATTCCAGGAATATGCGGCCCAGAACGGACTGACAGATGAAAACGGCCAGATAGATCCGGAACTGTTTGACGACTATCTTCTGGAGTATCTCCAGACCCCGGAAGCACAGGAGATCCTGGGCAGATGGGGAGAGGAGATCTTCCAGACAAACGGCGAGGTCTGGGTGACCCAGGAGCAGCTGGAAACTCTGGCAGGAAATCTGGCCGCAGGCTATCAGAGTTATGCCCAGGCCAATGGTCTTCCGGATCCGGCTCAGATAGGTGCCTATTTCACGGATTACCTGAATACAGAGGACGCCCAGTCAAGACTGACCCAGGGATTATCCTCCATGATCGATACCGGAAGTCTCCGGGATCAGATTTCCCAGTCCATGGAAAGCTATATGCAGCAGCTTATGGCTTCCTACTCCGGAACTCTGGGACAGGCTCTCCAGAGCCAGATCTCTTCGGCCATGGAACAGATGATAGGACAGTTAAGCAGCGCCATGGAAACAGCCATGACCCAGGCTATTGCCCAGATCGGAGAAAATCTCCAGTCTGCCATGAATATTGACGCAGAAGCATTTTCCAATGCATTTAAGGTTAATATGGACGGAGACGAAATGGCGGAGCTTTTCATGTCCATGAATTCTACCCAGGATGCCACTTATGAGGGAAATCTGAAAAATCTGGGGTATGTAGATTTTGACGTGCCAAGCGGCATTTCCATATATCCGAAAGACTTTGAGAGCAAAGAATATGTGGTGGATATCCTGGACAGCTACAACAGCCGTATGGAGGCTGAGGGAAAGGATGAACAGGTGATCACTTACACAGATGTAGTTGGTACCCTGATGTCCTCTGTGACGGATATTATCGACATCATCAGTTATGTGCTGATCGCTTTTGTGGCTATTTCTCTGGTGGTATCTTCCATTATGATCGGTGTTATCACTTACATCAGCGTACTGGAGAGAAAGAAGGAGATCGGTATCCTCCGTGCCATTGGAGCTTCCAAGGGAAATATTTCCCAGGTATTTAACGCAGAGACCTTTATCATCGGCCTTTGCGCCGGACTTCTGGGAATCGTCATCACCTTATTGCTGCTGATACCGGGCAACGCTCTGATCCACCATCTGGCAGGAACCAGCAATATCAATGCGGTGCTTCAGCCAGTGCCGGCTCTGGTCCTGATCCTGCTCAGTGTGATCCTGACTTTGATCGGCGGACTGATCCCCTCCAGAAAGGCGGCCAAGAGTGATCCGGTGACAGCCCTGAGAACGGAATAGGCAGGAATCGGAAAATAAATCTTTATGAAAGAAAACAGCTATGCATACAGGCAGAGATTTTTCTGCCGGAGGCATAGCTGTTTTTACAGTGTGCCCGGCGGGCACACGTTCTAAGGGGTGAAAGTCCCTGACCCGCCCGGCAGTGGGAAGGGTGCAGCTAATGGCAAGGGCGTCATCGTGAGGTGGGGTCTGAAGGAAGCCGGAGGCAAATCACTGGCCTGTAAAAGTTGTCCGGTTAGGCTGTGAAGCGTGGATAAGGTTGCTGTACAAACCAAAGTCCAATAACTGCACGGAACGTCAACAGTAAACGGGGCAGGTATAAGTGTGAAAGAACGTGTGAGTACCCGGGGAGGTCTCATGGACATGGCTAAGACGATACAACATTCGTCGCCATGGAGTAAAGCTTGCCATAAGAAGTCAGCAGATGTCATAGTACCGGAGCAGCTATAGATACTCCGGAAAGGACTGAACAGTAGGAGGTGTCAGCACCAAAATGGAAACCAAACATGGAATCAAGTACAGACAACTTCATATCGAAGACTACCTGCGAGAGATACCTGCGGAACAGGGAAAGGTAACAGGAGTGTACGCCCAGGAATGGATTACCGGGACCACTGGCACCAACACGGAGTTTTGGACGGACAACCTGCTTGATACCATTCTCAGGAGCGACAATCTCAACGCCGCTTACAAGAAGGTTAAAGCCAACAAAGGCACAGGTGGAATTGACGGAATGCAGGTAGATGAACTTCTGCCCTACCTGATAGAACACCGGGACGAACTGGTCAGGCAGCTGAGGGAGGGGAAGTACAAACCCAGCCCTGTCCGCAGGGTAGAAATACCCAAGGAAGAGAAAGGAAAAGTAAGGAAGTTAGGAATTCCAACTGTGGTGGATCGACTGATCCAACAGGCGATTGCGCAGGAACTCACCCCGATCTACGAAGAACAGTTCTCAGAAAACAGCTACGGATTCCGACCGGGCAGAAGCGCCCACGACGCACTTGCAAAGTGCAGGACGTATGTGGATGAAGGATACGAGTACGCAGTCAGCATGGACTTACAATCCTACTTTGACACGGTAAACCACAGCAAACTAATAGAGGTGCTGTCAAGAACCATTAAAGACGGACGGGTAGTCTCACTGATACACAAATATCTGAACGCCGGGGTAATGGAAGACGGAGGTTTTCACGCAACACCGGAAGGTGTGCCACAAGGAGGGCCGTTAAGTCCGCTGTGTGGAAATGTGATGTTGAACGAGCTGGACAAAGAACTGGAACGCAGAGGACACAGGTTCGTGAGATATGCCGACGATTGCATAATTCTGTGTAAAAGCCGGAAAAGCGCAGAAAGAACGATGAAACGCATCATTCCGTATATCACAGGGAAACTATTCCTGAAAGTCAATCTCCAAAAAACGACAATAAGCCACATCAGCAAGGTGAAATATCTCGGATACGGCTTCTACCGCCACAAAGGGAAATGCCGTATGCGGGTACACCCCAAGTCAATCAAAAAGATGAAGAAACGTCTCAGAGAACTGACAGTGAGGGGAAACAAGTGGAGCAATCCGGAAAGAGAAGAGAAACTCAGGCAATATACGACGGGGTGGATAAACTACTACCGGTATGCAGACATGAAAACACTGATGGAAACCACGGATGAATGGCTGCGCCACAGAATCCGGGCCATATACTGGAAGCAATGGAAAAGAGTGCGCACCAGGTATAAAATGCTGAGAGCACTACATCTCCCAGAGTGGAAAATACATGAAATGGCGAACTGCCGAAAAGGAGTATGGAGAGCGGCAGGAATGCTGAACTCTGCGCTCACAAAGAAAATCTTAGTGGACAAACTTGGATATCCATCCATGTCTGTCCACTATCTGAAAGTACGTGTAAACTATTGAACCGCGTAGTACCGAACGGTACGCTACGTGGTGTGGAAGGAGAGGGTAAGACCTCTCCTATCCGATTATGACGGATATTTTCTTAATGCACAAGTCTTTGGACTTTTATATGCTTTATTTTTATGCAGGAGCCCTTTCTTTCCGGTACTGGGTTGGAGTCCGTCCCTTCTTCTGTTTAAACAGCCGGGAAAAATACAGGGCGTCATTGTACCCTACGGATCTGGCGATATCGCTGACAGGCAGGTCTGTTTCCCTCAGAAGACTGCAGGCCCGGCGGATCCGGTAGTCCAGAAGATATTCCTGGGGAGAAGTTCCGGTAATGTCTTTAAAGAGCCGGTAAAGATAGGTGCGTTCAATATTCAGATAATCGGCGATCACATGGATATTTACTTCATGGGCGTAATTATTTTCAATATACCGGAGGGCTTCTTCCACATAGGAGATCTTCTTTTCCTTGGCAGGAATATAGGTCCTGGGAAACTTGCTGGCCAGGAGATATAGGTACTCGTAAAGGATACTGTTCATCATCAGATCCCGGTTTTCCGGCAGCTTATAAGCTTCAAACATCTTTTCGTGGCAGAGCCGGACCCGGTCGTCTTTGCCGTAGTGAAAATAAGGGGTCTCCAGAAGAGAAGTACGCTTCAGATATTCTTCGATCTTAATTCCCTGGAAACCGATCCAGGTGTAGGTCCAGGGATCATATTTGTCAGCCTCATAGTAGATCAGCGTATTGGGACGTATGAGAAAGGCATCCCCTTCCTTCAGCTGGTAGATATGGCCGTCTGTTTTATAAATGCCCTTTCCCTTTAGAATATAATGGATCAGATAGCCGCTGCGGACAACGGGACCGTAGCTGTGGGAGGGAACACAGGTTTCATATCCGCAGGTATAGATCATGGCATCCAGGTTCCTGGAAAAGTCGTTTGAAAATATATAATCTTTCATGATTCCTCCAACATAACTGTATGATAAAACAACATTTGTCTATATGATATAAATTATATTCCAGTATAATAATAATTACAAGGACAAAGCAAACAGCATTTGTTCATACCCGGGAAAACAGAAGACATGTCTTCGATAAAAAAGATGGAGGTTTCAAAAGATGGATACTGAAAAAAGAAAACGTTATGAGAACATAGCGGCAGAGATTGTCCGGCTGGTAGGCGGCAGAGATAATATTTTAGGCGTGGCTCATTGTGCCACCCGTCTCAGGCTGGTGCTGGAAGACAACGATAAGGCAGACACGAAGGCTATTGAAGACGTGGACCTGGTGAAAGGCGTGTTTGTGGCAGGGGATCAGCTTCAGATCATATTCGGAGCAGGTCTGGTCAATGATGTATGTCAGGTGCTGGCAGACTCCATACATATGGATAGTATGAGCCTGGGAGACCTGAAGACGAAGGCAAATAAAAGGATGAATCCTTTACAGAGAGCGGTGAAAGCCCTTTCCGATGTATTTATCGAGATCATGCCGGGGATCCTGGCGGCGGCCCTTCTTACCGGTCTGTCCAGTGTCCTGGGAAATATTGAATTTGTCCAGAACAATGATACCCTTTACGGAATTTCAAGACTGATCAACATATCCTCGGGAGCTATCTTCGGATTCCTACCTTTATGTGTGGCCTACAGTACGGTGAAGCGGTTCGGCGGCCGGCCCATCATGGGTATTGTCATCGGCTGTATCATGCTGACCAACAGTCTGGCTGACGCCAGCGCTGCAGCCCAGGGTACAGTAGATGTGACCACCCTTCATATATTCGGACTTCCGGTAGATCTGATCGGTTTCCAGGGCGGTATTATCGTAGCCCTGCTCATTGGTGTGGTCACGGCGAAACTGGATATTTTCTTTGAGCGGAAAGTACCCGAGGTCATAAGACTTCTGGTGTCACCTCTTCTTACCACCCTGGTAAGCTCCTTCCTTCTGTTTATGATCATCGGACCGGTAGGAAGAGGTCTGGCAAACGGCATTACCGCCGTTTTGGTATGGATGACACAGCACCTGGGTGTGATCGGATACGCAGCTTTCTCCGGTGTCCAGCAGCTGATCGTTATCACCGGTCTCCACCATGTATTCGGAGCCATTGAATCACAGCTTTTAGTAGACACTGGAAGAAACTTTTTAAATCCTCTGATGTCCGTAGCTATCATTGCCCAGGGCGGCGCTGTTTTAGGCTATCTGGTGAGAAACTTAAAAGATGCCAAGGCAAAAGAACTCTGTATCCCCAGTTTTATCTCTGTGCTTTTCGGTATTACAGAGCCGGCTCTCTTCGGTGTGAATTTAAGATACCGTTACCCTATTATTGGCGGATGTCTGGGAGGAGCTGTAGGCGGCGCTGTGGTCTACTTTACAGATCTGGCTGCTCTCGGATTCGGAACAACAGTTGTACCGGGGATCGCTTTGGCGGATCCGGCACATAACGGATATATCAATTACATCATTGCCCATGTGATCGCTCTGGCGGCAGGGTTTATTTTCACCATTCTGATCGGTATGGTATTTGACAGGAAAAATGAAAAGGCAGCGCCGGCCCCGGTTTCAGATAAGGGAACTCCCGGGACCGGAGGTTTGACTGCCTCTTTAAGAGAGAAGGAAACAGAAAACTCAGAAAAAGCAGAGCTTCCTGAAGAAATCTATGCTTATGTTCCCGGAGAATTTGTAGGGATCGAAAAGGTCAATGATCCTACCTTTGCCCAGAAAGTTCTGGGAGACGGAGTGGCTATCCTTCCTGCGGAAGGAAAGATCTATGCCCCTGCAGACTGTACAGTGGAGATGGTCATGGATACAAAACATGCGGTAGGTCTTAGGACAAAAGCCGGAAACGGTCTGTTGATCCATGTGGGGATCGATACGGTGCAGCTGGGAGGAAAATATTTCGATGTACATGTGACAGAAGGACAGGAACTGAAAGCAGGAGACTGTATCATGGACTTTGATAAAGACAAGATCGCAAAAGAAGGATATGACACCGCAGCCTGCCTGATCTTCACAGAGCCTGTAGAAGGGTCTCACGCAGACAGAGAAGATGAGAGGACTGTAGCGGTGGGAGATAAGATCGCGGTGATCACAGAATAAGAGGGACAGCTATGAAATACGGTTTTCAAAAAGCAAGAGAAGCAGAAGAAAAAATGGGAAGGACAGTTGCAAACTGTCCTTTCCGGACCAGATATCATATCATGCCTCCAGTGGGATGGCTGAATGATCCCAACGGCCTGTGTCAGTTTAAAGGAGAGTTCCAGGCCTATTTCCAGTATTCCCCTCTGAGCGTCAACGGAGGGGGAGGGTACTGGGGCCATTGTGTCAGCCGGGATCTTCTTCACTGGGAATACAGGGAGCCGGTGCTGACAGCGGATATTCCTCAGGATGCCGGCGGGGTCTATTCCGGTTCTGCCCTTGTGGAAGACAATAAAATGTATATTTTTTATACAGGGAATGTGAAGAAGCCGGGGGATTACGACTATATCGACGCCGGGAGGATCAGTACCCAGATCCTGGTGGAATCTGAGGACGGACAGCATATGTCCTCAAAAACCATTCTCCTTGGTATGGAGGATTATCCGGAAGACATGACTCAGCATATCCGGGACCCTAAGGTATGGAAGGAAGAGGGAAAATATTATATGGTCCTGGGGGCCAGAGCCAGAGCCTGGGACAGTCAGGGAAAACGCCGGGATAAAGGAGGCGTTCTGATCTATGTCTCAGAAGATAAGAAAAACTGGAGTCTGTACCGGGAACTGGTACCGGAAAAGCCTTTCGGATATATGTGGGAATGCCCGGATATTTTTTCTTTATCCGAAGAGAGGATCCTTTCTTTCTGTCCTCAGGGCCTGGAAGCCCGGGAAGACAGATTCCAGAATATCTATCAGTCCGGCTATGTGTTTTTCTCACAGATGGAAGATTTAGAGGACAACTTCAGGGAATGGGATATGGGATTTGACTTTTATGCTCCCCAGTCTTTTGAAACAGAGGACGGCAGAAGGATCCTTATAGGCTGGGCTGGTGTCCCGGACACTGCCCAAACTCACCGAAATCTTTCCGTGGAAAACGGCTGGCAGCACTGTCTGACTATCCCGTCCGAGCTGATCTGCCATAATGGAAAGATTTACCGTATGCCGGTGAGAGAGCTGGAGGATCTGGACTGGAAAAAAGCGGTTCCGGAAAACGGCAGATACCACTGGGCAGACAAGACTCTGCGAGCAGTATTTTCTCAGGTCCGGGGAGAAAAACGGCAGATCTGTATCGGCACGGAGAAGAACCATCTGACAGTTACTGTCCGGGGAGATCAGGTGGAGCTTTCTTTTCTGGATAAAGAGGGAATCCCTGCACCCTGCGGCGGAGGCAGAGGCAAAAGATTAGGACGGGGAGAAAACAAGGTAGAGGATCTGCTGATCTTAATAGACAGCTCTATCATAGAAATCTTTGTAAACCAGGGAGAACTGGTATTTACCACCAGGATCTACCTGGAAAAGGAAGAAAGAGAAATCTGGTCCGGAAAGTGGGAAAATGCTTCACTGGAAATAGTAGAAGAAAAGCAGTAAAGATAATAAAGACAAAAGACCCCGCAGAAATTCAGAGTGCCTGCGCTCTATCTTTCTGCGGGGATTTTATGACAGTCAAAGACCCCGCTGCAAGCATACGGGGCCTAGCAGCGCTGCAAGCATCGGGGTATTATACCCTCGCAGCAGTCGCCAAATGGACATGCCAGCATGTCCGCCTGGCTCGTTGCTCGCGGGAATAAACAATAGGCTTTCATGCATAGCAGGGTCTGGACCGGCAAACACAAGTGCCTGCCTATGATAAATCTGCATGCTCGTAAAAGCAGACAGATAAACAGGCAGATATCACCAGTGCTGCCAGGCTGACAAATAGGAGTGCGCCGTAGAAAAGCATCGGGGGCAGAAGTCCTATATAGCGCTGGATAACAGCCCCTTTTTGGAGAATAAAGGGAGCCGCAAAAGGACAAGCCATAATGATAAACATAGTGATAACTTTTGTACTTTCAAATCCCAGCCGATACTCCAGAGGAATATAAAGGCTGTAGAAGATGGTAACCATGAAAAAGATCAGAACAGCCATTTCCCAATGAAACCTTCCAAGTTCCGGAAAGATCTGCGTATTGATCCAGTAGATCAGACTGCTGGCGGCATAGAGGACCAGACAGAACACATATTTTCCCAGTACCATAAGCCGCCGGGGATAGGGAGAAGCACACAGAAGAAGTGCGGCTTTGGGAGACTGGTATTCTTTCAGAAAAACATACTGGAGAAGAAGAAATATGGTATAGACCACAGAGATAAAAAAGGTCAGAGACCCTGCAGATTCCGGCAGCCGGGAAAGAAAAAAAACAGGCAGCAGAAAGCAGAAGGCAGCCATGAAAAGGGCATATTTCTTTACCAGTATAAAATCTTTTTTAACTAAACTCAGCAGCATTTTTTATCCCTCCTTTAGTATGGCTCAGCATAATATCTTCCACTGTGGGGCGCTCTAAAAGTACATTTGGAAGAAGATTCCGTATCTCAGGAATATGGCAGGTCATACCGGTGAAACCAAAATCTGTCTCATGAATATTAAGCAGCAGGCTTCGGACTTCTTCATTTAGATCGTCTTTGCTTCCTTTTACCATACGGTATCGGTCCAGAAGCTCATCTTTATCTTCCTGAAATACAATATGTCCCTGATCGATCATGATCAGCACATCGGCGATCTTATCCAGATCTGAGGTGATGTGGGTAGAAAAAAATACGCCCTTTCCGCCCTGTTCCATATAATCCCGCAAAAGCTCCAGAAGCTGGCTGCGGAATAAGGGATCAAGACCGCTGGTGGGTTCGTCCATGATCAGCAGTTCAGGCTTATGAGAGAGAGCCAGCGCCAGGGAATATTTGATCTTCATTCCTCTGGAGAGATTTTTGATCTTTTCCTTTGGATCCAGAGAAAATCTTTCCAGATAAGAACGGTAATCCTGGTCACACCAGGAAGAATAGGCCGGGGCCAGGATCTTTTTCATTTCTTCCAGGGACAGATCATCATAGAAACAGTCGCTGTCCAGAACAACACCGATCCGGTTTTTAATCTGCTTTTCATTTTCCTTCATATCCATACCGAAAAAACGGATACTTCCTGTGACATCTTTGACCAGACCCAGAATAGAACGGAGAGTGGTAGTTTTTCCTGCTCCATTTATTCCGATAAAACCGGTAATACAGCCTTCCGGCAGAGAAAAGCTCACATCTTTCAGCGCAAATCTGCTATAGGATTTGTTTAAATTCTTTACTTCTAAAATCCTGTCCATTTCACTCCTCCTCATATAGAATGTCCATCATTTCATTTAGTTCTTCTTTTGTAATTCCCAGGGAACGGGCGGTTTCTATCATATCCTGCATTTTCTGTTCGACAAGCCTTCTTCTGGAATCTCTCAGCAGTTCCGCATTGCCGGCAGATACAAAAGTGCCGATACCTGTCTGACTGACGACAAACCCTTCCTTCTCCAGCTCTTCATAGACTCTCCGTATGGTCAGAACACTGACCTTCAGATCATTGGCAAAAGAACGGATAGAGGGAAGAAGATCTCCTTCGGTCAGCTCCTCCCTTAAAATCGCGTCCTTGATCTGCTCCTTGATCTGCTGATACAGAGGTTTGTCAGAAGTGTTTGATATGAGTATATGCAAAGTGGGATACACCTCCAGTATTCGTAGCCACAGACTGTTTTTACAGCGTGGTCATTGTTGTTATTAGTGTGATGTTGCTATATACACACTATATACTATAAGTACACTTATGTCAAGAAAAAGGCATCGCTTATGCGATGCCTTATCGAAAAAATTTGTAAAATCAATGATTTTCATTTTTTTGCTTACCTCCCCACAAGAATTTTTGCCTGAGATAATCTGCATGTTCCGGTGTGATCGCTCCGTCATTGATCTCAGCTATGTTGATACTGCCGTACAATTCCCCCCACAGGCAATCCATGAGAGAAGAACCGTTTTTTAACCCTTCTTTGAAAGCGTCCAGATCTTGCTGCAGGTATTCCGGAAGTCCGTATTCGTAAGAATTTTCCCGGATTTCTTCTGCGGACGGAGTTTTTTTAAAGGCCTCTTCAACTAAAGATTCCATAGACACACCAAGGGCTTTAGCAAGTTTGTAGACCGTTTCTGCGGAACATTTTCTGATGTTGGTTTTCCCGCTGCATAGTTCGCTGAGGGTGGAGTGTGGAACCCCGCTCAATACAGAAAGACGATACTTGGTCATGCCTTTTTGCTGTAGTAATTCGCTGATTTTCATATTTATCACCCATTTTATTATATCGGTATAACGAAATGAAATCAAGAAAATTTATAAACATGATCGAGTCAATACAAAAAGAAAAATTGCATTTTCCTGTTCATCTGGTAAACTAAGAAAGAGAAAATTATGAACGAGGTGTATAAATATGCCGGAAAAGCTGGGAGTTTTCTGTGTTCTGGAACAGAAGGAAAAGTATCAGATCCTAAAAGAAATTATGAAAGAAGGAGAAAGTCCGGAAGAATGTATGGCAAGAACAGTCGGTAGTGAAGATTCTGCCCCTTTCTCTTGGAAGGCCAGGGGGATCCTGACTCTGGTCAGAGAGGATAAGCCCGCAGAATATGTGTTTTTATTCCGTGCATGGCAGCCTGCTCCAGAGGACAGGAAAGAAGAAACAGATACTGTCTGCTGGACAAAATGTGATGAAATTTTACAGAATCTTGCCGGGGAGGAAGAGAAGATCTGTTTCCGGTTTTTGCTGGAAAAGGGGCCTTTCTTTTCTTTAAAGGTGACTTTTGACAGACGAAATATCCTCAGATCAGCCACTGTAAATGGAAAGCCTCTGGAGCTTTTTGATATTTTAAAGGAAGATGGAAGCCCGGCGGGCATTGTCCGGGAGCGGGGTGTGGCTCATCTGGACGGCAGCCTTCATCCTACTTCCCATATATGGATCGTCCGGAAAAATCACAGCAGCGGTTGGGATCTGCTTCTTCAGAAGAGAAGTCTTTCTAAGGACTCTAATCCCGGCTGCTATGATATTTCTTCCGCAGGCCATGTATCTGCCGGAGATACCTACCTTCCTGCCGCTCTCAGGGAACTTGGAGAAGAACTGGGGATCCGGGCAGAAGAGAAAGACCTTCACCTGGCAGGAATGCGGAAGGCATATTTTGAAGACGTGTTTTATGGGAAACCTTTCCGGGATTATGAGATCAGCGCAGTCTATGTCTATGATAAACCGGTGGATGAGGAGAAACTGGTCCTTCAGGAGTCAGAGGTGGAAGCTGTAAAGTGGATGGATTTTCAGGAATGCTGCCGCAGGGTAGAACATGGGGGTATGAAACACTGCATTTACATGGACGAGCTGGAAATCGTGGAAAGATATTTAGAAAAAAGGAAAGACAGGGAGCAGTGAGTGCCGGTTTCGCAGCTTCGACAGATTCCCCCTCTTGCAAATTGTTATCATATATGTTAACATTAAAACAGTGAGGTGAGAGTATGGATGAACTGCGCAAACGGCAGAAAATCATATCCCAGCTTGTGGAGGCCCGTCTGGAACAGGGCATTTCCCAGGCAGAACTGGCAAGACGGCTGGGAATCCAGCGTTCTGGCATTAACCGC
>DXIQ01000099.1 GCA_019112785.1 Candidatus Blautia stercorigallinarum
CTACCGTCTGTTTATGCCTTTTGCAGGGATCACCATCTCTACAAGAGAGTGCGCCAGAGTAAGGGACAACCTGGTAAAGATCGCCGCTACCAAGATTTCCGCCGGAGTCAGCACCGGTATCGGCGAGCATGTAGAAGAGCTGGAAGATAAGGGAGACGCCCAGTTTGAGATCTCAGACGGACGGTCTGTCCAGGAAGTCTATGACAGTCTGCTGGGAGAAAATCTCCAGCCGGTTATGGCGGAGTATGTCTATGTCTAGAGAAGAAATAGAGACCCTGGAGACAGAAAAAGACCTCTGGTCACGGATAACTGTGATTACCAACCGGAAGCTTGCCATCCGTCCTTTTCTGGATCAGATTGAGATCTTATGCCAAAAGGGGCCGGAGAGGATCCTGCTAAGAGAAAAGGATCTGGGTCTGCCGGAATATGAGAAACTTGCAGAAGAAGTAAAAGAAATCTGTGACAGATACCAGGTGCCTTTTTACTGTCATACCTACCCGGAAGCGGCGGTAAAAACAGGGGCCAGGGGCCTTCAGCTCCCCCTGCCCGTCTTCCGGGAGACTGGAAGACAGGGAATGGACCAAAAGATAATTCTGGGCTGTTCTGTCCACAGTGTCCGGGAAGCCCGGGAGGCAGAAACACTGGGAGCAGATTATGTGATCGCCGGGCATATTTACGCCACAGACTGCAAGAAAGGCCTGCCCCCCAGAGGTCTGGAGTTCCTGGAGGAGATCTGCCGGTCGGTTTCTCTGCCGGTATATGCCATCGGAGGGATCCGTCTGGATCGGGAACAGATAGAAAAAACCCTGGCCGCCGGTGCCAGGGGTGTATGTGTCATGTCAGGAGCCATGACCTGTGAATCCTGATCATTTAAAATGGAGCTGCCCTATACTGAACTTCCATCTGCGGCGTTGTCGTCAATCAGCGTAGCCACCGCTACGCCTCATTCCTCCGCCTTGCAGAGTGAAAAGTTCATTCGTCGTCATTATGCTGAAAGTGAATGATACAGTACACTAGGCGTTAAATACGTATTTATCCAGCCGATCCATAGCCTCTTTGACAAGACTGTGGGGAAGGGCCAGATTCATGCGGATAGAGCAGGGACCATGGAAAGGCCTGCCGTCCTGCCAGATAACTCCTGCCTGAATCCCGGCGGCTTCCAGCTCGTCCAGTGTCTTTCCATGTTCCTGGCACCATCTGGTGCAGTCCAGGAAGAGCATGTAGGTTCCTTCCGGTCTGGACAGCTCTACGCCGGAAAAATGGGTGGTGATGTAGTCATAAGCATAGTTTACATTGTCTGTGAGCACCTGACAGAGCTGATCCACCCACTCATAGCCTTCCGGCTTGTAGGCACCGATCAGTGCATGCATGCTCAGTACATTCATGCTGTTGTAGTGGGAAAGAGAAGATTCTTTCTCCATACGGTCCCGGATCCATTTGTTATAAACAATATGATAACTTCCCACAAGTCCGGCCAGATTAAAGGTTTTGCTCGGAGCGTAGAATGCGGCGGTGCGCATCCTTGCGTCAGGGCTTACAGACTGGGTGGGAATATGTTTGTGTCCCTCCAGGATCAGGTCTGACCAGATTTCGTCAGAAACTACATAGACATCATATTTCTGGAAGAGGGCCATGGCTTTTTCCAGTTCCCAGCGTTCCCACACCCGGCCGCAGGGATTGTGGGGAGAACAGAAAACGGCGGCGTGGATATTTTCAGTGGCCAGTTTTTTTTCCATATCTTCGAAATCCATACGCCATACGCCTTTTTCATCACGTTTTAAAGGACTTAAGACCATGTCGTAACCGTTATTTTTCAGACTGCCGGTAAATCCTATGTAGGTGGGAGAGTGAAGGAGTACCTTGTCTCCTCTGGAACAGAAGACATTCAGGGCAGATACCACTCCGCCTAAAACCCCATTTTCATAACCGATACATTCGCTGGTAAGGCCGGTGACGCCGTTTCTGGTCTGTTGCCACCGGATAATGGAGTCATAATATTCCGAAGAGGGAGAAAAATAGCCGAAAGCCGGGTGTTTTGCCCTTTGGATCAGGGCTTCCTGTACAGTGGGGACTGTAGGAAAATTCATGTCTGCCACCCACATGGGGATCACAGAAAACCCCTCTTTGATCTTTACATTTTCTACCCCGAGCATTCCGCCCTTCAGAGCGGTCTCTACATCTAATGCAATGGCATCTTTGCCCTTCCGGTCCATAATGGTAGTAAAGTCGTATTTCATGTCAAAAAACCTCCTATTCTCTCCCTATGATACAATCTGCAGGCAAATAATTCAAGGCTTTGCCAGAGTATATACTTTATGGTATACTAGACGCAGGGCGTCTAGTATCATCGGCGGTCGCCAAATGAATATAAATATTCCCTTGGCTCCTCGCTTCCTGGTATACTGGCCTTGAATTCTAAGGAGGCATGTTTTGTATGAAATGTCAAAAGGTGAAGAAGGAATCCCTGGCGGCAGCCCGGCAGCAGGAGATCATACGGGCCTGTGAGGAGCTGTATGAGACTATGGAATATGAGGATATCAGCATTAAGGAAATCGCGAAATCCACTTCCATCTGCCGTTCTAATATATATAATTATTATCAGACAAAGGATGAGATATTTCTGGATATCCTGGAGAAAGATTATCTTTCCTGGACAAAAGACATCAGGGAGGCTATGGACCGGGAGGAACAGCCGGGACGGGAAGCCTACTGCAGGAATATTGCGGGGACGGCGGCTCTTCATCCCAGGCTGCTGAAACTGATGGCAGTCCATTATATCACCATAGAGAAGAACTGCTCTCTGGAAAAGCTGACAGCCTTTAAACATGCCATACATCCTTTTCAGGAGACTATGGAAGAAGTGCTTACCCGGTATTTTCCAAAAGCTCCCAGAGAGAAGATCCAGAATTTTATTTTTCTCCTCCTGTCTCTGGTCCAGGGCATCTATTCCATGACCAGCCTCTGTGAAAAACAGGTAAAGGCCATGCAGGAGGTAAATCCGGATTACCAGATGCCGGATTTTACTGCCGCTCTCTATCAAGCGTTATATATTCTTACCTCAGATCTGCTGTGAAAAACAGTTCTGGTGTACTGTATCACTCACAGCATAGCAGATAGAATTGCCAATGCGCATTGTCAAACTATAAGAAAAAAGAAGAGCTGCCAGGCAGCTTTCCCCGGAGAAATTTCTCCATTTTCAGGAAAGCCTGCCAGGCAGCTTTTTAAAATTCAGGCAGTCTTTAATCTTTCAGTACCTGATCTAATACATCAGTAACTTTCTTTACCGGAATGATCTCCAGTTTTTCTTTGATTTCATCCGCCACATCTTCCAGATCCTCAATGTTATCATAAGGGATAAATACTTTCTGGATACCGGCTCTCTGGGCAGCCATGAGTTTTTCCGGAAGTCCTCCGATAGGCATAACGCCACCGCGAAGAGAAACTTCGCCGGTCATGGCATACTCGGTTCCTACAGCCTTTCCTGTTACCAGAGAGGCCAGAGCTGTTACCAGAGTAATACCTGCAGATGGTCCGTCTTTTGGCACGGCTCCTGCGGGAACATGAATGTGAAGGTCCCGTTTCTCCAGGATCTCGGTCTCTTTCGGGAACAGAGATTTTACCAGAGTCAGGGCGATCTGGACAGATTCCTTCATCACATCTCCCAGCTGTCCGGTGATGATAAGATTTCCCTTTCCTTCCATCAGTTTGCTTTCAATAAACAGGATCTCCCCGCCGGCAGTAGTCCAGGCAAGTCCGGTGACTACTCCCGGGATCTTTTCCTCCAGCCGGGTTTCATGGCGCATATGCTGGTGCCCAAGGAATTCCGACAGATTTTCTTTTGTGACTGTTAAAGTCTCCTGTTCCTTCTTTACCAGCTTTACGGCGGCATTGCGGCACAGGATATCGATCAGTTTTTTCAGGCTCCGGACTCCTGCTTCTCCGGTATATTCTTCGATCATTTTATGCAGTGCGCTGTCCGTGACCTCCAGATTTTCTTCTTTAATGCCCATAGCTTCCAGGGCCTTTGGCAGAAGATGGCGTTTGGCGATCTGGAATTTTTCCAGAGCGGTGTAGCCCGGGAAGGAGATTACTTCCATACGGTTCAGAAGAGGCTCCGGAATAGTATCTGTGCTGTTGGCGGTGCAGACGAACAGAACGTTTGACAGATCATAAGGAACATTCATGTAATGATCGGTAAAGTTGTTGTTCTGTTCCGGATCCAGGACCTCCAGAAGCGCGCTGGCAGGATCTCCGCTGTAGTCTCTGGCCAGTTTATCCACCTCATCCAGGACCATAACAGGGTTGGAAGCTCCGCTGCGCTTCATACCTTCCATGATACGGCCGGGCATAGCTCCCACATAAGTACGCCGGTGTCCCCGGATCTCTGCTTCATCCCGAACGCCTCCAAGACTGATCCGCACATATTTCCGGCCAAGAGCCTTGGCAATGCTCTGACCGATGCTGGTCTTGCCGGTACCGGGAGCGCCCACAAAGAGCAGGATAGAACCGGACTGTTTTTTATTCAGAGCCATGACTGCAAGCTGCTGGATGATCCTTTCTTTGACTTTTTTCAGTCCGTAGTGATCTTCATCCAGGATCGCTTCAGCCTCTTTCAGATCAATGGCCGGCATTTTCGGAGTCTTCCAGGAAAGACTGGTGACAAAGTCCAGATAATCATAGAGCAGGCCGTATTCGTGGCTTTCCTTGCCTTCCTGCTTCATACGGTTTAAAACTTTTTCCGCTTCCTGTTTAGCTTCTTTATTCATACCGGAACGGGCGATCTTTTTTTCAAACTTCCGCACGTCGGAAACATTTTCCGGATGCATATCGTCCAGTTCTCTCTGAAGATATTCAATCTGTTTTTTGATGGCAGCTTCCCGGTAAAGCTGTTCCTGATCATCTTTCTGAGCAGAAGAAGCCTCCTGGGAAACCTTGGACATCTCGATAAATTCGTAGATGGCGTTCTCAATGAGTTTATCTCTTTCCTTCCTGGAATCTGCCGCCAGGATCTTATATTTTTCATCTGTATTAAGATTCAGATAATCTGTGAGAGAGCAGGCCAGATCGTGAAGGTTTTTCCTCTGCAGGATATAACTTCTGGCCCAGACGCCCCACTGATATCCCTGGACAAATTTCAGAAGGGCTCCCCGGAGTTTTCCGAAAAGCTCGGATTCTTCCTCATCAGAGATATCGTTGATCTCTCCCCGGATAGAAGCAGTGGCCGTGATATGATTGTCTGCAACTTCAATATCAGAGATATCTACCCTTTCCAGTGTGCGGATCTGTACATTTTCTGAATCATCGATCCCCTCTACCCGGGCAGAAATGCCGATAGGATAGAAATCCCCGGCAGTCAGTTCATTCCCGTTTTTGTCATCTTTCAGGAGCATGAAGAGCACATCATCATCTTTCTTTATAGGTTCTGTACTCCAGCCGTTGAAAAAATCCTTTTTGAAATAGTAGGATACATCGGGAAGTAAAAGTATATTATGAACAGGTCTTACGATCATAAGAAATCCTCCTTTTTATCAGCAGTCTACTTAAACGAGTGCTAAAACTTGTTTTTAAAATATAGCGAATAATAAATCCATTATCCGCTTTCCCGTTAAAAACCTACAACAGTTCCCTGACACAGTACAAATTCTGACACTGTGTCATTGGTTATACAATAGCATGCACAGGACAGAATGTCAATATACTTTACAAAAAAAGTAAAAATAAAGTAGACGAAAAAGAGAAAATCCGATATGATATTTTTTATCGGGCGGCTTTGTCCGGCAAAGGAGAACATCTGATGAACATTATTAACATAGAACATATTGAGAAAATATTTGGAGATAAAGTGATCTTTGACGACGCTTCCCTGGGGATCCAGCAGGGGGATAAGATTGGTATCATCGGGATCAACGGCACAGGGGCACGTGTTAAAATAAGACTAAGTTAGCAGAGACCTGATAAATAAAGGGTTTGCGCTGATTTGGTCTTATTTTATTATACCAGAAATGGTGCAAGATTTATAGCCTGGGAATAGATTTTGATTAGAATAGGACTGGTGCAGACTTGAGATGATTGGAACTCTAGCCACTTAGTCCAACTTTACAACTTTTCAATTCCTTGTGGGCTATCTTTGTCTGCAACGGTCAGTCTGGCCGGCAGTATACTGTAAAATAAAATATCGAGGACTAAGTAGGTTAGATTTTTGCTAACTGGCTTAGTCCTCTTTTGTTTTGGAGGATGAAGCGATGATTAAAGGAGTAATTATTGTTGCATTGATCATATTTCTGCTTTTCATTTATAGCCTTGTCGTGACTGCAAAAAGAGCAGATCGGGATATGGCGAAGCTGTTCGAGGATAATACACCGAGCGGTAATGAAGAAAGCAGGTAGCCATTATGGATGGAGGTATATACAGTACAGGAAATACAATCGTAGATGAAAATGCGAAGCTGAACATATCTGGAAATGTAATTCCGCAAAGTTGGTATCGCACGATAGTAAGAGACAGTGGAAAGCCCCATCTTACAGCAATCATTATACTGGCTGACATTGTTTACTGGTATAAGCCTACGGAGATAAGGGATGAAGGCACCGGGCAGGTGATCGCCGTAAAGAAGAAATTCAAGGCGGATCTTTTGCAAAGAAGTTATCAGCAGATCAGCGAACAGTTTGGTATCTCAAAGAAAGAAGCGACCAATGCGATCATATTTTTAGAGAAGCTGGGTGTTGTGAGAAGGGTTTTTCGTACCGTAAATATCAATGGTCTGGTAGTCAACAATGTGTTGTTTTTGGAACTGATTGTCAACAGACTGTGGCAGCTCACGTATCCAGAGGACAGCTGTAAGGTTCCTCCCTCTTTTGATAGTGGGTGGGAAGTGAAGCAAAATAATGAATTGACACAGAACGTTGACAAGAAGAGAGAGCATGACACCTATGGAGAGGGGGCTCCCTCTTTGAAAAGGGAGAGGGTCTCCCTTCAAAAAGAGAGAGCTGTATCTGCTGAAAGTACGGATCTCTCTTATTTGAAATCCGATGGTCACACTTTTTATGGTGGAACAAATACAAAGATTACCCAAGAGAATAACACCATAGAATATACCAGTCCAATCCAATCCTATCAGGCAACAGAAGAGATGTTTAAAGAACAGATTGATTATGATGCGATCTGGATAGACAGACCATTTGACAGAAAGATCCTGGAAGAAATCGTGTCGATAGCAGTTGATGTTTTAACTTCTACGGCTAAGACGATTCGGATCAACCGAGAGGATAAACCTGCACAGATTGTAAAAGGAATCTACAGAAAGATTGAAAAGCCTACGGTTGAGTTTGTGATGGATTCATTGAGAAATTGTGGGAGTAAGGCAAATAATATACGGGCAGTAATTATAACCGCTCTTTACAATGCAGTAATGACAACATCCAGTTATTATACGAATCTGTTTGCTTATCATTCCGCTAATCCCCAGAGCATAAGGGGGTGACACAGAGTAACAAAGTTAAGGGAGCTGAGGATATCACTGGGATTGACTCAGTTAGCGCTGGCAGAAAAGTTAGGGATCAGCTTACGGACTTATCAGAGGATTGAATATGGGGAGCAAAAGCCGAATGTTCATGTAGTGATACGTTTGCAGAGATTATTCCAGAAGAATATTGATGAATTGATTAAGGAGAGTGCACA
>DXIQ01000100.1 GCA_019112785.1 Candidatus Blautia stercorigallinarum
CAGGGCGTCCATGACAATCTGAAAAGATGCAGCAGGATCCTTGAGGACTATGAAGAAAAGCTTCATCTGGTGGAAAAGTTTGTTTCCATCCGGGAGAAGATCCGGCGTATCCATAAGCTGAGCCAGGAATGTGAAAACCTGGATAAAGAAGAGCTGGTGTCCCGGATCGAAAGTATTTCCCAGGAGATTTTAGAGGAGTTATAGCAGATGGCATTTGAGAGTTTAACTGATAAACTGCAGAATGTGTTCAAAAATTTAAGAAAAAAAGGCCGTCTGACAGAAGCAGATGTAAAAGCGGCTCTGAAGGAAGTAAAAATGGCCCTCTTAGAGGCAGATGTCAGCTTCAAGGTGGTAAAACAGTTTATGAAAGCCGTTCAGGAACGGGCGGTAGGACAGGATGTAATGTCCGGTCTGAATCCCGGCCAGATGGTGATCAAGATCGTAAACGAAGAGCTGGTAAAGCTTATGGGAAGCGAGACCACGGAGCTTGCTTTAAGACCGGGAAATGAAGTGACGGTCATTATGATGGCAGGTCTTCAGGGTGCCGGTAAGACCACCACTGCGGCAAAACTGGCAGGAAAGCTGAAGTCCAAAGGCAGAAAACCTCTTCTGGCAGCCTGTGACGTATACCGCCCCGCAGCCATTAAACAGCTGCAGGTCAACGGAGAAAAGCAGGGTGTCGAGGTATTTACCATGGGGGATAAAAACAGCCCGGTGGACATTGCCAAAGGCGCTTATGAACACGCAAAAAATGAAAAATACAATGTTTTGATATTAGATACCGCGGGACGTCTTCATATAGATGAGGATATGATGCAGGAGCTGGAAAATATAAAAGCGGCTCTTCCTGTGGACCAGACAGTTCTGGTAGTAGACGCCATGACCGGACAGGATGCGGTAAATGTGGCAGAGACTTTCCAGAACAAGGTTGGCATTGACGGTGTGATCCTGACAAAGATGGATGGTGATACACGAGGCGGTGCGGCCCTTTCTATTAAGGCAATCAGCGGAAAGCCCATCCTTTACGTAGGTATGGGAGAAAAACTTTCCGATCTGGAGCAGTTTTATCCGGAGCGTATGGCCTCCCGTATTCTGGGAATGGGAGATGTGATGAGTCTTATTGAGAAGGCTCAGGCCAATCTGGATGAAGAGAAAGCCAAGGAAATGGAACAGAAGTTCCGGAAAAACACCTTTGGCTTTGACGATTATCTGGAGAGCATGAACCAGATGAAGAACATGGGCGGTCTGTCCAGTGTGCTCAGCATGCTTCCCGGTATCGGTTCCCAGGTGAAAGATATTGACAGTATGGTAGATGAGAAAGAACTGGCCAGAAAAGAGGCCATGATCCTTTCCATGACTCCGAAAGAACGGTCTAATCCGGATATCCTCAATCCTTCCAGAAAGGCAAGGATCGCAAAGGGAGCGGGGGTAGACGTGGCGGAGGTCAACCGTATGGTAAAACAGTTCGAGCAGGCTAAGAAAATGATGAAGCAGATGCCCGGACTGATGGGTGGAAAAGGTGGTAAAAGAGGAAGATTCAAACTTCCCTTTTAACATATAAGAAAGAGTAAAGATCAGGAGGTGAAAAGAACATGGCAGTTAAAATCAGATTAAGAAGAATGGGACAGAAAAAAGCTCCTTTCTATAGAATCATCGTTGCAGATTCCAGATCCCCAAGAGACGGAAAGTTCATCGAGGAGATCGGAACCTATGACCCGAATCAGGATCCAAGCGTATACAAAGTAGACGAAGAAGCAGCAAAGAGATGGCTGGCTAATGGCGCTCAGCCTACAGACGTAGTTGCTAAGATCTTCAAGCTGGCTGGTATCGAAAAATAATCGGGAGGTACTTTGTAATGAAAGAGTTAGTAGAAGTAATTGCAAAATCTCTGGTAGATTGTCCCGATGAAGTTGTTGTTACCGAGACAGAAGAAAATGACGCGATCCTTGTGGAGCTTAAGGTAGCGCCTTCCGACATGGGTAAAGTGATCGGACGCCAGGGACGGATCGCAAAGGCTATCCGTACAGTGGTAAAGGCCGCTTCCTCCAAAAGCGACAAAAAGGTAGTCGTTGATATTTTGCAGTAAGCGTTTGGCTTATGACAGTAAGTATAGAAAGGGCTGTTGCAACTATGATTGCGGCAGCTCTTCTTTTGTGCGATACGCCCGGCAAGGGACTGCCGTGCCTGCATGAGCAGGTCTTTGCTCCGCTACGGCCCATGCCGGACGCGTGCCACTGGCACGCAGCACCATTTGACGGGCAACGGACAGCGACAGACTTTGCCAGGAGCTGCCCGCAGTATCGCAGCGGATAGGAAAGGACTCTTTCTTATCCGCTTATAGGCGCGATTATATAGGAGAGAAAAAATGGAAGATTTACTTCAGGTTGGCGTGATCACCACTACCCATGGTATCAGGGGAGAGGTGAAAGTTTTTCCTACCACAGATGATCCCAGAAGATTCGAGGCTCTTCCCAGCGTACTTCTGGACACAGGGAAAGAGCTGTGTGAACTGGAGATCCAGAGAGTCAAATATTTTAAGCAGTTTGTGATCTTAAAATTCCGGGATGTAGATGATATTAATGAGATTGAGCCTTATAAAGGAAAAAGCCTCTATGTGACCCGGGATATGGCAGTTCCTCTGGGGGAAAATGAATACTATATCGCAGATCTGATCGGTATGGAGGTCTTTCTGGAGGACGGCAGTCTTTTTGGAAGGATCAAGGATGTCATGGAGACAGGGGCCAATGATGTGTATATTGTTCAGACCCAGGAGAAAGAAGTACTGATCCCTGCTATTAAAGACTGCATCTTACAGGTAGATGTGGAGTCAAATAAAATGGTCATCCATCTGATGAAAGGTCTGGTTTAGGAGGAAGGATATGAAGTTTCATGTACTGACTTTATTCCCGGAGATGATTGAAAATGCAGTCCATACCAGTATTACCGGACGGGCGGCAAAAAAAGGGACCATTTCTCTGAATACGGTGAATATCCGGGATTTTTCCGTCAATAAGCATATGCGGGTAGATGATTATCCCTATGGAGGAGGAGCTGGCATGGTCATGGAACCGGAGCCGGTATACCGTGCCTGGAAGTCTGTAGCTGATCTCCGGGAAAATAAGGGGAAGAAACCCCGGTGTATCTATCTCACTCCCCAGGGAAAAGTCCTGAACCAGACTCTTGTAGAAGAACTGGCTATGGAGGAAGAGCTGATCCTTCTCTGCGGTCATTATGAGGGAATCGATGAGAGAGTACTGGAAGAAGTGGTCACAGATTATGTGTCTATTGGCGATTATGTCCTTACAGGGGGAGAGCTGGCAGCCTGTGTACTCATCGACGCGGTGTCCAGATTTGTGCCGGGAGTGCTGAGCAATGAGGAATCTTCCCAGTTTGAATCCATCCAGGATAATCTTCTGGAATATCCCCATTACACCAGACCGGAGGTCTGGAAGAACAGACAGGTGCCGGAAGTCCTTCTGAAGGGAGATCACAAAAAGATCCAGGCCTGGAGGATGGAGCAGTCTCTGGAGCGGACCCGGCAGAGACGGCCGGATCTTCTGGAGAAAAACCGGCCGGTGACTACAGTCTTTTTCAGTCCTACGGGAGGAACCAGGAGGGCGGCGGAAATATTTACAGAATATCTCACTCAGAATCCAAGATATATGGATCTGACCAGGAGAAAGCTGAGAAAAAAGAAACACCGGTTTTCTTCCGGAGAATTGCTGATCGCTGCCGCGCCGGTCTATGGAGGGCAGCTTCCTGTGGTAGAGGAGCCTCTTTTTTCCAATCTTCAGGGAGAGGGTACTCCCTGTGTTATTATGGCGGCCTATGGAAACCGGCATTATGATGATACATTGGCTCAGATGAAAAAGCGTCTGGAAGAACAGGGCTTTATCTGTATCGGGGCCATTGCCCCGGTGATCCCTCATATATATTCTCCTGTGCTGGGAAAAGACCGTCCGGATGAGCAGGATCGGCAGATCTTGAAAAGATTTGCGGTAGAGATAAAAAAACGCCTGGAAAAGGGAAGAACGGAAGGGTTTGTTTCTGTTTGGGTGCCGGGAAATCCTGAGCCTGAGCCTAAACAGATGAAACCGGTGGAAAAAACTTTTGACAGCACTTTATGCACCAATTGTCAGGCCTGTGTCCAGAAATGTCCGGTGAATGCCATTTCCCAGGAGACTCTGGAAATCCGGGAGGACAGGTGTCTGAACTGTATGTCCTGTGTAAAAGTATGCAAAAGGGGAGCCAGAGGGTATGACTGTTCCCAGGTAAGACAGTATCTGGAGGCTAATTACAGCGTACCCAGAAAAATAGAGGTTTTTTAAAGCATTTTACTTGACAGGAGTTTTTTCCCATAGTATAATTGAAGCCGTTGTAACGGTGGGAGCAGTATGCCCTCACCTAAAAAAAGAGATGGTCCTCTGCTGCATAGTGCATTAAGAACATCCAGAGATAAAGGAGAAGAATTATGAACGAAATCATCAAAAACATTGAAGCTGCTCAGCTGAAAGCAGAAGTACCTCAGTTTAATGTAGGAGACACAGTAAGAGTACACGGAAAGATCAAAGAGGGAAACCGTGAGAGAATCCAGGTATTCGAAGGTGTTGTTTTAAAGAAACAGGGCGGAAGCAACCGTGAGACATTTACCGTAAGAAAGAATTCTAACGGTATCGGCGTAGAAAAGACATGGCCTCTTCACTCCCCGAATGTAGAAAAGGTAGAGGTTATCAGACGCGGTAAAGTAAGACGTGCAAAACTGAACTACTTAAGACAGCGTGTTGGTAAAGCTGCAAAAGTAAAAGAGTTAGTAAGATAATATGGTGATGGACAGGGGGCCGCTGTGTGGAAGCATTCAGCGGTCCCCTGTTGCATAAAAAGATCCGGGGGTCTGCATGAAGAAGAGAAAAAAGAAGAAAAAAATACAGAAAATCGAGTTTCAGAGAGATCTGGCTTTAGAATTTATAAAAAGTGATAAGGGACGTCCTATCTTTACCTGGATATTTCAGATCGCAGTGACGCTGGCCCTTGCCGCTGTGGTGGCTATTTTCTTTTTCCAGAGTATCACCATGCAGGAAAGCAGTATGGAACCTACTCTGGAGACCGGAGAACGTTTTTTTGTCAATAAGCTTATTTACAAATTTACCAGTCCGGACCGGGGCGATATTATTGCATTTACAAAAGATGGAAGCGATGATGCGCCGATCCACATTAAAAGGGTGATCGGTCTGCCGGGGGAAACAATAGAGATACGTGACGGAGTGATCTATATTGACGGAGAGGAATATGAGGAAAAGGGAGACCTGCCTCAGATCACAAATCCCGGGCTGGCAGAGGATGGAGTGACTTTAGGCAATGATGAATATTTTGTACTGGGAGATAATCGGAACAACAGTGAGGACAGCCGGTTTGCGGAAGTACAGAATATCGATAAAAAATATATAGAAGGAAAACTCTGGTTCTGCATTTATCCTGCAGACCAGATGGGTTTTGTAAAACAATAATATAAAGCGAGGTGGAGTATGAATTATCAATGGTATCCCGGACACATGACCAAGGCAAAGAGGATGATGGAAGAGAATATCAAGCTTATTGATCTGATCATTGAGGTGGTGGATGCAAGGATCCCCATGTCCAGCAGAAACCCGGATATTGATGAGCTTGGAAAGAATAAGGCGAGGCTTCTCCTTCTGAATAAGTCCGATCTGGCAGATCCGGAATTAAATGAGGCCTGGAGCCGCTTTTTCCAGGAGAAGGGTTTTCATGTTCTGAAACTGAACTCCAGATCCGGCAGCGGAGTAAAAGGAGTTTTGCCCCTGGTTATGGAGGCTTGTAAGGAAAAGATAGAGAGAGACCGGCGAAGAGGGATCAAAAACCGTCCTGTCCGGGCTATGGTAGTGGGAATTCCTAATGTGGGAAAATCTACCTTTATCAATGCCTTTGCCGGAAAAGCCTGTACCAAGACCGGGAATAAGCCGGGAGTGACAAAAGGAAAGCAGTGGATCCGGATCAATAAGAATCTGGAACTTTTAGACACGCCCGGGATTCTGTGGCCGAAGTTTGAAGATCAGCAGGTAGGGGCAAGACTGGCTATGGTAGGCTCCATTAAAGATGAGATCCTGAATCTGGAGGAGCTTTCTCTGGAGCTGCTTGGGAATCTCTATAGGGACTACCCGGGACTTGTTGAGAAACGTTATGACATCCAGGAATCGGAAACACCTTTGTCTATGCTGGAACAGATCGCAGACAACAGAAAATGTATCCAGAAAGGGGGACAGCGCGACTATGTAAAAGCGGCGAATATCCTCCTGGAAGAATTCCGGAATGGAAAGATCGGCAGGATCACCCTGGAGCGGCCGCAGACACAGGAGCAGTAAAGATGAAAAGTATACAGGAAATCAAAGAAGAGTTAAAAAATGCCGCTGAAGAAGAACTTCCGGCCCTTTGCCGGACCTATCTGGAAGATGGGAGAAAAGGAGTCCAAAAGCTTATAGAGCAGGCAGAAAAAAGACAGGAAAAGCTTCAGGCTGAGCGGGTACGGCTGGAAAAGATGCGGGAGTATGAGCATAAATATGAGCATTTAGGTTATGTCTGCGGGATCGATGAGGCAGGACGGGGACCTTTTGCCGGTCCGGTGGTGGCAGGAGCTGTAATACTTCCAAAGGGCTGTGAGATACTGGGGCTGAATGATTCCAAACAGCTTTCAGAAAAGCGGAGAGAAGAACTGTATGAAGAGATCATGGAAAAAGCCGTTGCGGCCCAGGTGGGCTATGCCAGTCCTGCAAGGATCGATGAGATCAATATCCTCCAGGCTACCTATGAGGCTATGCGGGAAGCAGTGGGAAAGCTTTCAGTAAGGCCTCAGATCCTGCTAAACGATGCAGTGACCATCCCGGGGATCACCATTCCTCAGGTGCCTATCATAAAAGGAGATGCAAAAAGCCTGTCCATTGCGGCAGCCAGTATCGTAGCAAAAGTCACCAGGGACCGGCTGATGCGGGAATATGATAAGATCATGCCCCAGTACGGATTTGCTTCCCACAAGGGCTACGGATCAAAAGAACATATTGAGGCTCTGCACAAGTACGGGCCTTCCCCGATCCACAGAAAGACATTTATCAGAAATGTCTTCGGGGAGAGATCGTGAGAAGAAAGGGAGAGGCTTCCTCAAAGAGAACAGGCCTCTACTATGAAACACAGGCAGCGGTCTTTCTGGAGAAACAGGGGTATCAGATCCTGGAAAGGAACTTCCGCTGTCCTGCAGGAGAGATCGATCTCATCGCAAAAGAAGGGGGATATCTCTGTTTTGTAGAAGTAAAGTACAGAAGTGAAAGAGAGACAGGGACTCCCGAGGAAGCGGTAGATGCAAAAAAGCAGAAACGTATTTCCAGGGCTGCCCTATATTATCTTATGAAGCAGGGGCTTGGGGATACAACTCCCTGCCGTTTTGATGTGGTGGGGATCCGTCCGGATGGGATCCGGGTGACTAAGAATGCATTTTCGTTTAAAAGGTGAGTGTATGGAAATAAAATGGGATAAAGATACCAGAGAAGATATGAAAGTAAAGGAAAGGGACGGTGTGGTCTACCTGACCTATCCTGCCTTTGAAAGATTTTCCTGGTGCTGCCACGGGTTTTCTACAAGGATCGGAGGAGTCAGCCAGGGAATCTACAGCTCTATGAATCTGAGCTTTCAGAGAGGGGATCGGAAAGAAGATGTGGAAGAGAACTATCGCCGTATTTCCGGAGCTATAGGTTTTGATCTGGAGGGGACAGTCTGTTCCCAGCAGACCCATACGGTAAATATACGCCGGGTCAGGAAAGAAGATGGAGGCAAAGGGATCCTGCGTCCTCTGGATTATCAGGACGTGGACGGACTGATCACGGATATACCGGGGATAACTCTTGCCACTTCTTTTGCGGACTGCGTGCCTCTGTTTTTTGTTGATCCGGTCCACAAGGCTGTGGGACTGGCACATTCCGGCTGGAGAGGAACTGCCGGGAGGATGGGGAGCCATATGGTGCGGGCTATGAAAGAAGCCTTTGGCTCTAAGCCGGAAGAACTGTATGTGGCTATTGGCCCTTCTATCTGTCAGGACTGTTATGAAGTCAGCGAAGACGTGGCAGAGGTCTTCCGGAAGGAATTTCCTTCTCATAGAGAGGAGCGAAAGCTTCTTTACAGGAAAGAAAACGGAAAATACCAGTTAAATCTCTGGAGGGCAAATGAGATCATCTTTCAGGAGGCGGGAATTCCGGAGGAGCGGATTAGCTTTCCTGGGATCTGTACCTGCTGTAATCCGGATTTTCTGTTTTCACACAGAGCCAGCAAGGGAAAAAGGGGAAATCTGTCGGCTTTCCTGGGAATCCGGGGGTCAATGGAATAGTTGCATAAACTTTACAAAGTATCTCTGGCGATATTACATAAA
This sequence comes from Candidatus Blautia stercorigallinarum, assembly GCA_019112785.1. GTDB lineage: Bacteria > Bacillota > Clostridia > Lachnospirales > Lachnospiraceae > Blautia > Blautia stercorigallinarum. The sequence goes on from DXIQ01000100.1 coordinate 8,426, forward strand.
TGTTACAAAAAAATGAAAAACCACTGTTCATTTCATAAAATCTGTGATATAATCATTACCGTTAGTGAAAAGGAGCTTTGGTTATGAAGAATAAAACAACTACAAGCCTGCTTATGGGGCTGTTGGCAGTAAGTCTGGCCGCGTCCCCCTGTTACGCTTCTACGCAGCAGAAGATTACAGATACTCAAAACGCGCAGCAGGAAAATCAGCAGAAATTAAACGACACCCAAAGCAGGATCAACAGTTTGGAATCCAAAAAGAATGATCTTGAAGGGTACTTGCAGGAGTTAAATCAGCAGCTGGGCGACTTGGAAGAGAATCTGCAGGAGATTCAGACAAAATCGGACGAAACCCAGCAGAAACTGGAAACCCTGGGAAAAGAGCTGGATGCCGCTAAGGCGAAAGAGGAGCAGCAGTATAATGATATGAAACTCCGTATCCAGTATATGTATGAGAATGCGGAAAACTCTTATATGGTCATGCTCTTGGAATCAAATTCCATCTCTGATTTTCTGAGTCAGGCAGAAAATATGTCTCAGATCAATCAATATGACAGAGATATGCTGGAAGAGTACAAGAAGACCACAGAAGAGATAGAAGAAAAGGAAAACAGTATCCAGCAGGAACAGCAGGAACTGGAAAAATTAAAACAGGAAAGTCTGGACAAGCAGGATGAGATTTATGATGTAGTAAAAAGTACAAACCTGCAGATCCAGGATTATGAAGGACAGATTTCCCAGGAAGAGGGAAATGCAGAAAATCTTATGGCACAGATTGAAAGCCAGAAAGATACCATCAATGCCCTGATCAAACAGCAGAAGGACGAGGAAGCGGCACAGATCCTGGCCCAGCGGCAGGCACAAGCCCAGGCTCAGGCAGCTGCCAGCCAGCAGCAGGCGGCAAGCACCCCGGATACCAGCACTTCTCAGAGCAGTCAGGAAACTGTAAGCACCAGCACGGAGCAGTCTTCGGCACCGTCTTCCACGGTTGCCCAGGAAAGTCAGCAGACAAGTTCCGGAAACGGCGGTACATATTTAGGAAGATTTCGTCTTACAGGTTATTGTCCCTGCGCCCAGTGCTGCGGAAAGGCAGATGGGATCACAGCCAGCGGCACTACAGCTACAGCAGGAAGGACCGTTGCCATGGGCGGAGTTCCACTGGGAACAAAACTGATGATCAACGGAACTGTTTATACTGTAGAGGACAGAGGAACTTCCTACGGACATGTGGACATTTTCTTTAACACCCACGGTGAGGCCCTCCAGTTTGGCAGCGGCTATGCAGATGTATATCAGGTAAATTAAAGAAAGAAGATATAAAAAAACAGAAGGTCGAAACCTTCTGTTTTTTTATTAACATCTTTTCAGCAGCTGATTGATCTTCTGAGTTGTGCTTCTTACCTTTTCCACAGAGAGGTCGTGGTTCAGGATATCCATGATGCTGGCCAGGTATTTGCTCATATCTGCTTCCAGATAATATGGCCGTGTTAAAAGCTCCGGGTTCCGGTAGGTGAGATTTGTGGTGATAACGCGATAAATATATTCTTTCTCATAATATTCATCAAATTTTTCAAGACCGTCGGTGAAAAGTCCGAAAGTAGTGCAGACAATAACTCTTCTTGCCTTGCGGTCTTTCAGTTTTTTCGCCACATCCAGCATACTTTCTCCGGAAGAGATCATGTCATCGATGACTACTACGTCTTTTCCCTCTACAGAATCTCCCAGAAATTCATGAGCTACAATGGGATTCTTTCCATTTACGATGGTAGAGTAATCCCGGCGTTTGTAGAACATTCCCATATCTACGCCCAGGATATTGGAAAAGTATACTGCCCGCTGCATGGCACCTTCATCAGGACTGATGATCATCAGATGTTCATTGTCGATCTTGAAATTGTCGATAGATGCTACCATGGTCTTCAGAAACTGATACGTAGGCATAAAGTTGTCGAATCCGGACAGAGGGATGGCATTCTGCATACGAGGATCATGAGCGTCAAAAGTAATGATATTGGAAACGCCCATCTGCACCAGCTCCTGAAGAGCCAGGGCACAGTCCAGAGATTCCCTTTTTGTTCTTTTGTGCTGACGGCTTTCATAAAGGAAAGGCATGATCACATTGATCCTGTGGGCTTTTCCGGCGGCGGTGGCAATAATCCTCTTCAGATCCTGATAATGATCGTCAGGGGACATATGATTGGTATGACCGCAGATCTTGTATGTCAGGCTGTGGTTGCATACGTCTACCATAACAAACATATCCGTTCCCCGGATAGATTCGCTGATAACGCCTTTGGCTTCTCCTGAGCCAAAGCGGGGACAGTCACAGTCGATGAGAAAGCTGTCTTCAGAATAGCCTCGGAAATTCAGACCTGACCGGTTGTGAGAGTCCAGCTCTTTTCGAAACTGCACCAGATGGGAGTCCACCTGGGAAGCAAGCTGGGCGCAGCTTTTCAGCGCCGCTATTTTGATAGGGGCCACCGGAATGGATCTTTCCAGCAAACTGATATTAATCATAAAGACCTCCGTTTAAATACTTAAAATATTTTTCAGGAGAAAAAGTTCTCCCATGATGCAAGAAAATTCTCCATAATTTACCCTTTCTTTACATCATACATATTAAGTTATAACATTCGACATATGGCCCAGTCAAGGAAAATTATTGCTTTTTTACGGCTTTGTTGGTATACTAGCCGCAGGGTGGCTGATATTTCATACGGCCGCTTGAGTGGAAAAGAGAGGTATCTATGAAGAAAAACAGACACATCATTAAAGAAGTGGAAGAGGGGAGTATTGCCTGGGAACTGGAGCTGGAACCGGGTGACGAGCTTCTTTCTATAAACGGAAAGACTATAGAAGATGTTTTCGATTATCACTATCTGGTAAATGATGAATATATTGTGCTGCTGGTTAAAAAAGCAGACGGTGAAGAATGGGAACTGGAGGTAGAAAAGGAGTATGAGGAGGATCTGGGGATCGTTTTTGAAAACGGTCTAATGGACGAGTACCGATCCTGCAGCAATCACTGTATTTTCTGCTTTATTGATCAGATGCCCCCGGGAATGAGAGAGACACTTTACTTTAAAGATGATGATTCACGGCTGTCTTTCCTGCAGGGAAATTATGTGACCCTCACAAATATGAAGGATCATGATATAGACCGGATCATAGAGTATCATCTTGCGCCTATCAATATTTCTTTTCATACCACCAATCCCCGGCTTCGGTGTGAAATGCTGCGCAACCGTTTTGCGGGAGACATTTTTCCAAAAGTGGACAGGCTTTATAAAGCCGGGATCGAGATGAACGGGCAGATCGTTCTGTGCAGAGGGATCAATGACGGCGCGGAACTGGAAAAGAGTATTCAGGACCTGGCCGGCTATCTTCCATATCTGAAAAGTGTTTCCGTGGTACCGGTAGGACTGAGCCGTTTCAGAGACGGCCTCTACCCCCTGGAAGCTTTTGACGCTGAAAGCGCCGGTGAAGTAATTGATCTCATTGAAATCTGGCAGAAAAAACTTTATGAAAAGTATGGACTTCATTTTATCCATGCCAGTGATGAATGGTATCTTCTGGCCGGAAGAGAGCTGCCGGAAGCAGAACGGTATGACGGTTATCTTCAGCTGGAAAACGGTGTGGGAATGCTGCGGCTCTTGGAAGAACAGGTAAAAGAGGCCCTGGAACAACGGGAAGGGGATGACAGAACGGTAAGTCTGAGCTTTGCTACCGGAAAACTGGCTTATCCGGTGATCGCCCGTTATATGGAAAAAATCCGTGGAAAGTTTCCAAATATCCGGTTCAGGGGCTATGAGATCAGAAATGAGTTTTTTGGAGAACAGATCACCGTATCCGGTCTCCTTACAGGACAGGACCTGGCAGGACAGTTAAAAGACCAGGATCTGGGTGAGATGCTCCTTCTTCCCTGTAATCTTTTAAGAAGCGGGGAAAATGTATTCCTGGATGATATGACAGTTGAAGACCTGGAAAAAGAATTAAAAATACCTGTGAAAATTGTAGGAGAAGAGGGCGCTGATCTGGTGGCGGCAGTCCTGGACAAGGAAGCAGGCAGAGAACATAAAAGGAGACAAATGTATGAGCAAACCGATTGTAGCAATTGTGGGAAGGCCTAATGTAGGAAAATCCACATTATTTAATGCTCTGGCCGGGGAAAAGATTTCTATAGTAAAGGATACCCCGGGGGTTACCAGAGACAGGATTTATGCAGACGTTACCTGGCTGGATAAATCTTTTACCCTGATCGATACCGGAGGTATTGAGCCGGAGAGTAAAGATATTATTCTTTCACAGATGCGGGAACAGGCCCAGATCGCTATTGATACCGCAGATGTGATTATTTTTATGACAGACGTCCGTCAGGGACTGGTAGACGCCGACGGCAAGGTGGCGGATATGCTCCGCAGAAGCCGTAAGCCAGTGGTCCTGGTGGTAAACAAGGTAGACAGCTTCCAGAAATTTATGATGGATACTTATGAATTTTATAACCTGGGGATCGGAGAACCGGTGCCTATCTCCGCGGCTTCCATGCTGGGACTGGGAGATATGCTGGAAAAAGTGACAGAATACTTTAAAGATATCCCTCAGGAAGAGGAAGAAAGCGAGATCCCCCGGATCGCCGTAGTAGGTAAGCCAAATGTGGGCAAGTCTTCTCTGATCAACAAACTTCTGGGTGAAGACAGGGTTATTGTTTCAGACATTGCCGGAACTACCAGAGATGCTATTGATACGAAAGTAACCTATCAGGGCAGAGAATATATTTTTATTGATACTGCAGGCCTGCGCAGAAAGAACAAGATCAAGGAAGCGCTGGAAAGATACAGTATTATCCGTACGGTGACTGCTGTAGAGCGGGCTGATGTTGTGGTACTGATGATCGACGCGGAGGAAGGTGTTACAGAACAGGATGCCAAGATCGCAGGGATCGCCCACGACAGAGGCAAGGGTATTGTCATTGCCGTGAACAAATGGGATGCCATTGAGAAGGATGACAAGACTATCTACAAGTTTACTAATAAGGTAAGAGAAGTACTTTCCTTTATGCCATATGCAGAGATCATGTTCATTTCAGCGAAGACAGGGCAGAGGATCCCCAGACTTTTTGAGACTATTGATATGGTCCTGGAAAATCAGACTCTGCGCATTCAGACAGGAGTCCTTAATGAGATCATCACAGAGGCAGTGGCTATGCAGCAGCCTCCTTCCGATAAAGGAAAAAGACTGAAGATTTTCTATGCCACACAGGTTTCCGTGAAACCGCCAACCTTTGTGATCTTTGTTAACAGCAAAGAGCTGATGCACTTTTCCTATACCAGATATCTGGAGAACAAAGTGCGGGAAGCTTTTGGATTTAAAGGAACTTCTCTGAAATTCATCATCAGAGAGAGAAAAGAGGGGGAATAAACTATGCTGGAGCGCATTGTATGTCTGGCAATAGGGTATGTGCTGGGATTATTCCAGACATCCTATATTTATGGAAGAAAACAGGGAATTGATATCCGGGAACACGGCAGTGGGAATGCAGGAACTACCAATGCCTTCCGGACCATGGGGAAAAAAGCCGGGGCTTTGACTCTTCTGGGAGATATCCTGAAATGTGTGCTGGCCATGCTTATTGCAAGGCTGCTCTTCGGCGGCAGCTTCGGAGACGATATACGTCTGCTGGAACTTTATGCCGGAGCCGGATGTATCCTTGGACATAATTTTCCTTTTTATCTGAAATTTAAGGGAGGCAAGGGAATTGCCGCGTCTGTTGGGCTTCTTCTGGCTTTTGACTGGAGGATTTTTCTGATATGCGCAGTGGTGTTCTTTCTTCTGTTTTTCACTACCCACTATGTATCCCTGTGCTCTCTGGCCGGATATCTGTGCTTTGTAGTCCTTCTGGTGATCTTTGGACAGACAGGGATGTATCCCTGCACTCAGCCGGTGCTTTATGAAATGTATGTGGTGGCTTTTCTTCTGATGGTCCTGGCTTACTGGAGACACAGACAGAACATCGGCCGGCTTCTTCATGGCAATGAGAATAAGATTTTTCTTAGCAAAAAGAGGTAACAGATATGGCAAATATAGGAATTATCGGTGCGGGAAGCTGGGGTACCGCCCTGGGGATCCTTCTGGTAAATAATGGACATAATACCACACTCTGGTCCCACAGAGAAGAGCAGGCCAGAGAACTGGCCAAGACCAGAGAACATAAGGAAAAGCTTCCCGGTGTACGGCTTCCGGAAGCTCTGGACATTACCGGGGATCTGGAAAAGACACTGGTTGGAAAAGACATACTTATCATGGCGGTCCCCTCTGTGGCTGTGCGGCAGACCGCCAGAAAGATCAAGCCGTATATCCGGTATGGACAGCTGATCGTAAATGTGTCGAAGGGTATTGAAGAAGGTACTTTGATGACCCTTACAGATATCATAGAAGAGGAGATTCCCGAGTCAGTCCCCTGCGTGCTTTCCGGACCCAGCCATGCAGAAGAGGTAAGCCGGGGACTCCCTACTACCTGTGTGGCAGGCGCCAGAGACAGAAAAACTGCGGAATATATCCAGAATATTTTTATGAGTCCGGTGTTCCGGGCTTATATCAGTCCGGATGTATTAGGAATCGAGCTGGGCGGCGCTCTGAAAAATGTGATCGCCCTGGCTGCCGGAGCGGCGGACGGACTGGGATACGGGGATAATACCAAAGCGGCTCTGATCACCAGAGGGATCACGGAGATCACCAGACTGGGGATAGCCATGGGGGCCAGAGCAGAGACTTTTTACGGACTGTCCGGTATTGGAGATCTGATCGTCACCTGCGCCAGCAAGCATAGCCGGAACCGGAGAGCCGGGATCCTTTTAGGTCAGGGAAAGACTATGGAAGAAGCCATGAAAGAAGTAAAGATGGTAGTAGAAGGCGTGTATTCTGCCAAGGCAGGCTGGGACCTTTCTCAGAAATACCAGGTGGATACACCGATCATCCAGCAGGTGAACCAGGTGCTCTTTGAGGGAAAGGAGCCGGGCCTTGCAGTTCAGGATCTTATGCTCAGAGATAAAAAGATCGAGTCCTGGGAAGTTTCCTGGGAGTAAGCCAGAGCCCTGGCGCAAGCATACGGGGCATCAGACTGGCAACGATGCAAGCATACGGGGCAGCAAACTAGCAGTGATGCAAGCATCGGGGTATTAGACCCTCGCAGCAGTCGCCAAATGGACATGCCAGCATGTCCGCTTGGCTCGTTGCCCGCGGGAATAAATGACTGCTGTCCCAAAGAAAAAGAGGTCTTTTCTCAGGGAAGAACCGAAGGGTGTCTTCTTTGAGAAAAGACCTCTTTTGAAAATACAGGGTATGTACAGGGGAAACTTTACTATACTATATAGGGGACCATATCCTCAGGGATTCCTGCCACCCGCTGCTGGACATCCATGGCGGTAATGGCTGCCATTTCTTCATCTGAGAGAACAAAATCAAAGATCTGGCTGTTCTCTGCCAGACGTTCCTCGTGAACAGATTTAGGAATCACACCGATCCCCTGCTGTACCAGCCAGCGAAGTCCTACCTGGGCCGGACTTTTCTGATGGTTTTTCCCGATCTCGATCATCAGCGGGCTGTTCAGATATGCGCCTCTGGCTAAAGGCGCATAGGCCTGAAGAGCAATCCCGTTTTCCTGACAGTAGGCTTTCAGTTCCGGATGGTTAAAGAAAGGATGGAATTCCACCTGATTTACCGCAGGGACCACGTCCGATACAGTCTTTAAAAGCTCCAGATCCTGTATACTGAAGTTGGATACGCCGATGGATTTTACTTTACCTTCTTCCCGCAGTTTTTCCATGGCCTTCCAGGTGTTCCCGAAACAGCCTGGCACAGGCCAGTGGATCAGGTACAGGTCTACGTAATCCAGACCCAGCCGTTCCAGACTCCTGTTAAAACTGTCTTCTATATCTCCGATCCTCTGGGCAGTATTCCAGATTTTGGTGGTAACAAATAAATCTTCTCTCGGTATATCAAGAGCCTGTATTCCTTTACCGACTCCTTCTTCGTTTTTGTAGAAAGAAGCTGTATCGATCAGGCGGTAGCCCCAGGAAACTGCACTGGATATAGCCTGTTTCAGTTCTTCGTCCTCTGTGGCCTTATAGACACCAAGGCCCAGCAATGGCATTTCTCTTCCGTCATTTAAATGGATCACATGTTCGCCAAAAGACATATACCAAACCTCCTTTTTACAATCCTTGTTAGTATAGCATGAAAATGTGAATATTGTTAGACATATTTATTAAAATTTAAAATTCCTGGTATCTTATAACAGCGGAGAAATAAAAATCCACAAAGAAAAGGCCGAGATAGACGGCATATTTTACATAAATTACAAAGAGAAAAATCGGGGGAAAAATCAGGCCGGAAAGCACTTAGAAAAATACATAAAATGGCTTGATAAAAGATAGGAAACCATGTATAATGAAGCTAATTGATAAATTATTGTCATTCAGTGCGCCCAAATATGAAAAACGGGCTGGAAAGGATGGAAAAATGCATTTAATCAAAGATGAAAATGGTAATGTGATTCCTCATGGAGGAGAGGCTCATCAGCATGAACATTGCGGAAGCTGCGGCGATAACTGCCAGGAAAACTGTTCTCAGGAAGTTGTGGCTCTCTTAAACTATATGCTTTCACATAATGAACATCATGCCCAGGAGTTAGATCAGATGGCAGAAAATCTCCAGAAACTGGGGATGGAAGATGCAGCCAAAACGATCAAAGAAGGCGTGGCGGATTTCCAGAAAGGAAATATGCGCCTTGGACTGGCTTTGACACTGGTAAAAGAACATTTAAAGGAGGCGTAGATCATGTGTCTTGCAACTGTTCAGAAAGAAAGTGACAATACCGTAATTTTGAAAATGGTCAGCCGTATCGATGTGGACGGGGATAAGGTGATCCTTCGGGATATCATGGGAGAAACCAAAACCATTACAGGAAAGATTTTAATGGTTGACCTGGCCAACAGCATTGTAAAGCTGGACTGTGAATAAACCAAAGGTTTTAATGGGGAAACCCCTTAAAATAAAACACAATATGCGGAGGTAAAGACCAATGAAACTAGCAGAGGCTATGAAGGAGAAAATGCTCCTTTCCTTTGAGCTTTTTCCGCCGAAGACTGAGAAAGGTATGGAAAACCTGCCGGGTACTATTGAGCACTTGTGCAAATATAAACCGGAATATATTTCCTGTACCTATGGCGCCGGCGGCGGAAATGTGGGAGCAAACAGGGAAGTATGCCAGATGATCAAAAAAGCTGGTCCCGTTCCTGTGACTCACTTCACGGTTATCCGTAACACAAAGGAAGGCATCAAAGAGCAGCTGGATCAGTATCTTGCAGAAGGTGTAGATCATATGCTCGCTCTTCGCGGCGATCTTCCTCTGGGTGAAACGACTACCTGCGGTGATTTTAATTATGCCACAGATCTTGTGAAATTTGTAAAAGATCAGTATGGCGACAAATTTGAGATCGCTGTAGCGGGTTCTCCGGAAGGACATATCGCATGCCGCAGTCTGGAAGCGGATATTTCCGTTTTAAGGCAGAAACAGGATAATGGAGCTGACTACATCATGACTCAGCTTTGCTGGGATATGGAACAGTTTAAACGCTGGCTGGATGCTATCCGTAAAGCGGGTGTGACTATGCCGGTAGACGTAGGTATCATGCCGATCCTGGATCAGGCCGCCACTATTAATATGGCGCTGTCCCGGAATGGCTGTGTAATGGACCGGGAGCTGTCCAGGATGATCTCCAGACACTGGCTGTTTCCAAATCCTTTTAACCCAAAGGATGCAGACGGCAAACCATTCGATATGTTCTATGATAAAAAAGTAAAAGAATTTAAAGAAGAAGGTATCGAGTATACCATCAGACAGATCGATGAGTACCGGGCCTTAGGCGTAAATGGTATCCATCTCTATGCATTGAATAAGTGGAAAGATGTATCGGAGATCATTGAGAGATCCGGACTTCGGACACTTGTTTAAAAAATAAGTTCAGGAGGCGCCTGATATATGGCACATGTAATTGCAGTCGCAGGTAAAGGCGGCGTAGGTAAGACAACATTAACGGGACTGATCATACAGTATCTGGGAGAAAAAGGGAAGGGCCCGATCCTTGCTGTGGATGCAGATGCAAATTCCAATCTGAACGAAGTCCTGGGTGTGAAAGTGGAAACTACACTGGGAGATATCAGAGAGGAAGTTGCGGGAGCTGAAATGGCTGCAAAGAACCCTATTCCCTCAGGAGTGTCAAAAGCGGATTATATGGAGTTTAAATTTGACGATGCTCTTGTAGAATCTGATAATTTCGATCTGCTTGTTATGGGGCGTACCCAGGGCAAAGGCTGTTACTGCTTTGTCAATGGACTCCTTCAGGCACAGATCCAGAGACTGGAAAAAAATTACCCCTATATTATTGTGGATAATGAGGCTGGTATGGAACATATCAGCAGAGGTGTGCTCCCGAATATGGAAACAGCCATTCTTGTCAGTGACTGTTCCAGAAGAGGAGTACAGGCTGCGGGCAGGATCGCCCAGCTGATCAAAGAATGCGATATGCATCCAAAACAGGTAGGCCTGATTGTAAACCGGGCTCCCAATGGCGAGCTCAATGAAGGTACCAGAGATGAGATTGAAAAACAGGGCCTCCATCTTCTGGGAGTAGTACCACAAAATGAAACAGTTTATGATTATGACTGTGACGGCACGCCAACCGTTGACCTTCCCGAAGACTCGCCTGTGAAAAAAGCCATTCGGGAAATTGTGGACAAATTAGAATTTTAAGAGAAGAGGCGACATAAAGGAGGATAACATGAGTGAATTCAGATTAACTACAG
>DXIQ01000101.1 GCA_019112785.1 Candidatus Blautia stercorigallinarum
GATTAGTTGTGTGGTAACTCTAATTATACTTCAAAAAAGGGGGTCATTGCTTTTTTATTTGCAAAAAGTAATGTATTCCTTGGAAATATAAGGTTTTAAAGAAAAATAGGACTGTAAAACTTTACAGTACCCTAAATCATAAGGGGGTATATGAATGAAACTTAAAAAAGTTATGCTGTTTACCGTTGCTTTTATGCTTACAGCTTCTATGACTGCCTGCAGTCAGAAGCAGAATACACAGCCTGGTCGGGAAGAAACAACTCAGACAGAAAAACCGTCTGAAGGAGAAAATGAAGGGAATGAGGAAGATGCGCTCCAGGGATCTGCAGTAGAGCCTGAGGAAGAAATCCCGGCAAACCAGAATCTTCTTACTGGAGTAGCGGATCTGACAGACGCAGCCATTGGAAAACGTCCGGTAGCGGTTATGGTGAACAATGTCTCCTATGCAATGCCGCAGTATGGAGTAGGAGAGGCGGATATTATCTTTGAGATTCCTGTAGAAGGTGATGCTACACGGTTTATGGCCTTATATGGAGATTATACCCAGGTGCCAAAAATCTGCCCGATTCGCAGTTGCCGTTATTATTTCCCGGCTTTGTCCCAGGGATTTGATGCATTCTATGTAAACTGGGGAATCGATGATACTATAGCTGATTATCTGGAAGCTCTGGATCTGGACCAGATTGAAGGGATTACCAATACCGGCGGCCTTTTTGGAAGAGACCAGAATCGTCTGAACCAGGGATATTCTCTGGAACATACAGGATATTTTGACGGAACAAAGCTGGTTTCCTACATTGAATCCCAGGGGATGCGGACGGATCTGAAGGAAGATAAGAAAGGCCCTGCTTTCCAGTTTAATGGTCTGGAAGAACAGCTGAAGCCGGAGGGCAGCGACTGTACAAGCGTGCATATTAATTTTGGCGCCCAGTCTTCCCAATTTACCTATGATCCGGAGAAACAAGTTTATCTGAAACAGATCAACGGAGAAAACCAGGTAGATGCAAAAACAGGAGAACAGCTGGCGTTTACTAATGTGTTTGTATTGGAAACAGATATTTCTGTTCGGGATGATGTGGGAAGAAAGCAGATCGACTGGGACGGTGGTGAAGATTCTGTAGGATATTATATATCTAATGGAGGAGTGCAGAAGATTTCCTGGTCTAAGGAAGCTAATGATGAAAGCTCTTATCTCAGGTTTTATGATGAAGCCGGTCAGGAAATCTCTATTAACAGAGGAAAAAGCTATATTGCTCTGAACTACAAAAAACAGGCGGTTTTTGAGTAAAGGTAAAAGAAAAATGGCTGCTGCAGTCTGCGGCAGCCATTTTAAGACCGGAACCGTTCATTTTTTACTTTTCCTTAAACTGGATTTCAGGCTTTTCATAGTTTCCAGAAGGATCTGTTTTTCCTGAGGGGTACAGTCATCTAAAAGATCTTTGAGTTCCCGGTCCAGTATGACAGAAGAGGAAGAAGTATATCCGCATACCAGCTCGTCCACGGAAACATGAAGGGCGTTGGCAATGTCCAGCAGACATTGGACGCTGAGTTTCGTCTTTCCTGTTTCGATGTGGCTGATGTGCTGGACAGAATAATCTGTCTCCTCACCCAGCATTTGCTGAGTCATTTTCAGTTTTTCACGATATTGCTTTATTCTTTCACCAATTCTTGAGTAATCCATGTTACGTACTCCTGAAAAATTTTATATATTATATGCATAGATTCTGTTTATAATAAATGGAGCATATAGATAAAATCTCTCAATGGTTTAAATATAGTGAAAATTTTTTAAGAGATTTATGAACAGCTCTCAAAAATAAGAGATCCTCCTTGGCCTTTTTATATTTTTCTGTCATCTTATTTCTGAAAGTGTTATAATAGTTTCATAAATTGCGACAAAGGAGAATGACACGATCATGGTACAGAAAAAGGAGGAAATCACTTACCGGGATCTGGAGAAAGCAGACTATCCCAGAATTGAAAGGATCATAGGAGAAACCTGGGGATTTGGCCGCAGATGCAAGGATAAAAAGGTGGCGGAGCTTCTGGAAAAATCCTATTGGGCAAGTCTGCTGTCCCAGGCGGATTTTGCCAGAACAGCGCTGATAAACGGCCGTCCTGTGGGAGTGGTACTGGCAAGACGGGAGGGAAGAGGCGGAAAGAAATTCGCGATATTCTTCCGGGAGCTGATTTATAAGCTCAGGCTGGCGGCCAGCGGGGAGGGACGGAGCAATCTGAAAATCTTCAGAGAACTGAACCGGCAGAACCGCAGAATGTTTAAAGAACAGGGAGAAAAGTTTGATGGAGAACTGATCTATCTGAACATTATGAGGAACAAGAAGGGAAAAGGTCTGGGAAGCCGGCTGTGGGAGGATACAAAAGCGTACATGCAAAACAGCGGCGGAAAGAATTTTTTCTTTTTTACCGATACAACCTGTGATTACAAATTTTATGAGAAAAAGGGCTGTCAGCGGATCGCTGCGTCAGAGAAGATCCTGGATATGGGCGGACAGAGAAAACGCATGGAAATGTATATTTATAAGTATGAACTGTAAGCGGAAATTTTCAGGAAAGCGCAGAGACAGGAAAGAGAAGCATAAAGACGATTACAGCGGGAGGATTTTACAATGGAAAAATGGACGAGATTTTTTTATCAGCCCTGCTTGCCTCTGGGGAAAGCGGGAAAAAGAGTAACAGGAAGCCGGGAGCATATAGAACTGTCCAGAAGGGCCGCGTCAGAAGGAATGGTACTGCTGAAGAACCAGGGCCCTCTGCTTCCTTTTCAGAAGGGACAGAAGCTGGCTGTCTTTGGCAAAGCCTGTGTGGATTATGTAAAAGGCGGCGGAGGAAGCGGCGATGTGACCGTAGCTTATACCAGAAACCTTATGGAAGGGTTGAAGCTCAAGGAACAGGAAGGAAAGGTGGAAGTATTCTGGCCGGCCGCCGGATATTATGAAAAGGAGATACAGGGACAGTATGCCCGGGGCTACTGTCCGGGTATGACCCTGGAACCGGAAGTGCCAGAGGAGCTGCTGAACCAGGCCAAGGCATTTACCGATACGGCGATCATAACCATCTGCCGGTATTCCGGAGAAGGCTGGGACAGAAAGAGCATTGCGGATAAGGCTTTTGCAGGGGGAGACCAGTCTTTGGCACAGCTTTCTGCAAAAATTTTTGAAAACGGAGATTTCTGTCTTACAGAAGCAGAAAAGAAGATGGTGGAAAAAGTAAAAACCGCCTTCCCTCATGTGGCGGTTGTCCTGAATGTAGGCGGTATGCTGGATACCTCCTGGTTTAAAGAAGATGAAAAGATTTCTTCTGTGCTCCTGGCCTGGCAGGGCGGGATCGAAGGCGGTCTGGCGGCGGCGGATATCTTATGTGGAGATGTGAATCCATCAGGCAAGCTGACCGATACATTCGCCGGGACTTTGGAGGACTACCCCTCTTCCGAAAGCTTTCATGAGTCTTTGGACTATGTAAACTATGAGGAAGATATATATGTTGGATACCGGTACTTTGAGTCCTTCCCTCAGGCAAAGGAAAAAGTGATCTATCCTTTTGGATACGGCCTTTCTTACACTACCTTTGAAATTGCCGTGAAAGATCTGAAAGTGGAGAAAGAAAAAGTGAAGGTAAAAGCAGAGGTCACCAACCTGGGAAAAAGAGCGGGAAAAGAAGTAGTCCAGGTATACTACAGCGCGCCCCAGGGGAAACTGGGAAAACCGGCTCTGGAGCTGGCGGCCTTTGAAAAGACCAGACTGCTGGCGCCGGGAGAGAGCCAGAGGATGCTCCTGGAATTTCCGGTATCTTCCATGGCTTCCTTTGACGACATGGGGAAGATCCGCAGGTCTGCCTATGTGCTGGAGGCAGGAGCTTACAGCTTTTATGTGGGAAACTCTGCGGAAAATCTGGAAAAATGTGGAGAACCCTGGAAGCTGGGAGAGGACCGCGTCATCTGTCAGCTTGCCAGTAAGGCAGCGCCCTATCATCTGCCAAAACGTCTCACCGGCGACGGTTCCTATGAAATGCTGCCGGAAAGGGAGCAGGAGAAAGAGCCTCTGGGACTGCCTGAGCAGGACATGGATCTGCTGGAAGGTATGGAACCGGCGGACAGAGGCTACGGCCAGATGCTCCGGAGCGAAATAAAAGGTTCAGAAAAACGCCGGCTAAAGGAAGTAGCGGAAGGGAAACTCAGCCTGGAAGACTTTATGGAGCAGCTCTCAGACAGAGACCTGGCAGAACTGCTGGGGGGACAGCCCAATACCGGCGTGGCAAATACTTATGGAATGGGGAATCTGAGAGAATACGGAGTTCCCAATGTTATGACCGCAGACGGTCCTGCCGGCCTCAGGATCCAGCCTCAGTGCCATGTGTATACAACCGCCTGGCCCTGCGCTACAATGCTGGCCTGCACCTGGAATACAGAGCTGGTGGAGGAAGTAGGTGCTGCCGGAGCCCGGGAGGTAAAGGAGAATAACATCGGGATCTGGCTGACTCCGGCCATGAATATCCACAGAAGCCCTCTCTGCGGAAGAAATTTTGAGTATTATTCGGAAGACCCCCTGGTAGCAGGGAAAATGGGTGCAGCGATGGTAAGAGGCATCCAGTCCCAGCACGTGGCGGCTTCGGTAAAACATTTTGCCTGCAATAACAAGGAATCCAACCGGAAGGACAGCGACTCCAGGGTTTCAGAGAGAGCTTTGCGAGAAATCTATCTGAAAGGTTTTGAGATCGTGGTAAAAGAAGCGGATCCCTGGACCATCATGTCTTCTTATAATCTGATCAACGGACACCGGGCTTCAGAAAATAAGGATCTGCTTACCGGTATTCTGCGTGAAGAATGGGGATTTAAGGGAATCGTAACCACAGACTGGTGGACCAGAGGCGAACATTATAAAGAGGCAAAAGCAGGAAACGATATAAAGATGGGCTGCGGCTATCCGGACAGGCTGCTGATGGCTCTTGAGAAAGGACTGATCAGCCGGGAGGAGATCAGGATCTGTGCAAAAAGGATCCTGGAAATGATCCTGAAATTAGACTGATCCGCTTTTCAAATTTTTACAGAGATGGTATACTATCCGCAACGATGTCAGTATCCACGGCGGATGCCAGACGAGCGTGACGGTTTTTCTGGCTCTCCGCTTTATGGTAAAAGAAAGATATACATCGTATGTATAGGAATTAAGATTTTGGGAGGAGAGTTTCATGAGCGAATATGTAATCACCTGCTGCTCTACAGCAGATATGCCGGCTTCTTATTTTGAGGAAAAAAAGGTTCCCTACGCCTGCTTTCATTTCCTGCTGGACGGGAAGGAATATCCGGACGATCTGGAAAAATCCGTATCCTTTGCGGATTTTTACCAGATGATCGCCGACGGCGCCCAGCCAACCACCGCTCAGGTTAATGTAGAGCAGTATATGGAGCTGTTTGAACCGGTGCTGAAGGAAGGGAAAGACGTTCTCCACCTGACTTTATCCAGCGGCATTTCCGGAACGTACAATTCGGCGAATATCGCAAAAGCCCAGATGGAAGAAAAATATCCGGACAGGAAGGTGGTGGTCATCGACTCTTTGGCAGCTTCTTCTGGCTTCGGCCTTCTGGTGGACCAGGCTCTGGAAAATCAGGAGAGGGGGATGGATCTGGAGGAAAACGCCAGATGGATCGAAGAGAATAAGAACAAGCTCCATCACTGGTTTTTCTCTACAGACCTTACCAGCTTTATACGGGGCGGAAGGATTTCCAAGGTGTCAGGATTTATCGGCCAGGCTCTGAATATCTGCCCTCTGATGAATGTAAATAATGAAGGAAAACTGATCCCCAGAAATAAATACAGGGGTAAAAAACAGGTGATCCGGGAAATGGTCAGGAGAATGGAGGAACACGCCCAGGGAGGTCTGGACTACAGCGGTAAATGCTTTATTTCTAATTCCGCCTGCATGGAAGACGCAAGAAAGGTAGCGGATATGATCGAGGAGAAATTTCCAAAGCTGAATGGCAAGGTTATGATCAACAGCATCGGAACCGTGATCGGCACTCATACAGGTCCGGGAACCGTGGCTCTTTTCTTCTGGGGAGATGAAAGAACAGAGTAAGACCTTTCTGTAAAATTTTTGTAAAAAAACCGGGAAAGCAGGAGGAAATACTTGCTTCCAGGAAGAAAGAATGATATATTTGGGCTGTCGCTGTGAAAATACAGGTTTTACAGCAACAGCCCTTTATATATGCCCTGCCAGAAGGCAGAGTATGAAATCGAGAAAAGGAGAATCCCATGCTGACAAAATATCTGATCGTTTTTTTTGTATCAATGGTCCCGCTGGTTGAGCTGAGAGGTGCAATTCCTATTGCGGAGGCTATGAACCTCCCGCTGGTGCAGTATTATATCATTGCGATCCTGGGAAATATGCTGCCGGTACCCATTATTTACTTTTTTGCAAGAAAGGTGCTGATCTGGGGGGCGGACAAGCCTGTGATCGGAAAATTCTTTTCCTTCTGTCTGGAAAAAGGAGAGAGAGGCGGAAAGAAGCTGCAGGAAAAAGCAGGCAGAGGCCTTTTTGTGGCGCTGATGATCTTTGTAGGAATCCCTCTTCCGGGAACAGGGGCCTGGACAGGTACTCTGGCGGCCAGTATCCTGGATATGGATTTCAAGTCCAGCGTTATCGCCGTTATGCTGGGTGTGGTCCTTGCCGGGATCATTATGGCTACTGCCAGCGCAGGCGTTTTTGGAGCGCTGCGGGTATTGCTGTAGATCGATAGGATGAATCAAGAAGACAATAGAAAAGGCAACATTCTGAATTTCGATTCGGAATGTTGCCTTTTAACGTATTTCGTTATCCATTGGCGGATACCTCGTTTCGTAATTTTTAATTCTTTTTAACTTAAAATTATTTTAGAAGAAGTTTAAGTTTCTGGTGGTCCGTACCGTCCTTTCTTTTAAATTATGAATGGAAATCTAACTATTTTGGTGGTATCAGTCCTTTCTGTTTTTTCTGTTGATTTATTTTATGGTTAAAGTATAGCAGTG